>NZ_JAHBBD010000001.1 GCF_019331775.1 Bifidobacterium phasiani
CGCATCCCCGTCGAACCTGTTAAACTCGCGTACAGGCCGTGAGACATCTTCGGTTATCTTCTTCACAACCAACCATGATGCCCCACGGCTCTCCCATCACACACACGAAAACCGGAAGAGCCCGTATCCCGGGTCCTCCGGGTCCTCGCCCTCGTCGGCGAACCCGAACCTGCGGAACAGCGCGGCGCTCGGCTTGTTGCGCGGGTCTATCTGCGTGACGACGAACGGGGTGCGACCGGTTCTGAACGCGTCGTCGCAAAGCCTGTCGAGGACCGCCGCGCGCAGAAGGTCGCCCATGTGCTTCCCTCTGGTCTCGAGTGCGGTGGCGATGTACGAAATCTGGTAGAAGCCCGGTTCGTCGTCGGTGGTCTCAGCCGCGACGCCGTATTCGCAGAAGCCGAGCACCCTGTCCGTGTATTCGCTGGCGCCGGCGACGACGAGCAGCATGATCTCGCTGTCGTCCGCATGCCTACGGATGTTGATGTCGCGGATGTACCGCTGCGCGTCCATGGCCCATTCGGGCCCGCCGTCGCAGCATACGAATCGTCTGAGCGCCGTCTGGTGCGCCTCAGAACAGAGACGTTCCCTTACGATGCTGAGTCCCATGCGCGAGAAGCTCCTTTGCGTGGCACGCCACGACGAAACGCGCGCCCCTGGTCATCCTCGCCCACTGTTCATCGTGGAGATCACGGGCGCCGTCGGCCGGCGGCGTGTATACGGGCACGGGCTTCACGTCGATGCGAGTCGAAGTCGCCATGTCTGCATCCCCTTTCTGCGTCGCCTCGTGTTCGCTCGATGCCTTAATCGTACAACAGCCCGGGCGGGCCGAATCCAATCCCAGAGCGTAATCGAGGGAGTACGGATGCCGATATCCATCTGCCGGATCGGCGACGGCGAGTTGCCCCGCCGTGTCGGCCACAGGCGGCCGGGCGGCGTGTTGCGGACGTATGGGATATTCGCGGGTACACGGAACACGGCCATGATCCCGGGCGCCCGCGCGGACCCGTCGACGACGACCTGAACGCGGTATCGAACGCACGGGCAGTGCGCTCTTTGGCGCGAATGTGGGCACGGGATGATACCCTGACCGCGTAGATTTCGGCTCCCAAGGGGTTTCTTTGTATCCGCCGCCGGACGGCGGCCGTGGCGAAAGGCGTATCCATGAGGTTCATCCATCTTGACTCCGTCGACGACGAGCGCGTGTCCGCCTACACGAACCTCACCGAGCTGCAGTTGCGCAACCGCCTCGAGCCCGAGCGCGGCATCTTCATCGCCGAATCGCCCAAGGTCATCGAGCGTGCGCTGGCCGCCGGCCGCGAGCCGCTGTCGCTGCTGGTCGAGGAGCCGTGGATCGAGGGCATGGCCGGCACCTTCGAGGCCATCGACCGGCGCTGGGGCGCCGAAGTGCCGGTGTACGTCGCCTCCCCCGAGCAGCTGAGGCGGCTGACCGGCTACCGGCTGCACCGCGGCGCGCTGGCGGCGATGCGACGCTGGCCGCTGCCCGGCGTCGAGGAGGTGTGCCGTGGCGCGCGCCGCGTCGCGGTGATGGAGAACATCGTCGACCACACCAACGTCGGCGCGCTGATGCGCTCGGCCGCCGCGCTCGGCGTGGACGCCGTGCTGGTCACGCCCTCGTGCGGCGACCCGCTGTACCGGCGCGCCGCGCGCGTGTCGATGGGCACGGTGTTCCAGGTGCCGTGGACCCGGATCGGCGGCGACGACACCCGCTACTGGCCGTTCGAGGGCATGGACGAGCTGCGTTCGCTCGGCTTCGTCACCGCGGCGATGGCGCTGGAGGACGACTCGATCCCGCTGGACGAGCTGGTGCGCCGGCTCGAGGCCGATCCCGGCGACCCGCAGTACATCGACAGGCTCGCGCTGATCTTCGGCACCGAGGGCGACGGCCTGTCGCCGCACACCATTGCGCGCGCCGACCTGACGGTGCGCATCCCGATGTGCAACGGCGTCGACAGCCTGAACGTCGCCGCGTCCAGCGCGGTGGCTTTCTATTCGACTCGAATTCACTGAAAAGTCAATGACATGCGGGGCGTCTTGCCTTGCGGTTTGAGATTTTTATGCAATTATTGTCAATGTAAGTGATTTGCAAGGAAGCGAATCAAAACAACGCAGTGCGGTGTCGAAAGACGCTCTAAGAGAGGAGTATCGGATGTCCAAAAAGAATCCGAAGATTCTATCCATCGTGCTGGCGGGAGGCGAAGGAACTCGTCTGATGCCGCTGACCCGGGACCGCGCGAAGCCGGCCGTCCCCTTCGGCGGCGTGTTCCGCCTCGTGGACTTCCCGCTGAGCAACCTCGTGAACTCCGGCTACCAGCAGATCATCGTGCTGACCCAGTACAAGTCGCACTCCCTCGACCGCCACATCTCGATGACGTGGCGCTTCTCCCAGCTGCTGGGCAACTACGTCTCCCCGGTGCCGGCGCAGCAGCGCCTCGGCAAGCACTGGTACCTCGGCTCCGCGGACGCCATCTACCAGACCATCAACATCATCGAGGACGTGCGCCCGGACATCGTCGTCATCGTCGGCGCCGACCACGTCTACCGCATGGACTTCAGCCAGATGGTGCAGCAGCACATCGAGTCGGGCGCCGAGTTCACCGTCGCCGGCATCCGCCAGCCGCTGAGCCAGTCCAACCAGTTCGGCGTCATCGAGGTCGACCCCGAGCACCCGAACATGATCAAGAGCTTCCAGGAGAAGCCGGAGACCACCACCGGCCTGCCGGACGACCCGAATTCCTTCCTCGCCTCGATGGGCAACTACGTGGCCAACACGGACGCCCTGTTCGACGCGCTGGCCAAGGACGAGAAGGCCGAGAACACCAAGCACGACATGGGCGGCGACATCGCCCCGTACTTCGCGGGCCGTAACGAGGCCGGCGTGTACGACTTCAACACCAACGACATCCCGGGCGCGACCCCGACCGACCACGCCTATTGGCGCGACGTGGGCACGCTCAAGCAGTTCTACGACGCGCACATGGACCTGATCTCCTACGTGCCGGAGTTCAACCTGTACAACTCGGAGTGGCCGATCTACACGATGTCGGGCAACCTGCCGCCGGCGAAGTTCGTGCACGCCGGCCGCGACCGCCTCGGCCACGCGACCGACTCGCTGGTCTCCCCCGGCGTCATCGTCTCGGGCGGCGAGGTCCACCACTCGGTGCTCTCCCCGAACGTGCGCATCCATTCGTGGTCGCAGGTCGTGGACTCGATCCTGTTCGACGGCGTCGTGATCAACCGCCGCGCCCGCGTGTACAAGGCGATCCTCGATAAGAACGTCGTGCTCACCGAGAACTCCACGGTCGGCATCGACACCGAGCACGATCTGGCCCGCGGCTTCACAGTGACCCCGGACGGCATCACCGTCGTGCCGAAGAACACCGTCGTCGACGACTGACCGTCACCGCACAGCAATGGCGAAGGGGCCGTGCATCCCGGAAGAATCGGGATGCACGGCCCCTTCGCCATGCATATCGTTCATGCGTGCGTTGCATGCCGGCATGCCGTGGCCCGTCCGTCGGAACGCACGCAACCGCCCGCCCGGCGGCGACCCGCGGCGCGGCGTACCCGCCCGGCCCGGCCCGACCGCATGCGTCGGCACGCTCAGTACTGCGGCATCGAATCGAAGTTGAAGCCGAGCGCCGCCAGCTGCTCGCGCCCCTCGGGGGTGATCTTGTCCATCGTCCAGCGCGGCTGCCACGTCCAGTCGATGCGGAACTCCTCGACCAGGCCGGCGAGCATGCTCGCGCATTCGTCCTCGATCAGGTCGGTCAGCGGGCAGGCCGGGGTCGTCAGCGTCATCGTGATGATGGCGCGGCCCAGCGCGTCGATCTCGATGCCGTACACCAACCCCAGATCGATGACGTCGATGCCGAGTTCGGGGTCGATGACCTGGTGCAGCGCCTCGCGCACGTCGGCCGCGGTGGCCCGTCCGATCTCGTCGACGGCCTTGAGCGGGATGCCGCCCTCCTCCCCGCAGGCGCAGGAGCCGCCGCACGAGCAGTCGTGCGCGCCGTCATGCGCCGCGCTGCCCGCCGCCTCATCGCCGCCGGCGGATCCGGCCGTGCCGTCCGCCCCGGTCCCGCCCTGCGCGGCGCCGCCGGACAGCCCCCGGGCCAGCGAGGGGTTGAGCATCACGCGACGCGCCGTCTCCTTGTCGCCAAGAGCCTTTTCGACGGAATCGAGCACGGTGCTCTGCGGCTCGGGAACCAGGTTATCGTTCATGATGCGCTCCAATACAACGTTCTTGCGGATAGTCCATTCTACGGTTCCGGCATCGTCCGCCGCAATGCCCGGAGACGATTCAGCCCTGGCCGAAATCACCCGGCCCGGTCGACGCGGGCCAGCGCCTGCGCGACCGAGGCCTTCATGCCCTCCCAACCCAGCAGCGCGCATTTGATGCGCATCGGGTACTTGGACACGCCCTGGAACACCACGGCGTCGCCCAGCTCCTCCTCGGCGGCGTCGTCCTGCAGGCCGGCGCCGCGCGAGTCCATGAGCCGGTGGAACTCGTTCGCCAGGTGCATGGCCTCGTCCACGGTCCGGCCGTCGACCAGGTCGACCATGATCGACAGGCTGGCCTGGGAGATCGAGCAGCCGTGGCCATCCCACACGATGCGCTCGATGCGGTGCGGGCCGCCGTCAGAGCCGTCGGAGACCTCGACGTGCACGGTCGCCTCGTCGCCGCAGGTCGGGTTGAACTGGTGCGACTCCCCCGCCGCGCAGTATTCGTGGCTGGCGCGGACCACGGCGTCGCCGGCCCGCGCCGACGACTCGTCCGCCAGGTCGGGCGCGAAGCGTTCGCGGCCGTGCGGGTCGCGGGACGCCTCCAGGATCACCTCCTGGTACATCTGCTCCAGATCGTCGCCGCTCATGCCGAAATCCATGCCTCTCGCTCCTCCGACGCCGTCATCGTGGCCGCGCTCGGCGCGGCCACGCCATTGCCGTTCAACAGGATAGCGTCACACCCTGAAGAACGGGCGCACCTTGGCGACCGCCTCGACCAGCGCCGCCGCGTCGTCCACGGTGTTGTAGACCCCGCTGGACGCGCGGTTGGACGCGTACAGCCCGAAGTGGCGGTGCACCGGCTGCGCGCAGTGGTGCCCGACGCGGATGGCGATGCCCTGCGCGTCGAGGAACTGGCCGACGTCGTGCGGGTGCACGCCCTGTACGTCGAAGGCGACCGTGCCGATCCGGCCGGCGTTGTCGCGCGGCCCGAGGACGCGCACGCCCTCGATGTCGCCCAGGCGCAGCAGCTCGGCCGCGATCAGGCGCTCATGCGCCTCGATGGCGGCCATGCCGATGTCCATCATCCATGCGGCGGCCCGGCCGGCGGCCACCACCTGGGCGACCGGCTGGGTGCCGGCCTCGAACCGCGCCGGCGGCGCCATGTAGCGCGCCTCGCGGTCCATCCAGGCCAGCTCGACCATCGACCCGCCGAACGAGGCCGGCGGCAGCGCCTCCAGCAGCTCGCGCCGGCCGTACAGGAAGCCGACGCCGGTCGGTCCGTACATCTTGTGCGCGCTCCACACCGCGAAGTCCACGTCCATCGCGTGGAAGTCGACGGCGAGGTGCGGCACCGACTGGCAGGCGTCGAGGACGACCAGCGCCCCCACCGCGTGGGCCCGGCGGATGATCGGCGCGATGTCGGTGATCGCGCCGGTGACGTTGGCCACGTGGGTGACGGCCACGATGCGCGTACGCTCGGTGATCACCTCGTCGGCCATGTCGGCGCGGATGCGGCCCTCGTCGTCCAGGTCGAACCATTTCAGCGTCGCGCCGGTGCGGGCAGCGAGCTCCTGGAACGGCAGGAGCACCGAGTGGTGCTCGGCCTTCGAGACGACGATCTCGTCGCCCGGGCGCAGCGCGAAGCGCGCGGCCGCGGCCCCGCCGCGGCCCAGCGAGGCGTTGCCGAACGCGGTGGCCAGCAGGTTCAGTCCGGCGGTCGCGCCCGAGGTCACGACGATCTCCTCGCCGCCCTCGTCCGCGCACGCGCCGACCAGCCGGGCCACCGCGGCGCGGGCGTGCTCGAACGCGACGGTGCTGCGCGCCGCCAGCTCGTGCGCGCCGCGGTGCACGGCCGCGTTGTCGCGTTCGTAGAACTCGGCCTCCGCGTCGATCACGCATTGGGGTTTCTGCGCGGTCGCCGCGGAGTCGAGGTAGATCAGCGGATGCCCGTGGACCCGCTGGTCCAGGATCGGGAACTGCCCGCGGATCGCGCCGAAGTCGATGCCGGCCACGCCGGCTCCCGGGCCCGTCATGCCAGCGCCGATTCCGAGCCGGCGCCCTCGGGCAGGAACTGGTCGTAGCCCTGCTCCTCGAGCTCGTCGGCCAGCTCGGGGCCGCCGGTCTTGACGAAGTGGCCGTCGGCGAACACGTGGACGATGTCCGGCTTGATGTACTTGAGGATGCGCGTGTAGTGCGTGACCATTAGGATGCCCAGGCCTGTGCTCTCCTTGGCGCGGTTCACGCCCTCGGAGACGATGCGCAGCGCGTCGACGTCCAGGCCGGAGTCGGTCTCGTCGAGCACGGCGAACTTCGGTCTGAGCAGCTCGAGCTGCAGCACCTCGGCGCGCTTCTTCTCGCCGCCGGAGAAGCCCTCGTTGACCGAGCGCGTGGCGAACTTCGGGTCCATCTTCAGGCGCTTCATCGCATCGGTGAGCTCCCTGGTCCACGTGCGGATCGCCGGGGCCTTGCCGTCGATCTCGGTCTTCGCGGTGCGCAGGAAGTTGGTCATCGACACGCCCGGCACCTCGACCGGGTACTGCATCGCCAGGAACAGGCCGGCCTTGGCGCGCTCGTCCGGGGTCATGGCCAGCAGGTCCTGGCCGTCGAGCAGCACCTGGCCCGACTCGACCTCGTACTTCGGGTGGCCGGCGAGCGTGTAGGCGAGCGTGGACTTGCCCGAGCCGTTGGGGCCCATGATCGCGTGCGTCTCGCCCGAGTTCACGGTCAGGTTGACGCCTTTGAGGATCCGCTTGCGGCCGTCCTTGGTCTCGACCGAGGCGACCAGGTCCTTGATTTGCAGTGTCGACATCTTACTTCTCCTCCAGAACGTTCGTCATGGCTTCGGACTCGCCGCGCGTCAGCCGGCGGTCGATGATGGTCATCAGGTGGTCGGCGATCTGGCCGATGCCGATCTCGTCCACGAGCTCGCCGAAGAAGCCGCGGACCACGAGCTTGCGCGCCTCGGCCTCCGGGATGCCGCGCGACTGCAGGTAGAACAGCTCCTCGTCGTCGAAGCGGCCCACCGAGCTGGCGTGGCCGGCGCCGACGATGTTGCCGTTCTCGATCTCCAGGTTCGGCTCGGAGTCGGCGATCGCGCCCGGCGTGAGCACCAGGTTGCGGTTGAGCTCGTAGGAGTCGGTGCCCGGCGCGGTCGGTTCGATCAGCGCGTTGCCGACCCACGTCGAATGCGCGCCCTCGCCGTCCAGCGCGCCCTTGTACACGACGCGGGAGCGGCACTCGGGATGGTTGTGCACCACCATCGTGCGGTGCTCGATGTGCTCGCCCGGGTCGGCGAAGTAGACGCCGAGCATGTTGAGGTCGCCCTGCGGGCCGCCGAAGTCCTGGTCCATGCGGATGCGCACGACGTCGCCGCCGAGCGTGACCATCGAGTGGCGCAGCGTGGCGCCCTCGCCCACGTGGATGCGGTGGCCGCCGACGTGCTTGGAGCCGCGGTCCCACTCCTGCACGAAGGTGGTGGAGACCTGGGAGCCGCGCCCGGTGGCGATCTCCACGCCCTCGGCGATGCGTGCCGCGCCGTGGTGCTCCACGACCACGTCGGCGTGCACGCCGTCGTCCGCGACGATCACCAGGTGCAGGGCGTCGGGGTCCATGCCGCCGCCGCGCACGTCGACCAGCACCGGCTGGTCGGTGTCGGCGTGCAACGCCACGACCACCGCCTCGCGCGCGGAGTTCCACGCCACGGCGGCGATGCGATCGGTCGGCTTGGAGACGGTGCCGCTGGGCGCCTGGCCCATCGGCACGCGCGCGACGCCGACCCGGCCGGCGTCCACGGGCGACCCGTCGATGTTGGCGACGGCCACCGTCGTCGTGCCGGCGGGCTCGAAGACCTCGAAGAACTCGGCGACCCGGTCGATCGGCGTATAGCGCCACTCCTCCTGGCGCGCGGTCGGCACGGCGAAGTCGTCGACGTCGAAGCTGCGCGGCGAGCGGTCGGCGCTCGACGGCATCGCGGCCGGCACCGCGTACGGGTCGTCCGGATCCGCGACGGGGATGTTGATTTCCGTATTCTGTGCCATCGGACTCAGCCCACCGATCCTTCCATCTGCAGTTCCACCAAGCGGTTCAGTTCCAGCGCGTACTCCATCGGCAGCTCGCGGCTGATCGGCTCGACGAAGCCGCGCACGATCATGCCCATCGCCTCGTCCTCGCTCAGGCCGCGGCTCATCAGGTAGAACAGCTGGTCCTCGGAGACCTTGGAGACGGTCGCCTCGTGCGCCATCGAGACGTCGTCCTCACGCACGTCCACATGCGGGTACGTGTCGGAGCGCGAGTAGTCGTCGACGAGCAGCGCGTCGCACACGGTCGAGTTCGACGAGCCCTCGGCGCCGTCGACGATCTTGACCAGGCCGCGGTAGGCGGAGCGCCCGCCGCCGCGCGAGATAGACTTGGCGACGATCGTCGAGCTGGTGTGCGGGGCGAGGTGGATCATCTTCGCGCCGGTGTCCTGGTACTGGCCCTTGCCCGCGAAGCCGAGCGACATCGTCTCCGCCTTGGCGTACGGCTCGGCCAGGATGCAGGCCGGGTACTTCATCGTGGCCTTGGAGCCGATGTTGCCGTCGACCCACTCCATCGTGCCGCCCTCGCGCACGTAGGCGCGCTGGGTGACCAGGTTGTACACGTTGTTCGACCAGTTCTGCACGGTCGTGTAGCGCACGCGGGCGTGCTTCTCTACGATGATCTCGACGATCGCCGCATGCAGCGAGTCGGTCGAGTAGATCGGCGCGGTGCAGCCCTCGACGTAGTGCACGTACGAGCCCTCGTCCGCGATGATCAGCGTGCGCTCGAACTGGCCCATGTTCGGGGTGTTGATGCGGAAGTACGCCTGCAGCGGGATGTCGACGTGGACGCCCTTGGGCACGTAGATGAACGAGCCGCCCGACCACGCGGCGGTGTTCAGCGCGCCGAACTTGTTGTCGTCCGGCGGCACGACCGTGCCGAAGTATTTGCGCACCAGGTCCGGGTACTCGCGCACCGCGGTGTCGGTGTCCACGAAGATCACACCCTGGTCCTTGAGCTCCTGCTGGATCGAGTTGTAGATGACCTCGGACTCGTACTGCGCGGCGACGCCGGAGACCAGGCGCTTCTTCTCGGCCTCGGGGATGCCGAGCCGGTCGTAGGTGGTGCGGATCTCGTCGGGCAGCTCCTCCCAGGTGGCCGCGGGCTTGTCGATCGGCTTGACGTAGTACTTGAAGTCGTCGGCGTTGAAGCCGCTCAGGTCCACGCCCCAGTCCGGCATCGGCTTGTCCAGGAACGCCTGGTAGCCCTTGAGGCGGATGTCGAGCATCCACTCCGGCTCGCCCTTGTCGGCGGAGATGGCGCGCACGACGCTTTCGTCGATGCCCTTCTTCGCCGCCTCGCCGGCCGTGTCCGAGTCGTGCCAGCCGTACTCGTACTCGCCGAACTGGCTGATGATCTCGTCATCCTGCCTGATCTTGTCCTCGTTGACGCGCGAGCGGCCGGCCACATACTGGCTCATCTCCACGTCAGCCGCGGCGCCGCCCGTCTCGTCGGGCGACTGTGGCGTCATCTCTTCCGTCACCGTGCGCTGCCTCCTTATCCGAATTGCTTCCTTGGCAAGACTAACGGAATCGGCGGGGAAACACTAGTACCTGATCGAAAATCAGCCCGCAGCCGATACCGCGCTCACGGGAGAAAACAGCTCAGTACGTTGGCGGGAACCGGCTCGTCCACCCGGTGCGCCGAAACCGCATTCGGGATAACATGGTGCCGATTCCATGTATCAAGGGTCGGGGGCAAGGGATAGGGAGGGGTCGCATATGGTTCGTTCTCATGGAACACGCATGCGCGTCGGCATCGTGGACAACGACCCGTTGACATTGCTCGCCCTGCGCGCGATGGTAGGTCGATTATCCGATTGCGTTGTCGTGATATGGGCGGTGCGCGACGGCGACGAGGCCGTCGAGCGATGCGTCGGCATCGACGACAGACCGAACGTGCTCCTGGTGGACATGAGCATGGACGGCGTCGACGGCGGCACGGTCTGCCAGCGAATTCGTCATCTCACGCACGACATCGTCATCTACGGCATGACCTCGCATTCGCCGCGGCAGTATACGGGCATTGCCCAAAGGTTCGGAGCGCAGGCGCTGTTGGACAAAGCCGATGTCGGGCAGCTGCGCCGTTGCCTGATCGCGTGTGCCGAGGGGACTGCGTATGTACAGAACGGCTTCGATTCGTCCGCCCAGGCACACCGACGGCTGTCCTCGGCGCGACGCCCCTCGGAGGCGAACGTTCCGCTGTCTCCCCGTGAGACTGAAATCCTGGATTGGACCATCGAGGGGTTGACGGCCCGAGAGGTCGCCCGGAAGATGGCGATCAGCGAATCCACGGTCAAAACGCATATCCGCCACGCCATCGCCAAGCTCGGCGTGCACAGCAAACTGCAGCTGATTCGGACATGGACACAGTACAGGCAAATGCCATGACCATACCTCCGGAAACCCTCGTCCGGCATATACCGATAGTGCGTGACTGCGCACGGCCGTACCAGGCGATATGCATCGCGTCTGCGGTGGCCCTGACCATGGCCGAATGTCTGGCGGGCTCCGCCCATACCCCGTTCCGCATATGCGAGGCGGTCGTATTGGCGGCGCTGACCGTCGGGATGTACCGGTGGACCGGATTCTGCGGGGCGTGCATCGTGCTGGCGTCCGACGTCGCGACGCTGCTGCCGGGAATGGCGTTCTCCCCGCAGCTTTGGGCTCACTGGCTGGCGTACGGCATGCTTGCGTTCCAGAGACGGCGTTCATTGGTCGTTGTGCTGCTGCTGTGCGATTGCCTTGTTTTCCCGGTGGCATGGCTGATGAACGTTCCGACGTGGGAACCCGGCGGAATCGTCACATTGCTGGCGTCATTCGCCGTGGCCTGCGCCGTTGGGTACGCATTGGCGGAACATCGTCGCATACGCATGGCGAATGAGGAACTGCACAATGTGCGTCGGCATAAGCTGGAGCGGGACCGGCTGCGACGCGACGTGACGCTGGCCAGCAGAATCCATGATTCCACGGCACGCGGGCTTACGCTCATCGCCCTCACCGCGGAAGAGGGGCACGACGACATGACGGCCGGCGAAGGCCATGCCGCCCGTCTGCGTGACATACGGACCATTGCATCAATGACTCTCGCTCAGGTCCGCGACGTCATCGACGTGCTGGAAGGCGCGGAACCGTCGTATCGGCTCGACGCCTACGGATATGCGGGCACATTGACCGAGGCATTGCGGCAGCAACTGCGTGACAACGACCGGGTTCTGGCGTCATTGGGATTTCATGGCATCAGCACGCTGGATGATGCGACCGAGGCCGCGAGCGCGCGGATGGACAAAGAACGCGCCGAAGCGATGCATGACTGCATCGATCACATGTACACCAACATCGCCATCCACGCGACCGCCGGCGATGACGCCTATGTCGTGCATGTGCGTATCAGCGAATCGGGAATCGGCATCGTCCAGTTCAACGCATGCGGGGCACACGCCGAGGCGAGTCATGGTTCCGGTCGCGGTCTGGCCCTGCACCAGCGACGCATGCGGTCATTCGGAGGAACACTGGATTGCAGCGTTCGCGACGGCATATGGATACTGCGCATGCACATGCCGTGGTGATCATCCGGCATCTAGCTGCAGAACCACTCCAGCCGTGCAGCGCAGGTGCCCTCGACGCGTATGCACGGATGGTCGGATGCACGACGATCCATGTCGTATGCAGGCGTCCGTCATCGTCTTTTCGATGATGCCGGGCAATACGGCGATATCGTCGACGATGCAGTCACCCGTCCCACGCATCGGGCGGCCTCACCGATACCGGCGTATCGAAGCCGCGCCGCTCCGATGCCTCGCATAAGGAGCCCGATGAACGCATTCACGCTCAAGATCATCGCCACCGCGCTGATGGTGGTCGACCACATCGCGGAGTTCGTTCCCGGCATGCCCATCTGGATGCATTGGATCGGACGCGCCTCGTCGCCGATATTCCTGTTTCTGTGCGGATGGAGCTGCGAGTTCACGCGCAGCCGCCCCCGCTACGCGCTCCGCCTCTACATCGGCGGCCTGCTGATGTCGCTGCTCCAGAGCGGGCTCGGCATCGGCAACAACATCTTCACGACGCTGCTGCAGGTCGTCGTCATCATCTCCCTGCTGCACGTCGGAACGCTGAAAGGCAAGCTGTGCGGCATCGCGCTGTACACGCTGTACCAGTGCCTGCTGATCGCCGCATTCGTACTGTTCGGCGATGCCCTCGGCCGTCTCCCGCACCTGACGCCGATACTCACGGCGGCCACGGGCAGCGTGGTCGGGCTTGAGGGCGGACTGTTCTACGTCGTCATCGGCGTGACGCTGTGGGCCACGCGCCAGGGGCGGATCCGGCTGACGGCCGGGTTCATCGGCCTCAACGCCCTGTTCTCGCTGGTGCTGTCGCCAATCGGGGCACGGCTGTTCTACGCCATCGACAACTGGATCCTGCTCACCACCGGCGAGGGTCCCTCGGGCCCCGTCATGGGAACGTTCCACAGCACGCTGGAGATGCTCGGAATCAGTTTCTTCAACATGGGCGCCTCGCCGTTGACGACGAACTACCAATGGATGATGGTGCTCGCCCTGCCGCTGATGCTGCTGTACGACAGGCGGCGCGGGCCGAACGTCACCTGGTTCTTCTACGCGTTCTATCCGCTGCACATCCTGCTGTTGTACGGCATCGGCATGATGCTGCCGGCGGCGCCCGGCATGCAGACCATCGGCGTTGCCCCGCACGTCCAGGTGGCCGCGTCACCGGCGTCGGCATCCGTTCCCGGTTCCGACGCGTTCCTCCGGACATTGCCCGCGCTGCCCGCGCCGACCATGCAGGATTCCGGGACACGACGGTGAACACCTTCACGCTCAAGGTCGCCGCCTGCCTGTTTATGCTCGCCGACCATGCGGCGGTGCTGTCCCCGCCCGCTGTCCAGCTGCCGATGCACTGGGTCGGCCGGCTGGCGTTCCCGCTGTTCGCGTTCCTGTGCGCTCAGGCCTGCGAGCACACCGGCGACCTCGTGCGCTACATCCTGCGACTGTACGCCGCCAGCGTGGCGATGTCCGGGGTCGAGATCCTGCTCAACCGTACCGGCAACGCCTTCACCACGCTGTTCCACATCGCGCTGATCGTCGCCCTGCTCTCGCTACGCAAGCCGGTGCACCGCGCCATCGGCATCGTCGCCTACGTCGGTTGGCAGGTCGTCTCCTACGTCGCACTGGCGTTGGTCGCTTCCGGACTGTCCGCGCTGGGGTCGGTGCCGAGCGCGATCATCGGTCGGATCCTGATTACCGTGCTCGGCAGCGCCGCCTCGATCGAGGGCGGATATCTCTACGTTCTGCTCGGCGTGGCGCTGTGGCTGTGCCGTTCATCGAAGCGGCGGCTGGCGGTCGTGTATGTCGCCTGCTGCGCGGCGTTCTTCGTGCTGTACAACTGCGTGGGGGCGTACACGGGCAATCCGCTCATGTACTTCGCTGGGCTGTTGTACACAGGATGGGCGCCGCTGACCGTCAACTACCAGTGGATGATGATCGCCGCGCTCCCGCTCATGCTGGCATACGACGGGAGCCGCGGCAGGCCGGTCAAATGGCTGTTCTACTGGTTCTACCCGGTGCACCTCGCCGTCATCGCCGTGGCGATGCACCTGCTCGGGCTGCAGTACGGCGTGTGACGGCGCCCCTCCCTACACCGCCGCCGCGGTCCGGTCCGCGTTCGAGGGCATAATCCGCGAATGCGACCACGGCCAGCCCCCGTCGGCAAGCTTGCGGCGAACCCGATCCTCCGGGCATGGCGGGCGCCATGCCGGACGCGCCGCGGACACGGCCATAGGGCGCATCGGCGCATACGGCATGTGGCGACGTCTATACGATGCGGCGGGCGCCGCACGGAGCAGTTCCGTGCGGCGCCCGCCGCATGCCTGGCGTCCCGGTCCGGGTCAGCGCTGAGCCTGATGGCGCAGCGAGGCGGCGACCAGGCCGGCGAACAGCGGATGCGGCTTGGTCGGGCGCGACTTGAACTCGGGGTGGGCCTGCGTGGCCACGTAGAACGGGTGCACGTCGCGTGGCAGCTCGACGAACTCGGTGAGCTCGCCGTCCGGGCTCTGGCCGGAGATGACCAGGCCGGCCTCGCGCAGGCGGTCCTTGTAGGCGACGTTGACCTCGTAGCGGTGGCGGTGGCGCTCGTTGACGTGCGTGGTGCCGTACAGCTCGGCGACCAGCGAGCCCTCGAGCAGCTCGGCCGGGTAGGAGCCCAGGCGCATGGTGTGGCCCATGTCGCCCTTGCCGGCGACGATGTCCTTCTGCTCCTCCATCGTGGCGATGACCGGGTTCGCGCACTCGGGGTCGAACTCGGAGGAGTTCGCGTCGGCGATGCCGAGCACGTCGCGCGCATACTCGATGACCATCGACTGCAGGCCCAGGCACAGGCCCAGCGCGGGCAGGCCGGTCTCGCGGGCGAAGCGCAGCGCGCCGATCTTGCCGTCGATGCCGCGGATGCCGAAGCCGCCGGGGATCACGATGCCGTCGACCTGGTCGAGCGCCGCCGCGGCGCCTTCCGGGGTCTCGCACTTGTCGGCCGCGACCCACTTGACGTTGACCTTCGCCCAGTTGGCGAAGCCGCCGGCCTTGATCGCCTCGGTGACGGACAGGTAGGCGTCCGGCAGGTCGATGTACTTGCCGACGATCGCGATGTTGACCTCGTGCTTGGGGTGGTGCACGCGCTCCAGCAGGTCGGCCCACTCGTCCCAGTCGACGTCGTGGAACGGCAGCCCCAGCTCGCGCACGACGTAGGCGTCCAGGCCCTCGTCGAACAGGATCTTCGGCACGTCGTAGATGCTCGGCGCGTCCACGCAGTTGACCACGCCCTCCGGATCGACGTCGCACATCAGCGAGATCTTGTCCTTGATGGACTGGTTGAGCGGGCGGTCGGAGCGCAGCACCAGCGCGTCCGGCGAGATGCCGAGCTGGCGCAGCATCATCACCGAATGCTGGGTCGGCTTGGTCTTGAGCTCGTGGGCGGCGGAGATGTACGGCACCAGCGAGACGTGCACGAACATGCAGTTGTCGCCGCCGAGGTCGCGGCGCACCTCGCGCGCCGCCTCGAGGAACGGCTGGGACTCGATGTCGCCGACCGTACCGCCGATCTCGGTGATGATGACGTCCACGTCGTCGGACGCCTGGGCGCGCATGCGCTCCTTGATCTCGTTGGTGATGTGCGGGATGACCTGCACGCACTGGCCGAGGTACTCGCCGGCGCGCTCCTTGCGCAGCACGGACTGGTAGATCTGGCCGGTGGTCACGTTCGCCTTCTGGCTGAGGAAGACATCGAGGAAGCGCTCGTAGTGGCCGATGTCGAGATCGGTCTCGGCGCCGTCCTCGGTCACATACACCTCGCCGTGCTGGAACGGGTTCATCGTGCCCGGATCGACGTTGATGTACGGATCGAGCTTCTGCTGCAGCACGCGGATGCCACGGCTGCGCAGCAGACGGCCCAGCGAGGATGCGGTCAGGCCTTTTCCAAGAGATGAGACGACGCCACCGGTGACGAAAATATGCTTGGTAACGTGTTCCTGCGAGTTGCCATGTTGTCTTCTAACCATGGAATTCCACATTATCATCCGTATATGACCCGGCGTGTTTTCGGTGCGGCGCCCGTGCGGGGCGGACCGGCGGACCCGCGGAAGGCACCGGGCCGCCGCTGTTCCGGCGGGGAGTCATCGGTTCTTTCACGATGGCCGAGGCAAAGCGCTCCACGGTTCCATGATTCCGCCATGAGTCCGGCCGTCGGCGCCGGGTGCGCACGCAAATGTTCGGACCGCGAATCGGACAGAACGTCCTCTTTGCATGGGTCACGGGGTCCATCGTGATTAGCTGCAGCAGATATGAGGGTCTGCAGACATCTATCCGTATTACGTGAGGCGCCTTTCCCGGAAGACCCCGAGTATGGATGGCGGTATTCCGCCGTTCATACTCGGGGCATGACGCTTTGGATGCCTCACGTAGTGAATTTGGATGTCCGCAAAACCTCAAATCCACTACACCTAAGCCATATGGGTTCCCATTCGTCCCAATGCCGACGGTTCAAACGGATTCAATGCGTCTCCACCGCCGCTGCGGGCACCGCCACGCTCTGGATCGTCGAGCGCAGTCCGGCGACGCATTCGGCGGCGCAAAGCGTCAGCAACGGCACCAAGGGGAAGAAATACCGGTGCTGCATGCCGTCGACCACGTCCGCGCCGATCGGGGTGTACTGCAACCACAATGCCAGATACGTCAGCAGTATGATGCCCACGGCCACACACCACGCGCACCACCAGAACACCAGCATGCGCCCCGGCATGGCCCGACGAACCGTGGCAATCGCCAGCACGACCGCCACGGCGACCGTCATCATCCAGAATCCCATGATGGCGATGCTGTCCGGGACATTATCCAGATTGGCCTTGCCATGCGCGATCGCCGTGCCGATCGCGCCGAGGGCCTCGATCATGCCGTCTGCCCCGCCGAGCAGCGCCTGCTTCTTCGCGTTCATGTCGTCGTACGACACGATCATCGGGGTCGTGACGAACCACGAGGTCAGACGCATCCACACCGCCAGCCATATCAATGACGCCGCGACCCCAACCGCGCATATCCACAGCCGCGGCTCCTTCCACGGCGATCCCGACCGTGCGGCGGCAACGTCTCCCGCATCGGCCATTCTCCACTGCATATATGGCACGAACAGGATGAGCAACACCAATGGCGCGTAGATGAACTTGCACATGGCCATGCAGACGGACAAGGCCGACAGGGCGAGGCAATAGCGCACGGAGACACGGCGAAGCATCGCTCCGAACACCAGGCACGTCAGCAGGAACGCCGTCGCCTGGGTGAACGAATCCGCCGAGATCGCGAACGCATAGCGGCGAATCAGCAGCGGACACAGCATGACCAGGCCGACGAGAATTCGCCATCGGGGCAACGCCGCCACCGCCAGCCCCATGAACGACGCATACACCGCCAACATGAGGCATTCCGCCAGATAGTAAGTGACCTGCGCCGGCAGGCCGAACGCCTTGCCCAAAGCGAACGCCGCCAGTTGCGGGAGGTAGGCGACCGGGGAGTTGGTGGCCGTGTTGTTGTACGGGACGTCGGCCCCGGTAGCGTCCTGCACCGTGATGGTGTCCTTCCGCACGACCGCGGGATCGTATCCGTCGTACTCCTGCACGGAGAAGTCGATCCAGGTCCAGTCGACGCGACCGCCGACGTTGCCGTCCGTACCGTGCAGCAGGCTTTTCGAATCCACGGGTCTGGCGAGCACATCGCCGTTCACGATGCCATCGACGCGATACACGTGGGCCCAGATATCCGGGATATGGCCGGGAGGCGTCGACACGATGCAGAGCATGCCGAACAGCACCGTGGCCGCGGCCACGATCGCCGGCATGAACCTGCGGACAACGCCGACGAACCGCCCTATCGACGCATCTGGACAGCCATTACCCCCCCCCCCACTCAATGTTTCAGCATCACGCACACCCATACAACCCCCTGGCATCGTCGTGTCCATCGAAGACAGAAGACCGGACTCACCGGCCTCGTCAACAGCAACGATACCCCATATTGGGTGGAATGCATACCCCCATGCCGCAACGATGCCTCGCCGCATATGGGGGCATCACCGCTCCGCCGCATTCCCGCATACGAAAAGAGCCGGGTCACCCCGGCTCTTCGGTTTCGGCGCGCCCGCCCCGACGGGCCGGCGGATGCCATGCGCGGACAACGGACCCGCGGCGTGGCATCATGCACCGCAAGGCCCGCCGTGCCCTGTCGGTCCGGCACACCGAAGCCGACGGGACACGGCGGTCATGTCACTGCCGGCGCCCGCCTCGGGAGCGACGGCGGACCGCCCAGGCCGCGCCGGCGACGGCGATCAGCAGCACGGCCGCGACCGCCGCGATGGCGATGGCGCTGCCCGTGGAGGCGATGGGCCTCGTAGGCTTGCCCTCGCCCGACGCCTCGGGCGTCGCGTCATCGGAACCGGAACCGGGGCCATGCTCGCCGTCCCCGTCGCCCGGCTGTCCGGGATCCGTGCCGGGCTGCTGCCCGTCGTCGGCGGGGCGGTACAGCACCGTCGTCGACAGAGCCCCGGCCTCGTAGCCGTCGGCGGACACCGGCGTCGTCGCTGGAGCGTCGAGGTCGACCGTGCCGCCCTGGACGAGCGTCGCGTAGTCGCCGTCCTCGATGCCCTGCACGGTGGCCGGCTCCTCGTTGGCGTTGTGGATGACCACGTAGGTCCCGTCCTCGCCGGACGCCTGGTAGGCGACCACGCCGTCGGCCGCCGCGATCGCCTTGGTGTTCGCGGCGATCTGCCCGTAGTCGGCCATGCGGAACGTCTCGCTGCCGGCGCGCAGGTCGATCAGCCCCTTGACGTACGCGACGGAGTCCGCGTACTGCGTCGTGCGGTCCCAGTCGATGGCGTTCACCGCGTCGCCGGCGTTGTAGCTGTCGGCCACGCCGTTCTTGGTGCGCAGGAACTCCTGCCCGAGCTGGATGGCGGGGATGCCGTAGGACAGGTAGACGACGGAGTCGGCCAGTTCGGCGCGCGCCGCGGTGGTCGCGTCGTCATCGTCGGGCACGCTCGCCCTGAGCTTGTCGTACAGCGTCATGTTGTCGTGGATCTCGGCGTAGTGCACGATCTGGCCGGCGTCGCCGTAGCGCACGTCGGCGGTGCCGTTCGTGCACATCGCGTCCCCGGCCGTGCCCTCCGGGTTCTGGCAGGCGAGGATGTTGTTCAGGATCAGCCCCTCCTTGCCGGTCTTGCCGGAGACGAAGCCGGTGTCGGCGGTGTCGAACACGCTGCCCTTCAGGGCGTCGCGGATCGAGTCGTTGAAGAACGCCACGCCGTTGTCGCCGTCCTTGGACGCCAGCTCGAAGGCGTTCGGCTGGGTGGTCATCTCGCTCTTGTCCATCGTCGTGTTCATGTCCCAGCCCTCGCCGAGCACGATGATCGACGGGTCGATCTCGTCCAGCGCGGCGCGGACCTCCTTCATGGTCTGCAGGTCGATCAGGCCCATGAGGTCGAAGCGAAAGCCGTCGACGTTGTAGTTCCTGGCCCAGTAGGTCACCGAGTCGACGATGTAGTTGCGCATCATCGCGCGCTCGGAGGCCGTGTCGTTGCCGCAGCCGGAGTTGTTGGTCAGGTTGCCGTTCCCGTCGTAGCGGAAGTAGTACCCCGGCACGACCAGGTTGAACGGGTGCGACGAGACGTCCTGCACGTGGTTGTACACCACGTCCATGATGACGCGGATGCCGTTGTCGTGCAGGCCCTCCACCATCTGCTTGAGCTCGGTCACGCGGGCCGACGGATTGTACGGGTCCGAGGAGTACGAGCCCTCCGGGACGTTGTAGTTCAGCGGGTCGTAGCCCCAGTTCTGCTGGCCGTGCTGCTCCTCGTCGTACGACAGGTCGCCGGTCTCGTCCACGCTGCCGTAGTCGTACATCGGCATGATCTGCACATGGGAGACGCCGAGGTCCTTGAGGTAGTCCAACCCGGACGTGGCACCGGCGTCGGTGGTGGTGCCCGGCTCGACCATGCCCAGGTACTTGCCCTTGTTCTCCTGCGAGATGCCGGAGTTCGGCGCGATCGAGAAGTCGCGGATGTTCGTCTCGGCGATCGTCGCGTCGGTGGCCTTGCCGAACGCCGGCATGCGCTCGCCCGTGCCCTCGGGGTTCATCTGCACGTCGGAGAGCACCACGGAGCGGCGGCCGTTGACCACCGCCGCCGTGGCGTACGGGTCGGCGGACCGGTTCGACGTGCCGTCCGCGAACGTCACCGTGTAGTCGTAGGCCAGGTCGGCGCAGTCGCCATCCACGGTGACGCTGTACACGCCGCGCTCGCCGCGGGTCATCGGGTGGGTCGCGGCCAGCGGCGCGTCGGCGCTGCGGTCGGACTCGTAGGTGTTCAGCGTCACCGCGCTCGCCGTCGGCGCCCACAGCTTGAACGTCGTCGACTCCGCGCTCCAGGTGGCGCCCAGGTCGTCGCCGTCGTAGGCGTAGGCCTCGTCGAACTCGTCGGTGCGCACCACCGCGCCGGCGATGGCGACGGTCTCGCCCCAGTCGGGCGCGGACACCGTGTATCCGGCGGCGGGGTCGAGGGCCTGCTCGGTGGTGATGACCAGCCTGCCGTCCTCGACGGCGACGCCGGCGACCGTGGCGCCGTCGACCGTCACGTTGTCCGTGGTGAACGTCGTATCGTCGAACGAGCCCCTGAGCTTGACGGTGATCTCGTCGGTCGCGCTGATCTCGGCGCCGGTGAAGCTGTTGGTCAGCAGGATGACGGACTCGTTGGTATAGGTCGTCCATTCGCCGCTGCGCAGCCAGATCTCCGCCCTGCCCGAGCCGCTCGCCGCGTCGGTGATCTCGATGGCCGACTGCGGGATGACGCGGTCGCCCTCGCCCGGGTCCTTGGCCGCCCACTCGTTGCCGTCCACGCTCTGCCTGACGATGAACATCGGCCGTGTCATGCCTTCCACACTGTCCATCGTATACGTCGCCGTCATGCCGTAGTCGTCCGGGTCCGCGAACCCGGCGGTCCGCGCCTCGACGCCGTCCGCCCACGCGTACATGTTCCAGCCGGTGTAGTCGCCGTCGTCGCGCCGGTAGTGCACGGTCACGTCGAGATGGTTGACCTTCTTGAGGTACTCCTCCGGCACCGTCGTCTCGTCGTAGGTCTCGTCGGGCGCGGCCGCGTCGACCCAGACCTCCGCCGTGCCGTTCGAGGCGTCGACGAACCGGTCGCCGCCGACCTTGTTCCACTGCGGCGTGGTGACGATCAGGCCGATCTTGTCGGCGTCGTAGGCTCCGGGGACCTCGATGTCGAGCACCTTGCCGAACGCGTCCTCGCCGGTGAACTCATGGAACGCCCCTTCGAGGGTGGCGCCGTCGCGGTCGGTGCCCCACACCCAGACGACGCGGCCGTCGTCGACGGCGGGGTCCTGGGGCCGGTAGTGCACGATGAGCCTGGTCGTCGGCTGCTGCTCGGCCGGCTCCGTCGCGTCAGAGACGACCGCCGACCGGGGCGTCGCCTGCGGGGTCTCGGCGTGGGCCGCCGGTTGCGCGGCGACCAGCGCGGTCACGCCCATCGCGATCGCGGCGGCCATCGCGACGAGCCTGCGCCGCCATGCATGCTGCTGCATGTCCATAACTGTTGTTCCTGTTCTCTCCCAGATGGGACGCGCGGCGCCGCTCCATCCCTTCCTGCCCGCCATCGGGCCGCGACGCCGTTGCCGTCCCGAACGCATGCGCGCCCGCCCGCTTCGGCGGAGCGATCTGGAACCATCTGGACACTGCTTTTGCATACGTTCGCATTCCAAGATGGAACGAGCCTATCATTGCGTCAGTGCAAATACAATGAAACAAACGGGTTCGATATAGTGCAAATGTTTGCATTCTAGCGGCATCAACGTCACGCTCGTGGCATATGTTGCGCAAGCCGTCGACGAATCCGCGGACCGAATCAGGGGACGGCTGAACATGGCTTCGGCCGTACCTAATTCCTTACGGCTGGCGCCACTATGGCCCATGCCGCCGTTCCAGCGACAGCCGGCGGACCTTCTTCAAATAGTTGCGCCGGAACGATCCCTTGGTTCCGAAGAACCGCTCATCCGTCGCCGTCTGCTCGCCGTTCTCGTATTTGCAGGCCGTCAATTCGATGGCGCAGATGAAATCGGCAGCTTGCGCCAGCCGGTATTCGGCGGGACCGCCGTGTCGGTACACGATGGCGTTCTTCGACAGCGCATATCCGATGGCCTCTCGCAATGCGTTGGCCACCATCGGCTGCCCGCCATCGTAATAGACCTTCACCTTGTCGAATGATTGGAAATACTTCAGGTGTTCGAACAGCAGGTTCACGATATCGCGTCTGATGCGCGATTCCAACTGTGCCATTGCCGGGAATGCTTTCTTGCGGTAGACAAACGTCCGGTATCGGATCGGCAGGTGTTGACATAGCGTCATGAACATATACAGATATCGTTTCCTCGTTTCCACCGTCATCAACCGGTAGTTATCATGCCGGTTCAACAACGGTGACGCGTGGAACGGGACATCGACGAGACCTGCGTCGAACAACGATTGCCGATACGGCGCGAGACTCGGCTCCAACTCATGGTCCTGTTCATGGAACACCAACGTAAGCAGGTAGTAGTCCGACAGGAACCCCTGCTCGCCGGATTCGTCGACGAAGACACCTATGTCCCCCATCACGCGCCCCCACACGTAACAAATTGCCGGGGGACACCCCCCGGCTCTTCGGAAGCCTTGCCCCTGCGGACCGGCCGCTCTCAGCGTACCATGAATCGGTCAGCGACATCCCGGCGTCATTCCGGCCGCCAACGCAACCAGGGTCGCAGCATGTATAACCCGTCACCATTCGCTTTTGCCGTTCGATGGCGCAGCCCAACATCGGGTCATGACCTTGCGACATGGACCGGTTATCCACAGACACGCCGAGACCGGGAATCCTTCGACCACAATCGCCTCCCGCCGTTGCGCCTCGGAGGACCCGCCTCCTATGCTCGCCGCATGAGACGGCACGACATCATCGACCCGATGCTCGACGAGGCGCAGGAGAACGCACGGTGCGCCTACGGCACGACCCCGGCCCAGCGCAGGGCGTTCCGCAGAAGACTGTCGGAGGGGACGCTGGTCAGCCCCTATCTCAACGTCTACGCAAGGACCGACTACTGGGCGACGCTGAATCCCATCGAACGCGTCCGGCACACCGTCGGGGCGCTGGGCAGGGAGCACCCCGGTTGGGTGTTCGCCGGCCCGTCGGCGGCGTGCATCCACGATCTCGATCATCCATACGCCGTCCACGACTCCGGCATCGTGCATATCGCCTCCACGCACGCCTCCCACGCCAAGGACCACGGACGGCTCAAACGTATCCGCATGCGGGTCGTCCCCGCCGTCACCGTCTCCGGCATCCGCGTCACGCCGGTCGAACACACGATACTGGACTGCGGAATGCTACTGCCGTTCAACGACGCCCTGCCGTTGTTCGATTCGGCCGCGCGTGCCGGCGTTGCCATGTCCGACGTGGCGGCGTTATGCGGCGAACGACGGCTGGACGGCGCACGGATCCTTCCGCTGTGCGCCTACGCCGACCCGCTCAGCGACAACGGCGGGGAGTCGCGGGCCCGCGCTGCCATCATCGCCAAGGGGTTCGTCGTGCCGGAACTGCAGCACCGGTTCGAGAATCCGGCGAATCCCGCGTCCTTCTATCGCACCGATTTCACATGGACCTTTCCCGACGGCCGGATCGTCGTCGCGGAGTACGACGGTATGGGGAAATACGTGATGGAGTCGAACATGAACCGGAGCTCCATCCAGCAGAAGGTCCATGACGAACGCGCGCGGGAGGAGCATCTGCGGATGCAGGGCGTGCAGTCCATCATCCGTTTCGAATACGAGGATGTGATGCATCCCGGACGGTTGGAGCGCAAACTGCTCGATGCCGGCATCCCGAAACGTCGCCAAGGAGCCGGGGCGATCCCGTTGCTGCCGTGATTGATGGGCGGAGTATCATCGCGAAGGTCAGGTAAGGCGGGACGGCGTCGGGCTGCGCGGACGGGAGTGCCTGCACAAAGACTAGGGGTAAAGGACGCCATCATCACAGACTGGACGAAGGCGCCATCGTCACACGCCGGGCGGGGCGTCATCGTCACGGACCGAGTGGGATGCCATCGTCAACAAAACCGGATGGGTGTCGTCGTTACAGGCCGGGCAGGCGCGTTGTCGCCCGAAATGGTGGGGCGCCATCCCAAAGACACATTGTGCCCGTCGTCTCAACACGAGACCGCACATGGTCGGGTGTCATCCCCAAAAGCACAATGTGCCTATCGTCCCGGCACGAGACCGCACGCGGCTGAGCATCATCCCCAAAGACACATTGTGCTCGTCGTACCAACGCAAGACCACACGCGGTTGGGTGTTATTCCAAAGACACATTGTGCAGCAGCGAAAACGAATCGACCAATCAGCGTCCGGTATCACACACAGGCATGAAACGACCGACGCGGATGAGATGCACCGCGTTCGCTATTGCACACGGACATGAAATAACCGACGCAAACCGTATGTTTGGCGTCCGCTACTGGACACGGGTGTGTAATACCAGACGCAGACCGGGTATTCAGCGTCCGGCATTACACATGGACACGAAACAACCGACGCAAACTGGATATTCGGTGCCCGGTATTACATGCGTAAATCGAAACCGGTCACGGTTGCCATATGTTGCGTCGGTCTTTACACGCACGTATGGGAGAACGGACACAGACCAGATATTCGGCGTCCTGTATTACACGGGAAGGTCGGAAACCAGTCACGGTCGGTATACGCTACGGCAGGTTTTACGCACGGGAGTAGAACAACGGTCACGGACCAGGTATCCGGCATCAGATATTACACACGCGCACGAAACAACGGTCACAGATCGGGGTCCGGCGTCCGGTATCACACAGGGAGACCGAGAACCGGCCGCGGATGGTACACGCCGCGGCCGGTTTTACGCACATGCGTGTAATAAGGGCCATGGAAACCGTCATCCGCGGCAGGTTTTACACAATCCCGTGAAACACCCGCCCCGGTTCACCCCTCCAGCAGATGGGCGACGGCCTCCAGCGCGAGCCGGTAGCCGTAGAACCCCATGCCGGTGATCGTGCCGGTCGCCACCGGCGAGATCACGCTGTGCTTGCGGAACTCGTCGCGCGCCGACGGGTTGGAGATGTGCACCTCCATCAGCGGCAGGCCGGCGTCGGTCACCATGTGCGCCGCGTCGGACAGCCCGTACGAGTAGTGGGTGAACGCGGCCGGGTTCATCACCACCGGCGTGGACTCGTCGACGGCGCGGTGCATCCAGCCGATCATCTCGGCCTCGTCGTCGGTCTGCCGCACCTCGACGTCCAGGCCCAGCTGCCGGCCCCACTCGGCGCAGTCGCGGCGCAGCGTCTCCAGGTCCTGGTGGCCGTACACGTCGGGTTCGCGCACACCCAGCCGTCCGAGGTTCGGTCCGTTGACGACGATGACTTTCTGCATTGCTGTTCCTTTCCGGTTGTTGTCGGGTGGCGAAACCCGTATGCCCGTCGGCGATCGGCGGAGCTCGGCGGCCCCGCCGCAGACCCGAATCACCCGCGGATGCGTTCGAACGCCTCGCGCACCGCGTCCTGCGGCGGGTTCTCGACGTGGATGACGTGCCCGACGCGGTCGAGCAGCACGAAGCGCAGCGTGTTGCCGCGCGCCTTCTTGTCGCGGTGCATCAGCGCCAGCACCTGGTCGAACGTGCCGCCGCGCCACGAGGTCGGCAGTCCCAGCGACGACAGCAGCGTGCGGTGGTAGTCCACCAGGTCGTCGTCGATGTGCCCGAGCAGTCGCGACAGTTCGGCCGCGTACACCATGCCGACGGCCACCGCGTTGCCGTGGCGCCAGCGGAAGTGCTCGATCTGCTCGATGGCGTGGCCGAGCGTGTGCCCGTAGTTGAGGAACTCGCGCATGCCCTTCTCGCGCAGGTCGGCGGACACGTGGCGCACCTTGACGCGCACGGTGCGTTCGATCAGCTCGGCGACCACCGGCTTGAGCGGCGAGTCGAGGAAGGCCGCGCCGTCGAAGCCGCGCAGCCCGTCGGCGTGCTCCTCCAGGATGCGCAGGATCGCGTCGTCCATGATGAAGCCGGACTTGGCGACCTCGCCGAGCCCCTCGACGAAGATGTCGTTCGGCAGCGACGACAGCGTGCGCACGTCGGCGAGCACGCCGGCCGGCGTGTAGAACGAGCCGACCAGGTTCTTGCCCTGCGGCGTGTTGATGCCGGTCTTGCCGCCGGTCGAGGCGTCGACCATCGCCAGAAGCGAGGTCGGGCAGTTCACGTAGCGCACGCCGCGCATCCACGTCGCCGCGATGAACCCGGCCAGGTCGGTGGCCGCTCCCCCGCCGACGCCGACGATCGCGTCGGAGCGCGTGAAGCCGTCCTCGCCCAGGCGCTGCCAGATCCGGTTCGCCACGTCGACGGTCTTGCCGGCCTCGGCGTCCGGGATCATGATGTCGGTGACCTCGTACCCACCCTGGCGCAGCAGCGCGCGGGCGTGGTCCGAATGCCGCTGCACCGGCTGCGTGTGGATCAGCGCCACGCGCACCGGCCCGTCTCCGAGCACCTCGGGCAGATGGCCCATCGCCCCCTCGCCGATGCGCACCTCGTACGGCTCGATGGCCGCACCGGTCACCGGCACGACACGTTCCTCGATCATGTCCCTCATCTTCCTCGCCGCCTGCAGCGGCGTCAGTCCGTAGGTGCGCACGTGCACGTTGGCGACGCGCCGGAACACCGGGTCGCGCTGGGCGTACAGCGCCTTCCACCGCGCGTTGGCGTCGCCGTCGAGCATCGGGCGTCCGCCGCCGCGGCTGGCGCGCTCCATCGCCTCGCGCGGATCGGCCATCAGGTAGACGACCCGCCCGCCGTCCGCCACGTACCCGGCCAGCGTCTCCTGCACGGCCGGGGTCATCGGCGCGCCGCCGCCGAGCGAGAAGATGCCGTCGAACGAACCGACGACGCGGGCGATCAGCTCGCTTTCCACCCGTCGGAACGCCGGCTCGCCGTACCGCGAGAAGTACTCGGGGATCGGCATGCCGACCTCGCGCTCGATGTCGAGGTCGGCGTCGGCGAACGGCAGCCCCATGAGCTGCGCGGTCTCCCGGCCGACGCGCGTCTTGCCCGCGCCCATCATGCCGATGATGACGGCGCGGGGCCGTGTTGCACCCATTGATTCAGTCTCCTTATGTCGCGTGGGATCCGCCGCGCGCCGTCGTCAGCGCATGTGCTCGGGCCAGGACGCCAGGTACGCCTCGGCGTTGCGGCGGGTCTCCCCGACGCTGTCGCCGCCGAACTTCTCCAGCACGAAGCGGGCCAGCGTCAGCCGCACCATCGCCTCGGCCACGACGGCGGCGGCCGGCACGGCGGTCGAGTCGGAGCGCTGGTTGATGGCCTGCGCGGCCTCGCCGGTCAGCACGTCGACGGTGCGCAGCGCCTTGGGGATCGAGGGGATCGGCTTCATGGCGGCGCGCACGCGGATCGGCTGGCCGTTGGACATGCCGCCCTCGATGCCGCCGGCGCGGTTGCTCAGCCGGTCGATCCGGCCGTCCTCGCCGACCACGATCTCGTCGTGCGCCTGCGAGCCGGGGCGCATCGCCTCGAGGAAGCCGTCGCCGATCTCCACGCCCTTGATGGCCTGGATGCCCATCAGCGCGCCGGCCAGCGCCGCATCCAGGCGGCGGTCGGACTCGGTGTACGTGCCCAGCCCGGCGGGCACGCCGTAGGCGACGACCTCGACCACGCCGCCCAGCGTGTCGGCGTTGGCCTTCGCCTCGTCGATGCGCGCGACCATGCGGGACTCGGCGGCCTTGTCGAGGGTGCGCACCGGCGAGGCGTCCAGCGCCGCCACGTCGTCCGGGGTCGGCAGCGCGGCCGAGGCCGGGTCCTCGACGCCGGCGCCGCCGATCGACAGCACATGGGCGACGGTGCGGATGCCCAGCGTCTGCTCCAGGAACAGGGCCGCGACCGCGCCGAGGGCGACGCGCGACGCGGTCTCGCGCGCGCTCGAACGCTCCAGCACGGGGCGGGCGTCGTCGAAGCCGTACTTGCGCATGCCCGTCAGGTCGGCGTGCCCGGGGCGCGGGCGGCTCAGCGGGGCGTTGCGGCCCTCGCGCGGCAGCTCGTGGTCCAGCGGGTCGGCGCTCATCACCTCGGTCCACTTCGGCCATTCGGTGTTGCCGATCTCGATGGCCACCGGGGATCCGAGCGTCTCGCCGTGCCGCACGCCGGTGAGCAGACGCACCTGGTCCTGCTCGAACTTCATGCGCGCGCCGCGGCCGTAGCCCAGCCGGCGGCGCGCCAGCGCGGTGCGGATGTCGTCGGTCGTCACCCTCACGCCCGAGGGCAGCCCCTCGATCATAGCGACCAGCGCCTCGCCGTGGGACTCTCCTGCCGTCTGCCAGCGCAACATACGTTCTGCTCCTTTAATGGTTTTCCAAGCGACTGCGGTCTATCCTACCGGGATGACCTACCTGATCGCACTGCCGAGTCTCCTATGTGGACTCGCCGTAAGCGCCGAGGACCTGCGGCGCCGCCGCGTGCCGCGCCTGTGGATCGCCGTCGGGTGCATCGCGCAATGTGCGTTCGCCGCCGTGTACGGCGTGGCGACCGGACGGCCCGCGCTGTTCGCGGCGCCACTGGCGATGGCGGTCGCGGCCGGTGCGCTGCAGCTCGCGCTGGCGCTGGTCCGGCCCGGCGCGCTCGGGTTCGGCGACGTGACCGCGACGCTGATGGTCGGCCAGGCGGTCGGACTGTTCGGCCCGGTGCGGTTCGCGCTCTGGTGGCTGGCGATGGGCGTGCTCGGCCTGCTGTGGATGTGGGCCTGGCGGCGGTTCGACCCGCAGCGCGGCACGCGGTACGCCGGCCGGGTCCCGTTCGTCCCGGCGATCGTCGCCGCCGGCGTGCTGGCCGTGCTGTGACGGTCCGGCCCGTGCACGCGCCGCACCCGCCGGGACGCGGCCGTCAGCCGCCGTTGTTGGCCATGTACCGCTCGTAGATCTCCCAGAACTGGTCCTCGGTCGTGGCGAACTCGGTGTACCCGGTCTCCAGGTCCGTGGTGATGAAGTACCGCCAGTCGCCCGCGGGCGGGTTGACGGCCGCCTGGATGGCGTCGTCGCCGGGGTTGCTGATCGGCGTGGGCGGCAGTCCGGTGTGGATGCGCGTGTTGTAGGGGTTCGACGCGTCCGCGAGCTGGTCGTTGGTCAGGTCGCTGGCCGAGATGCCCAGCCCGTAGGCGACCGTCGTGTCCATGCCCAGCGGCATGCCGTCCGCCAGGCGGTTGAGGATCACGCGCACGACCATGCCGTAGTATTCGTCGGAGTTGACCTCGGCCTCGGCGATCGAGGCCATGATCAGGATGTTCTGGCGCTCCTGGCCCGTGGGCACGCCCAGGTCGTCGAGCTTGGCGATGCGCGCGTCGACCATGGCCTTCAGGATCTCGCCGGCCGACCCCATGCCCTTGGCGTCGTAGGAGCCGGGCTCCAGCCAGCCCTCGAAGCTGCCGCCGGCCTCGGCGGGCAGGATGCCGTCGCCGCCGCCGTCGACGATGGACTGGAACTCGCCGGCGTCGATGCCGCTGGCCTGCGCGGCCGCCGCGATCACGTCGGTCAGCCGCTCCCCGGGGCGCACCTCGAGGAAGCCGCCGGCCTTGCTCTGGTCGGACAGGATGGCCAGCACGTCGGAGGCCTTCATCTGGTACTGCAGCGAGAACGTGCCCGGGTACAGCGTGGCCCGGCTGGCGATGCTGGTCAGCGCCGCGGCGGACTTGATGATGTCCTGGTCGGCGAGGTTCCGGGCCACGGTGGCCCAGTCCGAGCCGCTGTCCACGGTGAACTGCACGCTGCCGGTCCCCGGGCCGGCGTAGTCCTGGATGGCCGACTGCGACTGCTCGGCCTCGCGCTGGATCCTCCACTGGCGCAGCGCGCGGTACCCGAAGAACACGCCGACGCCGATCAGGGCGACGACGATGACGACCACGACCGCGGTGACGGCGCGCCTGCGCTTCTTCGCCGCGCGCCTGCGCCGCATGTCCTTGCGGGAACGCGGCGGGCGCGGCGGTTCCGCGGCGGGCTCGCCGACGCCGGTGTCGGTCCACTCGCTGTGCTCGTCGAAAAAGTCGTTCAAGGTATCGGCCACAGGTCGCTCCTCTTCAGTTCTCTCTGCTCTCTCTGCGATCCAGCGCCGTCTGCAGTATGACCACCGCGGACTGCTGGTCGACCATCGGTCGATGATCTCTGGTGCCCACCCGCGCCTCGCGCAGGAGCCGGTGCGCGCTGACGGTCGTCAGCCGTTCATCCAACAATGTTACCGTCGCGATGGCCTGCGGGTCGAATTGGCCGTCCTCGGCGTACGCGCGCATGCGCCGCTCCAGGTTGGCCGCCCACCGCCGGGCCTTCTTGGCGCTTCTGCCCTCGGTGCCGTCCATCTGCACCGGCAGTCCGACGACGACGACGTCGACCGCCTCGTCCTCGATGACGTCGATCACCCCGTCCAGAGCAAGGAACGAGTCGCCGTTGACCGCGATGTTGCCTGCCGGGTGCGCGAGGGTCAGCTCCGGGTCGGACAGCGCGAGTCCGACCCGGGCGTTCCCCAGATCAATGCCGAGCCACACCATAGGGCGGGTTCAGCCCTTCATCGCCTCGTGGACGAGGGCCTCGACCGCCTGGTCGATCCTGGAGGCGTCGGAGCCGCCGCCCTGGGCGAAGTCCGGCTTGCCGCCGCCACCGCCGCCGAGGATCTTCGAGGCGCCGCGCACCAGGTCGCCGGCCTTGATGCCGGCCTTGCGCGCGGCCTCGTTCGTGGCCACGGCCACCATCGGCTTGTCGTCGGCGTTCACGCCGGCCAGCGCCACGACGACCGGCGCGTCCTCGCCGAGCTGGCCGCGCACGTCGAGCACGGTCTTGCGCAGCGCGTCGAAGGAGCCGAAGTGGCCGACGTTCCTCGCCGCCACGCGGACCGGGGCCTGCGAGTCCTTCGCGTCGGCGACCAGGCCGGGCACCATGGCGGCCAGCTGGCCCTCGTACATCGCGGACAGGCGGCGGTCGGACTCCTTGAGCTTGGCGAGCAGCGCGTTCACGCGCTCGGCCAGCTCGTCGGGGCGGGCGTTGAGCGTGTCGGACAACTGCGAGACCAGCGCGTGCTCGCGGGCGTGGTACTCGTAGGCGCCCTGGCCGACCAGCGCGTCGACGCGGCGCACGCCGGAACCGATCGAGGCCTCCGACATGATGGTGACCGCGCCGATCTTGCCGACGTGGTCGACGTGCGTGCCGCCGCACAGCTCGCGGCTCCAGCCGTCCTCGCCGATCGACACGACGCGCACGACGTCGCCGTACTTCTCGCCGAACAGGTGCATCGCGCCCAGGGCGATCGCGTCGTCGAACTTCATCTCCTGCGTGGTCACGGCCAGGTTGTCGCGCAGCTTGTCGTTGACGCGCGCCTCGACCGCGCTCATGATGCCCTTGGTCGGTGCCTTGGGCCACTGGAAGTCGAAGCGCAGGCGGTTCGGGGCGTCCTCGGAACCGCGCTGGGTGGCCTGCGGGCCGAGCTCCTCGCGCAGCGCCTTGTGCACCATGTGGGTGGCGGTGTGCGAGCGGGCGATCGCGCCGCGGCGGTCCGGGTCGATGGTCGCGTTGACCTCGGCGCCGACGACCAGCGTGCCCTCGGTCAGGCGGCACTGGTGCACGATGAGGTCCTTGATCGGCTTCTGCACGTCGTCGACCTCGAGCACCGCGCCGTCGTCGGAGAGGATCTCGCCCTGGTCGGCGAGCTGGCCGCCGGCCTCCGCGTAGAACGGGGTGCGGTCCAGGATGACCTCGACGTTCGCCGGTCCGGTCACCGCCGGGACCGAGCCCTTGCCCTCCTGCATGATGCCGAGCACCTTGGAGCGGCTGGAGTACTCGGTGTAGCCCAGGAAGTCGATCGGACGCAGCAGCGTCTTCTTGAAGTCGTCGTACACCGACAGGTCCACGTTGTGGCGCTTCTTGAGCGCGTCGGCGCGGGCGCGCGACTTCTGCTCGCTCATCAGCTCGCGGAACTTCGCCTCGTCGACCTTCACGCCCTGCTCGGCGGCCATCTCCAGCGTCAGCTCGATCGGGAAGCCGTAGGTGTCGTGCAGCGTGAACGCGTCCTCGCCGGAGACGGTCGGCTCCGCGGTCGTCTTCGCCTTCCTCACGGCCACGTCGAGGATCGTCGTGCCGTTCTCCAGCGTGCGGCGGAACGCGTCCTCCTCGCCGTACGCGGCCTCGGAGACGTCGTGGAACGTGGTCTCGAGCTCCGGGTAGCTCGCCTTCATGGCGTCCTTCGAGACCGGCAGGAGCTCCGGCAGCACCGGATCGGTCACGCCGAGCATGCGCATCGAGCGCACGGTGCGGCGGATCAGGCGGCGCAGCACGTAGCCACGGCCGACGTTGCTGGCGCGCACGCCGTCGCTCATGATCATCAGCGCGGAGCGCACGTGGTCGGCCACGACGCGGAAGCGCACGTCGGCGTCCGGGTCCTCGCCGTACCGGCGGCCGGTCAGGCGCTCGGCGGCCTCGATGACCGGGTAGACCTCGTCGGTCTCGTAGATGTTGTTCTTGCCCTGCAGCAGGTAGGCCATGCGCTCCAGGCCGGCGCCGGTGTCGATGTTCTTGTGCTCCAGCTCGCCGACGATGTGCAGGTCGGTCTTCGACTTGACGTTGTCGACCTCGTAGTTCTCGAACACCAGGTCCCAGATCTCGATGAAGCGGGTCTCGTCGGCCGCGGGGCCGCCGTCGCGACCGTACTCGGGGCCGCGGTCCACGTAGATCTCCGAGCACGGGCCGCCGGGGCCGGGGCCGCCGGTCGTCCAGAAGTTGTCCTCCATGCCGAAGACCTGCATGTGCTCGGGGTCGAAGCCCTCGTTGCGCCAGATCGAGCGGGCCTCCTCGTCGTCGGTGAAGGTGGTCACCCACAGCTTCTCGGGGTCGAAGCCGTAGCCGCCCTGGTCCTGCGGCGTGGTGAGCAGCTCCCAGGCGTAGTGGATGGCCTCCTCCTTGAAGTAGTCGCCGAAGGAGAAGTTGCCGATCATCTGGAAGAACGTGCCGTGGCGGGTCGTCATGCCGACCTCGTCGATGTCGAGCGTGCGCACGCACTTCTGGTTGCTGGCCATGCGCGGGTGCGGGGCGGTCTGCTCGCCCAGCAGGTACGGGATGAACGGCACCATGCCGGCGATGGTGAACAGCGTGGTGGGGTTCGGGGAAATCAGTGAGGCGGACGGGACGACCATGTGGTCGTGGCGTTCGAAGTAGTCGAGGAATCGCTTCGCGATCTCAGAGGTGCGCATTGCGGGATAACTCCTTGCTGGTTCAGGGCGCGCTGGGCCCTGTGACGTCGATGGTGACAGATATGGCGGATTGGGATGCGTCGGAATGGCGGCGCCGCGCTGCCGTCAGTTGCCGCGGCCCTTGAGGTAGCGTTCGTTGAGCTCGGCCTCGCGGGCTCGGCGGGTGGCGTTGAACTCGGTGACCAGCCCCTCCAGCGTGCGCATCGGCACGTGGTCCTGATCCGGTCCGAGCAGGAACTGCCGCGCCGCGTCCGGCGTGTTGGCCTTCACATAGGCCTGCGCCTTGCTGACGGCGACGATGCCGATGGCGATGCCGACGCCGATCCAGAACACACGCTTGAGCATCAGACCCCCTTGTTTTCATCGGCCGGACCTGCGCCGCGCTTCGCCAGGAACGACGTCGCGGTCGCCTTCAGCGCGTACGCCGCGGAGGCCACCTTGATGACGGGCTTGCCCAGGAACGAGCCGTACAGGTCCGTCAGCGCGCCGACGTTGTTGGCCGTCGTGGACGCCGCGGCGGAGATCCTGTTCACGTCCTCGAGGGACTTGTTGACCTGCTTGACCGTGGTCACGCCCTCGTCGAGGGCAGGGATGGCGTGGTCGCCGGTCTGCCTGACGGTCTCGGCGATCTGGTCGAACAGCCGGCCGAGCCGGATCAGCGGGTAGATCAGGAACCCGGCGAGAATGGCGAACGCTATCGCCGCGATCAGACCGGCGATCTCTCCAACACCCATCATGAACCTCTTTCCTGTACCGCGGCCCGGAACCGCGTACACAATATCGGCACAAGACTAGCTAACGGCCGCGACTCAGGCAAACCCGGACATCGCCGTGGGCCCAACGGCGCGGACGGGTCAGCCGTTGTACGACACCACGCGGATCGACTCGGCGAAGGGCGCGTCGGCGTCGAAGTCCAGCACGGTGACGCTGCCGTTGGCGGGACGCTCGCTCAGGTCGAACCCCTCGGGCGCGAAGCGATGCATCAGGCTCAGCAGCGTGTTGCCGTGCGCGATCACCAGCACGTCGTCGCCGTCCTTCAGGGCCGGATCGTCGGCGATCAGCGCGTACGCGCCCTCGACGCGGCGCCAGTACTCGGCGTCGGATTCGGCGTCGTGGAACGGGTCGGCCTGCTTGAGGAAATCGCGCGTGGCGGCGGCGCCGAACCGCTCGACGATCGCGTTGTACGTGGGCGCGCCGTGCGGCGCCCCGGCCATGTACCACGCCATGGCCATGTCCATGCCCTCGAAGTATCCGTAGAACTGCTCGCGGAAGTGCATGTCGCTGACCAGCGGCGGGCGGGTGTGCCCGGCGCGCTCGTTGATCTCGAGGATCGTCCGCGCGGTCTGCTGCGCGCGCGTGGTGTCGGAGCAGTACGCCGCGGCGAACTCGACGTTGCTGAGCTTGTCCCCCGCCCTGGCCGCGTCGGCGACGCCGTCCTCGGTCAGCGGCGCGTTCGTCCAGCCCTGGAGCCTGTTGTACCGGTTGAAATAGGTCTGTCCGTGTCGGACCAGATGCAGATGCAGAATCATGGTTTCGATTATCGCACCCGACGGCCGGGCCATTGCACGGCCCGTCGAAGACCGGATCAGTGCCCAACTCGCCAAAGGCACAATGTGCATGAAGATTCCCGCCGCATCCCTCCGGGCAGACAGGGTGTTGCTCGACCCGACAAAGACACAATATGCATGAAGGTTCCGGCCGCATCCTTTCATCCGAACAAGGCATTTCTTGGTCCGGTAAAGACACAATGTGCATGAAGATTCCCGCCACATCCCTCCGCACAAGCAGGATGTCGCCTGGTCCGCCAAAGGCACAATGTGCACGGAGATTCCGAGCGCATCATTCCGGGTAGACAGGATGTTGCCCAGTCCGGTAAAGGCACAATGTGCGCGGGGCCGACCACTTCCCTGTTCGGATGGGCGGAATGGTGCCCGGGCCGGCGGAGAATGACGATCCAGGCCGTTGAGAATGACAACCCGCCGATGATGGAGATGATGACCTGGGCGACGCAGGACGACAACAGTGGGGTCAGTTTCTTCCGGTGGGGCACGACACGCCGAAAGGGGCCCGCAAGGTTCAATGGATGGTCTGCGGGGAATGGCGGGATGCCGGGATTCTCCGCGGACCATCCACCAACCCCTGCGACCGCCTCGGCGTGTCGTACCGCGTACTCGGGCACGACGGCGGGGTCGCAGGCCAACAACCCCGCCACCCCGGTCCGGAATGCCGAGACATTGTGCGCATCGGGACAATCCGCGCCCGGATGTCGGGTTTCGTGCTTAACTGGTCCCCATGGGACGATTCATTTCACGTTGGCTCGTGCTCACCATCGCCGCCGCGGTGATGGTCGCACTGCTGCCCGGACTCACCGCGATCGGCGATCCGCCCGTGCTGGGCATCGCCGCATTCGCCCTGTTCATGGCGTTGATCAACGCCTCCATCAAGCCGATCGTGCAGCTGCTGGCGCTGCCGTTGTCGGTGCTCACGCTCGGCCTGTTCGCGCTGGTCGTCAACTGGCTGTTCATGGAGCTGGCCTCGTGGCTGGCATTCTCCCTGTTCGGCGTCGGCGTGGTGATCGACGGCTTCTGGTGGTCGGTGCTCGGCTCGCTGATCATGTCGATCGTCTCGGCGCTGGTCGGCGCCGTCGTCGGCGACTGAACGCCGGCGGTCCACACGATCGATACGCCACCTACCACGAACGCAACGACGGCCGTGCATGCGGGCCTCCCCCATGCGCGGCCGTCGCCGTATCGGCGCCCGGAACGCATCGACCCCGCAGGGCCGAAGCCTTGCGGGGTCGATGCGGTATGTCCTTGAATAATGAAAAGAGAATCCAGATCAGCGCGAATAGAATTCGACGACGTACTGGATGTTGACCTGCACCGGGATCTCGGAGACCTCCGGCTTGCGGGTCAGGGTCGCCTTGAGCGACGGCAGGTTCACATCGAGGTAGCCCGGGACCGGCGGCAGCACGTCACGGTGCACGCCCTCGGCCGCGATCTGGAACGGGACCATGGTCTGGCTCTTGGCCTTGACCTGGATGGTCTGGCCCGGCTTGACGCGGTAGGACGGGCGGTCGACGACGTTGCCGTCGACGAGGATGTGACGGTGCACCACGAACTGACGGGCCTGGGCGGTCGTGCGGGCGAAGCCGGCGCGCAGCACCAGGGCGTCGAGACGGGTCTCCAGATCCGAGAGCATGGCGTCGCCGGTCTGGCCGGCGGTGCGGGTGCCCTTCTCGTAGGCGGCACGCAGCTGCTTCTCGGAGATGCCGTACTGGGCGCGCAGACGCTGCTTCTCGCGCAGACGCACCGCGTAGTCGGACTCGGTGCGGCGGCGGGTGCGGCCATGCTCACCCGGGGCGTACGGACGCTTTTCGAAGATGCGCTGAGCCTTCGGGGTCAGTGCGATGCCGAGGGCGCGGGAAAGACGCACCTGACGGCGGGAACGCTGAACGTTCGTCATGATATTCCTTGTTCTTTCTGTCGTTGTTTGAACGGAACACCGGGAGGCCTTGCGGCCACCCCGTGCTGAGCCGGCCTCTCCAACGCTTCATCGTGCCAAGCACGAGCGGTCAGGAACGAGTTCCTCGCCGCCGACCCGTTGATGGGCTAAGGCTCCAGACGGCGCCCGCCTGGCGGCAGACACCAAACGACCACTATACACACAGGGGCCGGACGTATGTCGGATCCGCGTGCGGTCCGCGCGCCGCAAGGCTACAGCTTCTCGATCGGCGCGACCGCGAGCATGAGCCGCTTGACGCCGTCGGAGCCGAAGTCGACGGTGATCACCGACTTGGGGCCCTTGTCCTGCAGGTCGACCACGGTGCCCAGGCCGAACTTGTCGTGCGTGATCCGGTCGCCGACGCTGAAGTCGGCGATGGACAGCCCGTTGCCCTTGAGCAGCGGGGAGGCCGAGGCCCCGGCCAGCTTCTTCGTGCCGGACGAGGGGGCGATGCGCCGCGTCGTCACCTTGCCGCTGCGCGAGGAGCCGCCGGAGGACGTGCCGTAGGCGCGCCCGCCGGCCGAACCGGAGCGCGAGCCGTACCGCGAGGTGCGCGACGAGGACGACGAGCCGTGGGACGAGCCCGAGCGCGAGCCGAACGTCGAGGTCCCGGAGCCGTACGTGGAACGCGAGCCGTACGACGAGCCGTAGGACGGGCGCGAACCGTACGACGACCCGGAGCCGCGGGAGGACGACCCGCCGTAGGTCACGCCGTCGAAATCGTCGTCCCAGCCGCCGAAATCGTCGTCCAGCCCGCCGTCCGACCAGCCCGCGCGCATGCGTTCGACGCCGGCCTCGCGGCGCTTCCAGTCGATCAGCCCGTCGGGGATCTCGTCCAGGAACTGGCTGGGCAGCATCTCCGCGGCCTGGCCCCACTGGGCCCGCACGGCTGCGCGCGTGACGTACAGGCGGCGCTTCGCGCGCGTGATGCCCACGTAGGCCAGCCGCCGCTCCTCGGCCAGCTCGTTGGTGTCCTCCAGCGAGCGCGAGTGCGGAAACGTGCCCTGCTCCAGGCCGGTCAGGAACACGACCGGGTATTCCAGGCCCTTGGCGGTGTGCAGGGTCATCAGCGTCACCGCGCCGCTGTCCTCGCCCTGCATCGGCAGCTGGTCGGAGTCGGCCACCAGCGCCGTGGTCTCCAGGAAGCCGGCGAGCGTGGCGTCCGGCGTCTTCTGCTCGTATTCGGCGGCGACCGACTGCAGCTGGGAGAGGTTCTCGACGCGCGAGGCGTCCTGCGGGTCGTCGGAGCGCTGCAGCTCCTCCAGCAGGCCGGACCTGGCCAGCACCTCGGCCACGATTTGCGAGGGCTTGGCGTCGTGCTCGGCGGCGAACGCCGCCAGCGAGGTCATCAGGTCGCGGAACGCCCGCAGCTGCGTGGCCGTGCGGGTCGGCGCGCCGAGGTCGTCGACGTGCAGCACGCCGTCGTAGAACGTGGCGGCGTGGGCGTCGGCGTACCCGGTGACCAGCGCCTCGGCGCGCGCGCCCAGACCGCGCTTGGGCACGTTGAGGATCCGCCGCATGTTCACGTCGTCGGCGGGGTTGACGATGGCCTGCAGGTAGGCGATGGCGTCCTTGACCTCGCGGCGCTCGTAGAAGCGGGTGCCGCCGATGAGCTGGTAGGGCAGGCCGGCGTTGATCAGCGCCTCCTCCAGGGAGCGCGACTGCGCGTTGGCGCGGTACATCACCGCCATGTCCGCGTAGGAGATGCCCTCCTCGGCGTGCAGCCGGGCGATCTCGCGGGCGATCCACGCGGCCTCCTGCTGCGCGTTGTCGGCCGCGTAGCCCACGATCGGCTCGCCCTTGCCCAGCGCGGTCCACAGCTTCTTGGGCTTGCGCCCCTCGTTGTGGGCGATCACGGCGTTGGCGGCGTCGAGGATGGTCTGGGTCGAGCGGTAGTTCTGCTCGAGCATGATCGTCCTCGCGTTCGGGAAGTCCTGCTCGAAGTCCTGGATGTTGCGGATGTCCGCGCCGCGGAACGCGTAGATGGACTGGTCGGAGTCGCCCACGACCGTGATCCACGCCGGCCCCTGCCGCCCGGCCGCCACGGCGCCCGGCTGCGGGGCCTCCCCCGCGTCGACGCCCGCCAGCTCGCGCACCAGCACGTACTGCGCGTGGTTGGTGTCCTGGTACTCGTCGACGAGGATGTAGCGGAACTTGCGGCGGTAGTATTCGGCGACGTCCGGGCAGGTGCGCAGCAGCTCGACGGTGCGCACGATCAGGTCGTCGAAGTCCACGGCGTTCGCCATCGCCAGGCGGTGCTGGTATTCGGCGTACACCACCGCGTACAGCTCCTCGACGTTGCCGAAGCGGCCGAGCTGGTAGCCCTTCTGCCCCGGCTTGTAGTCGGCGGCGTACGTCCTGAGCTGCTGGCGCCAGTCCTGCAGGTTGTTCTTGTAGTCGGAGATGCGGGCCAGGATCGCGCGCGGCGTGTAGCGCTTGAGGTCGATGTTCAGGTCGGCGCCGATGAGCTTGACCAGGCGCTCGCAGTCGGCCGTGTCGTAGATCGAGAAGCCCGAACCCAAGCCGATCCGCGCGCCGTCGCGCCGCAGGATGCGCACGCACGCCGAATGGAAGGTGGACACCCACATGCGCTCGGCCACCGGGCCGATCAGCCCGGCCAGGCGCTCGCGCATCTCGGCCGCCGCCTTGTTGGTGAACGTGATGGCCAGGATCTGGCTCGGCCATGCGCCGAAGCGCGTGAGGATCCAGGCGATGCGCCGGGTGAGCACGCGGGTCTTGCCGGAGCCCGCGCCCGCGCCGATGAGCAGCGCCTGCCCGCGGTACTGCACGGCTTCGGCCTGCTGGGGGTTGAGGTCGCCGATCAGCTCGTCGGCTCCCCTGGCGATGAAATCCGGGTCCTGTTCCACGTTGCGTCCCTTCCGTCGGCGTCTGGCCGTCGTCGTTGCCTGGATGCGGCCCGGCTGGATCGCCAGCCGCGGGCCGTGCGTCCGCCGCCGCTGGCGACGGTCGCGCATTCATGTCTACCACATGGGCGCGCCCGGCGTGGAGGGCGCGGCCGCGCGGGCCGGCGTGTCCCGGCCGTCACCGCGCGGCGGCCTGGTAGGAGATCCACGTGGCGATGGCCTCCTTCACGGTCTGCGCGTACAGCTCGGCCCCCTGTTCAGTGGGGTGGATGCCGTCGCTGGCCAGCCATTCGGTGTGCGCCGCGATGGCCGCGCCCCAGTCGGCGAGCGCCGCCGTGGCCGGGTGTCCCCGCACGTAGTCCGCGGCCGCCTGGTTGGCCACGGGGATCCACGAGCGGTCGCCGTAGCCGTTGACGATGACCAGCACATGGCCGTCGCCGGCCGCGGCGGCGATGCGTTCGAAGGACGCCTGGTCGGCGGCCGAGTTCGTGTTCAGCGAGACCACCACGTAGCGCCGCAGCTGCCCCTGCCCGGCCAGCGCGGCGACGATGTCGGGCGCCTCGCGCATGAACCGCGAGGTCTGCGCGTCGACGACCACGCCGGGCAGCGCCTGCTGCAGCGCGGGGGTCGCGCCGACCGTCACCGAGTCGCCGATGACGGTGACGTCCTCGCCGGTCAGCGTCCTGAGCGCCTCCTGCTTGGCCTCGGCGCGGGCGGCGGCCTCCTGCTCGGCGCGCTCCCTGGCCTCGGCCTGGGCCCGGGCGTCCTGCTCGCGGCGGTCGGCCTCGGCCTCCAGGGCCGCCTGGTTGTTCTCCAGCATGATCTGCGTGCGCGAGCGCCCGGGGGCGGCGCGCACGGCGCCGACGAAGCCGACGGCCAGCGCGATCGCCGCCAGCGCCGCGGCGAACGCGCGCAGTCGCGAGACGGCGCGGCCGCGGGCCGTCATGGGGCGCGCCGCGTCCCGGGAGGCGCCGCCCCGGCCCGTCCGCCGGTCCGACCACCGTGCGACCGGCCGCTCGACGATGCGCCACGACAGCGCCGCGGCGAGCGCGCTGAACGCCAGCGTCAGCGTCCAGATCAGCCACATGCCGCGGCCGCGCCAGCCGGGCAGGGCCAGCTGCACCAGCAAAAAGACCGGCCAGTGCCACAGGTACAGGCCGTAGGAGTGCCGTCCGAGCAGCGCCAGCGGCCGCCATTCCAACAGGCCGCACATCCAGGAGTCCTTCGTGATCGTGCCGGCGATCAGCACCAGCGTCAGGACGGCGGTCAGCGCCAGCCCGCCGCGGAACGCCGATTCGTCCTGGCCGACGCGCACGGCCATCGCCATCAGCATGACCAGCGCCGCCGTCGCCGCCCACGGCAGCGTGCGGCGGGCCAGCGCCACGGGCAGCGGCGACGGGCCGCCGGCGGCGCGCAGCGTCCATGCCAGCGCCAGTCCGAGCAGCATGCCGAAGCAGTGGGTGTCGGTGCCGAAGTACACGCGCGTCGGATCGTCCTGCGGGTCGTACAGCACGGCCATGAGCACCACCGACAGCACGGCCAGCGCGGCGGGGACCACGGGCCGCAGCCGCGGGGCGGCCAGGCGCCGGGTCAGCGCCACGACGGCCGGCAGCAGCACGACGACCTGCGCCATCAGCGAGACGAACCACAGGTGGCGCAGCAGCTGCGGCGAGGTCGTCGCGAAGTAGCTGCCGCCCGTGGCGATCTCGTACCAGTTGGTCGAGAAGGTCAGCGCGGCCGCGCTCTGCCCGCCGATGCCGACCAGCGCGTCAGTGTCGACCAGCGCGGCGGCGGGGACCACGCACAGCGTCATGGCCGCGAGCGCCGGCCACAGCCGCGCCAGGCGGCGCACGTAGAACCTCGGCAGCCAGGCCCGGCCGCCATGCGCGCTCGATTCCAGCAGGCCGGTGCCCAGCAGGAAGCCCGACACGGTGTAGAACACCTCGACGCCGATGAAGCCGCCGGGCAGCGTGCGCTGCGACAGGTGGTACCAGATCACGCCGATCAGCGCCAGCCCCTTGATGCCGTCCATGCCGGCGTAGCGAATCGTCCCGTTCATCTTGCCCCGTCACGTCCCTGGGCGCGCCGAGGTCGGCGCGTCTCGTCAGGCCACCATAGCATGCGCGCCGGCGGCCGTCGGCGCGCGGCGCTCCGTGGGTGTCGGACATGGCCGCAGCCCGGCCGGCCCGGCGGTCCGGGCGCGGGCCCCGCGCGCGCCGTCAAGCGAGACTCGTAAGCTGGGCACTTATACGCGCGCGGGCCCGCCGCGCACGCCACCGGCAGTCACCATGAAGGGAAGAGACAGATGAAGGAACTCGAGGAACGCATCCGCAGGGAGGGCACCGTCAAGCAGGGCAACGTGCTGAAGGTCGACGCATTCCTGAACCACCAGTGCGACGTGGCGCTCTACGACCGCATGGGCGCCGAGTGGGCCGGGCACTTCGCCGGCCGCACGATCACCAAGATCCTCACCATCGAGGCCTCCGGCATCGGCATCGCCTGCGTCGCGGCGCGCCACTTCGGCGACGTGCCGGTCGTGTTCGCCAAGAAGGCGCAGTCGATCAACCTGGACGGCGACCAGTACGTGTCCACCGTGTACTCGTTCACCAAGCAGCGCGAGTTCCCGGTCATCGTCTCGCGCAAGTACCTGGGCCCCGAGGACCATGTGCTGCTGATCGACGACTTCCTGGCCAACGGCAAGGCGCTGCGCGGCCTGATCGACATCTGCGAGCACGCCGGCGCCACGGTCGAGGGCATCGGCATCGCGGTCGAGAAGGGCTTCCAGGGCGGCGGCGACAAGCTGCGCGCCGAGGGGTACGACGTGGATTCGCTGGCCATCGTCGAGTCGATGGATCCCGAGACCGGCGAGATCGTGTTCCGCGGCTGAGCGCCCGCGCCGCGAAGGAGAAGGGTCATGGCACAGCAAGAGAAGAGGAATCATCCGTCCGGGATCTCGTTCGAGGCGCTGAGCAGCCTCGACGCCCCGGTGTCGTTCTGGAAGGGCATCCCGTTCGGCCTGCAGCACGTGATGGCGATGTTCGTGGCGAACCTCGCCCCGATCTTCATCGTCGCCTCGGCGGCGGGGCTGACCCAGCAGGAGTCGGCCACCGTGATCCAGGCGGGCCTGCTGACGGCCGGCCTGGGCACGTGCCTGCAGCTGTACGGCGTGTGGCTGATCGGCTCGCGCCTGCCGATGGTCACCGGCATCTCGTTCACCTATGTGGCCGCGGCGGTGGCGATCTGCGCGGACAAGGGCTACGGCGCCGTCGTGGGCGCCGTGCTCGTCGGCGGCGTGCTCGAGCTGGCGCTGGGCCTGACCGCCCGGTACTGGCGCCGTTTCGTGCCGCCGATCGTCTCGGCCGTCGTCGTCACCGCGATCGGCTTCTCGCTGCTGACCGTGGGCGCGGAGAGCTTCGGCGGCGGCTCGGGCGCCGAGGACTTCGGCAGCTGGCAGAACCTCACGCTCGGCCTGGTCTCGCTGGTCGCCTGCCTGGCGTTCCAGCTGCTGATGAAGGGCACGGCCAAGCAGCTGTCGGTGCTGTTCGGCCTGGTGGTCGGCTATCTGGTCGCCATCGTCATGGGCAAGGTCGACTTCTCCGGGTTCGCGCACCTGCAGGTCGTCTCGGTGCCGCGGATCATGCCGTTCGCCCCCGAGTTCGACCCCGGCGCGATCATCTCGCTGGGCCTGCTGTACGTGGTCTCCTCGGTGGAGGTGCTGGGCGACACCGCCGCGCTGACCAAGGTGGGGCTCAACCGACTGCCCACCGAGCGCGAGACCGCGGGCGCGATCGCCGGCGACGGCCTGATCTCCTCGGTCTCCGGCCTGTTCGGCTGCCTGCCGCTGACCAGCTTCGCGCAGAACATCGGACTGGTGGCGATGACCAAGGTCGTCAACCGCAAGGTGATCCTCTCGGGCGGTCTGATTCTGATCCTGGCGAGCTTCGTGCCGGCCATCGCCGAGGTGTTCAACTCGATGCCGCAGTCGGTGCTCGGCGGGTGCACAATCATGATGTTCGGCAACATCATCCTCTCCGGGTTCCAGATGATCGCCGAGGCCGGCTTCACACAGCGCAACATCACGATCGCCGCGCTGAGCCTGACCATCGGCATCGGCTTCACCCAGGTCGGCGACATCTTCGTGCACTTCCCCGCGCTGTTCCGGCAGATCTTCGCGTCGAACTGCATCGCCGTCGCCTTCGTGGTCGCGCTGGTGCTCAGCCTGGTGCTGCCGAGCGAGGAGCACTTCCTCAGCACCCCGGCCGCCGAGGCGGAATAGGCGCCGGGCGTCCGCATGACGCATGACGGGAGCCGCACGTCCCCGGGGCGTGCGGCTCCCGTCGTATCCGGGCATGGCGCCCGGCACGCCGCATCCGGCCGGTCACACGGCGGCGCGGCGGGCGCGGACGGCGCCGACGGCCAGGCCGATGCACACGAACGCCGCGGCGTAGAACGCGACCAGCCCGGTGGACGACGCCCAGGCGCCCAGGTCCGCGCCCGTCTCGGTGTACCCGGAGACGCCCAGCGCGGCGGCCAGCGCGTCGTTGTACCACCATGCCGGCAGCATGCGGCCCAGCGCGATCACCGCCTCCGGCATCATCGACGGCGAGAACCACACGCCGCCGGTGAACGTCGTCAGCAGCGAGAACACGTTGGCGAACCCGTTCGCCGCCTCCTCGGACAGGCCGCACTGCGCCAGCACGAACCCCAGCGCCGCGGCCATCGCCGCATAGCACAGCACCGTCGCCAGGCACCGCGCCATCTGCCCCGCCGTGGGCATCGCCCCGTCGCAGCCGGTCAGCACCGGCATCGCGACGCTCAGCGCCAGGTAGTACGCGGCCGCCGCGCACGCCGGCACCGCGCAGGCGGCCAGCAGCGCCGCGCCGCGCGCGAAGGGGCGCTGCGGGGAGGCCAGCGTGCGCCGGCGCGTCGTGGGCAGGCCGAACACGCCCATGATCATCGCGATGGTCACGGTCAGCGACGCCAGGATCGGGTACCCGCCGAACTGCAGCGACACCCCGAACACGTTCATGGCCAGGGCCGTGTCGCCGGACGAGGTGCGCACCAGCGCGACGCCGCCCTCGGTGTCCTCCCGCACGGCGAGCACCTGCGCGACCGCGCCGGCCAGGCCCGGGTCGTGCCCGTCGAGCGCCGCGGCCCGGTAGGCGCTGCGCAGCAAGGACAGGTAGCCGTCGACCTGCAGCGCCGCCATCGCGCCGACGCCCGAGGTGTAGCTGGTGACGGTCCGCACGGCGGGCGTCCGCCCGTCGCCGCGCACCGCGTCGGCGAAGCGCCGAGCGAACCCGTCGTCGATGATGACGATCAGGTCGGTGTAGTTCGTCGCCACGGCGTCCTGCAGGTCGCGTTCCGTGTCGTCCAGCGCGACTAGGTCGCAGGTCGGGACCAGGTAGTCGCGCATGCCTGAGGCCACGGAGCCGTCGTCGCCGTCCCGGTCGACGATCGCCACGGTGGCGCGCGAGGAGGCGTACGTCGTCTCGTCGCCGGCCTCCCGGCCGATGATCGCGGAGCCGACCATCGCCACCATGGCCATGCTCAGGCCGATCAGATAGATGAGCAGATAGGTCTTGTGGCGCCACATGACGCGCAGCGCGGTCTTACAGGTGCTCATAGCGTTGCCTCCTCAACAGCAGCGTCGCGCCGGCCAGGCATGCCGCGCCCATCGCGCACAGCACGCCGAGCGTCCGGATGAACGGCTGCGGGTCGTCGTAGTACAGCATGTCGTAGAACAGCTGCGTGATCTGGCGCGCCGGGTTGGCCAGCGCGGCCGCCGGCAGCTCGCGCTGCACCCAGTCGCCCAGCGCCATCGCCGGTTCGCCGTACAGTCCGGCGAACAGCGAGAGCAGGCAGGTGATGCCGGTGGCGACGCCGTATTTCGTGCCGGCCGGGATCCGCGGGATCGCGCCGATCAGCATACCGAACGCCGAGGCCATGAAGGTCGCCGCGGCCACCGCGGCGATCGCCATCGGCTCGCGGCCGCCCACGCCGACGCCGAACACGTACCGGACCGCCAGGAACGCGACCGCCATGCACGCGAACGACATCAGCCACGAGGCCAGGAACACGGCCATCAGCATCCGGTGCCGCGGCAGCGGCGCGACGTTGCGGCGGGCGCCCAGCGCGGAGAGGTTGGGCTGCGCGTCGGTGATCGCGCCGATGGCGATCGTCATGCACATCAGACAGGCCATCGCCAGCAGCGCGTAGTAGTACCGGGCGGTCCCGTCGGGCGCGAACCGGGTCAGCCGGGTCTCCTCGGTCAGCCCGTCGGCGGCGCCCAGGTCGCGCACGAACGCCTCGTCGAGCAGGGCCTGCGGGTGCTCGAGCGCGACCAGGTCGCCCAGCGCGGCCGTCTCGTTGTACCGCTCGACCGTGTGGCCGATCACGCTGACGGTCAACGCCACGGCGTTGTCCGAGCTGCCGTACACGGCGTCCGAGACGGCGAAGCGCAGCAGATGGTCGTCGTCCGCGTACAGGTATCCGATCGCCGTGCCGTCGGTCAGGGCGGCCAGGGCGGCGTCCAGGTCGTCGGCCCGGACCTCCTCGATCAGCGGACGGTCGCCCGCGCCGAGCGCCCCGGCCAGCGCCTCGGCGCCCGGGGTGTCCTCCCAGCCGGCGTCGCGCACGACGCCGACCGGCTGGGCCTGCAGCGTGTACGCCTCGGATATCGAGCCGAACATGACGGAGAACATCGTGGCGAGGATGAGCGGGAACGCCAGCGCCCAGAACAGCGGCGCGGGCTGGCGCAGCGTGGCGCGTATCTGCGTGGCGAATGTGGTGAGCATGGCTCCTCCCTTGCTGTCGTGGCGGCGCTCAGTCGCGCAGCGCGGTGCCCGTCATCTCGAGGAACACGTCGTTGAGGGTGGGCGGCCGGGACGTGACGTGGCCGATGTTCGCGCCGGAGGCCTCGAGGATGGCGAACACGTCCGCGATGTTGCGTTCGCCGCGCCGGCAGCGCACCTGCAGCTCGCGGCCGTCGTACCGGGCCTCGTCGACGGCCGGCAGCCCGCGGACGGCCTCGACGGCCGACTCGGGCAGGTCGAGGCTTTCGACGCTGATGCGCTCGCCGACGTCGATCATGGCCTTGAGCTCGTCGGCGGTGCCGAGCGCCAGATGCCGGCCGTGGTCCATGATCAGGATGCGGTCGCAGACCTGCTCGACCTCCTCCATGTAATGGCTGGTGTACACGACGGTGCCGCCCTCGTCGCGCAGGCTGCGGATGCCCTCGAGGATCGCGTTGCGGCTCTGCGGGTCGACGGCCACGGTGGGCTCGTCGAAGAAGACCAGTTCGGGCCGGTGGGCGATGCCGCAGGCGATGTTGAGCCGGCGCCGCAGGCCGCCGGAGAGCTTGCCCGGCCTGACGCGCCGGTACTCCCCCAGCCCGACGAACGCGACCGCGTCGTCGACCAGTTTCCGGCGCCGCCGCCGGTCGGCGACGTACAGCGAGCAGAAGTAGTCGATGTTCTGTTCGACCGTCAGCTCGTCGAACACCGCCACCTCCTGGGGCACGACGCCCAGGCGCCGTTTCAGGGCGTAGCTGGTCGGCCCGATCGGCTCGCCGAACACGTCGATCCGTCCCTCGTCGTAGGTCAGCAGCGCCAGGATGCAGTTGATCGCCGTGGTCTTGCCCGAGCCGTTCGGTCCCAGCAGGCCGAAGATCTCGCCGCGCCGCACGTCCAGGTCGAAGTAGTCGAGCGCCAGGGTCTCGCCGTAGCGTTTGACCAGACCGCGCACGCGGATCGCCGGATCCTGCCCGCGCGCGGCCTGGGACTGAAGTGTCGTGTCCATCGTCGTGTCCTTCCTTCGGGCGACCGGTGCCCCGATCGCATCGGATGGTGTCTCCATCCTGCCCGAATCCGCGGCGCCCCGGATGCTGAGCGCGGTCACGACTCGCCGGTCGGGGGGTGACTTTTGTCATCGCCGTCCACTCCGTCCGGCCCATGCGGTTATCGTGGTCGGTATGCGACGACTCGTGGACAAGACCGTGCTGGCCGGGCTGTGCCTGACGCTGGCCGTCATGGACCTGCATGCCGTCGCCGTGCCGTTCGTCGCCGCGATGCTCGCCGCCGTGTGCGGGACGACGCTGTTCGAGTGGCTGCGCGATCCGCATCGGCGCGCCGCGCTTGCGGCCGGCGGCCTGCTCGCCGCGTGCGTGGTGCCGCATCTGTGCTGGTTCCTGCCGTTGGGCGCCTATGACTCGATGCGTCTGGACCGGGACGGGGCGGCGCGCGACGGGTCCGGCGACCCGGCGCCCGCGCGGACGGGGCGGTCCGCATGGGCGGCCGCGCGGTGGCTCTGGCTGGCGCCCACGGCCGTGACGGCGGCGTGCGCGGCCGCGCGCCGCTCGCCGCTCGCGCCGTCGTTCCTCGTCGCGCTGGTGCTGCTCACCGTCGTCGCCGCGCTGTTCGGCATGTCCGTGCGCCGCGAGGACCGGCTCGCGCACGCGCTGCCGAGGATCGAGGACGTCGCGCGCGACGTGATGCGCCGGCAGCGCTCGCGCATCGCCGACGGCGAGGAGGAGCGCGCCGCCGCGGTGCGGATGGCCACGATGGCCGAGCGCACCCGCATCGCCCGCGAGATCCACGACAACGTCGGCCATCTGCTGACGCGCGCGATCATGCAGACCGAGGCGGCGCGCGTGGTCGCCGACGCGTCCGGGGACGAGGCCGGCGCCGCGCGTCTCGCCGGGATCGGCGCCACCGTGGACGAGGCGATGACGATGGTGCGCCGCTCGGTGCACGACCTGGAGGACGCCGGCACCGACGTCCACGCGCAGATCCGCGCGGCCGCCTCGTCGTTCGACGCGGCGACGGCGGGGTTCTCCGTGCGGCTGGACGATGCGATCGGCCAGGCGCCGGCGCCGGTGGCGCGATGCCTGGCCACGGTGATCCGCGAGGCGCTGTCCAACGTGGCCCACCACAGCACGGCCGACGAGGTGTCCGTCGTGCTGCACGACTTCCCGGCGTTCTGGCAGCTGGTCGTCCAGGACAACGGCGGCCCCGCCGCCGGCGCGCGGACCGGGGCGCCGCGGGGCATGGGGCTGGCCGACATCGACGCCCGCGTCCGCCCGCTGGGCGGCACGGCCACCTACGGGCCGTACGGCGCGGGCTGGAGGGTGTTCGCCTCGATACCGAAGGCGCCGTGGGCCGACACGGCACGGAAGGAGCAGGGATGAAGACCGCCATCGTCGACGACGACCCGATCGTGTGCGAGTCGCTGCGCACGATACTGACCGCCACCGGCGCGGCCGAGGTGCTATGGACCGCACCCGACGGCGAGCGGGCCGTCGAACGCTACCGTTCGGGCCCGCACGACCGGCCGGACGTGCTGCTGATCGACATCCAGATGCCCGGCATCGGCGGTCTGGAGGCCGCGCGGCGGATCCTGGCGTTCGACCGGTCGGCGCGCGTGCTGTTCCTGACCACCTTCTCGGACCGCGCCTACATCGACGAGGCGATCGCGCTGGGCGCGCGAGGCTATCTGATCAAGCAGGACGTCGCCTCGGTGGGCCCGGCGCTGCAGGCGGTGATGGCCGGGCAGGTGGTGCTGGGCGCCGAGGTGCTCGGCAAGCTCGCCGCCCCGGCGGAGGACGCCGAGAGCCGGGATACGGACCCGTCCGAGGCCGCCGACGCGTTCCCGGAGCTCAGCGACCGCGAGCTCGAGATCGCGGCCCTGGTGGCCGAAGGGTTCGACAACCGCGACATCGCGGCGCGGCTGTACCTGTCGCCGGGCACGGTGCGCAACCGCATCAGCGGCATCCTGGACAAGCTGGGCATGGCCAACCGCACCCAGCTCGCGATCGCCTGGATCCGACGGGACCGGCGCTGAGCGCGCATACGGGGACGCCGCGCGTCCCGGCGGACCGGGCGCGCGGCGTCCGACGCGGCCGAAAGGTCAGCTGTTCTTCATGACGACGTTGTCGATGACGTCGGCGACCTTCTCGCAGGCGTCGGCGCATTCCTCCAGCTGCGTGTACACCTCGTGCCAGGCGAACACCGCCATCGGGTCCGAGCAGGTGGTGTGCAGGTCGCGCAGCGCGTTGACGAACAGCGAATCGGCCTCCTGCTCCACGTGGTTGATCGTGAACACCCGCTCGCGCAGCGTCTTCGAACGCTTGAACCGGCGCATCTCCGCCACCAGCCCGCGCATCTGCTCGACCTCGTCGACGACCTTGTCGAGCATGTCGAGCGCGTCCGGGCGGATCTCCTGCACGTTGTCGTAGTACAGGCGGTGCAGCACCCCTTCGATCTCGTCGACGACGCTGTCGAGGTAGTCGCTCAGCAGCGCCACGTCCTCGCGGTCGATGGGCGTGATGAACGCGGTGACCAGCTCGTCCACCAGCGCGTGCCGCACCTCGTCGGCGGCCTGCTCGATGGCGTGCATCTGCGCCATGCGCTCCTGCAGCCGGGACGGGTCGTAGTCGTGCATGACCTCCGACAGCAGCGCCACCGCCTGCCCCGCATACTCGGCGCTCCGGTCGAAGGAGTCGAAGTAGAATGCGTCGTTCTTTCTTGCCATCGATGCGGTTCCTTCCGTTAGAACACGAACATGAACAGTTTGGCCATGACGAAGCTGATGAGACCGCACCCCGGGAACGTGAACACCCAGGTGAGCATCATGTCCTTCACCACGCCGAAGTTGATGGCCGACAGCCGCTTGACCGCGCCGACGCCCATGATCGCGCTGGTCTTGGTGTGCGTCGTCGACACGGGGATGCCCAGCACGGTCATCAGCAGCAGGCACAGCGCGCTCGACAGGTCGGCGGAGAAGCCCTGGAACTTCTCGAGCCGGACCATGTCCTGGCCGACCGACTTGATGATGCGCTCGCCGCCGACCGAGGTGCCCAGGCCCATGATCGTGCTGCACAGCAGCATCAGCCACACCGGGATGATCACGCCGGCCACGCTGGACTGGCCGCTGCAGAACGCCATGCCGAGGAACAGCACGCCGATGAACTTCTGGCCGTCCTGCGCGCCGTGCATGAAGCTCATCGCCGCGGCGCCCACGATCTGCGCGTACTTGAAGAAGCCGTTGGTCCGGCGGCGGTCGAGCCCCGCGCACACGACGGTGACCAGCTTGCACACGACCCAGCCCATCGCGAAGCCGATGGCCAGGCTGGCCACCAGGCCGTAGAGCACCTTGACCCATTCGTCCATGTTGACGCCGCCGATGCCGTTCTGGATCGCGATCGCGGCGCCGGTCAGGCCGGCGATCAGGCTGTGGCTCTCCGAGGTGGGGATGCCGAACATCGAGGCGGCGACGCTGTAGACGACGATGGAGAACAGCGCCGCGCACAGCGCGATCAGCGCCTCGTGGGTGTTGCCGCCGAAGTCGACCATGTTGCTGATCGTGGAGGCGACCGAGGCGTTGAGCTGCGTCATGATGAACACGCCGAGGAAGTTGAATACGGCCGCCATGATGATCGCCGAGCGCACCCGCATGCAGCGCGTCGTCACGCAGGTGGCGATGGCGTTCGGCGCGTCGGTCCAGCCGTTGACGAAGATGACGCCCAGCGTCAGCAACGTAGTCACGAGCAATGCGGGGTTGGTGAGCATCTGTTGGATGAAGTACATGAATGAAACGTCCAACGTACTCGCCGCCTTTTTCTCAATCTTCAACAGTGAACACACTGAGTTTACCTGATGTTCACCCGGGAGTCATGCAGGGCTACGTAGTGTTTCGCGCCGCGGCGGCATGCCGGGCGGCGCCCGCCCCGGTTCGTCGGGACGGGCGCCGTCGTGCCGGCCCGTGTGTCGCCACGCCGTCACGGCCCGTTTCGGACGCGCCGCGACGCCGAATGCGCCGCCCGATGCGCGGTCATCGCCGCGTCCCGCGCATGGCGGCCGCCGCGACGCCGAGGGCGGCGGCGAGGACCGCGAGCGCCAGCGCCGAGGCCAGCACCGCGCCGGTCCGCGCCAGGCGCGTCGGGGTGGCCGCACCGGAGCCGTCCGCGGCCCCGAGCGGGAACCCGCCAGCGGGCGGCCGGCCGGTTCCGGCGCCGAGAGGTCCGCCGCCGTCCGCGCCGTCCGCGCCGTCGGCCGCGGAGCCGTCGGACGGCTCGCCCGACTCGTCGCCGGGCACGCCGCCGGGCGAATCGTCCGGCGCCGTACCGTCCTGGTCGCCGACCGCGCCGGCGCCCGCATCGCCGGACGCGCCGTCGGCGGGCGGGGCGGTCTCGCCGTCGCCCGGATCGGTGTCGTCGCCGTCCGCCTCGCCGGCGTGGCCGGGGTCGCCATCCTCCGTCCCGTCACCGGAACCGCCGTCATGGTCCGTTCCGGCGTTCCCGGCGTCGCCGTCGGCGTCCGTTCCACCGTCGACGTCGCCGCCAGCATCGCCGCCATCGCCGGCGACGTCACCGGCGTTCCCCGCTCCGCCTCCCTCGTCGGGATGGCCGTCGCCGGACCCGTCGCCGACGCCCGCATCGCCGGATCCGTCGTCATGCCCGCCGTCGCCGGGCTGCCCGTTCTCCGGACCGCCGTCGTCTCCGGCGTCGCCGTCGCCCGGGTCGCCGGCATCGCCGCCGCCATCCGGTTCGTTCGAGCCGGGGTCGCCCCCGGTCCCGGGCTCGGCGCCGTCCGAATCGCCGGCGCCGGCATCGCCGGGATCCTCATCCGCGGCGGCGACGTTCGGGTTGAGCCTCACGTCGTAGGCGACCACGCGGAATTCCTCGGGCTTCTCGTCGCCGGTCTTCGCATAGACGAATCGCGGCGTGCGGCTGAACCCGACCAGTTCGTCGTTGCGGTACAGCTCCCAGGCGGCCACGTAGGTCCCGGCGGCGTCGCCGGCCAGCGCGGCGTCGACCGTGATCGCGCCGTCGGCCTCGGACACCGTCGTCCCGACGTCCACCGGGCCGTCGAACGGTTTGGCGCCGTTGATCTCGGCGGCGTCCACGTCGACCGAATAGTACATGACCTTGCGCGGCATCTTCGGGTACCGGGCGCAATACTCGCGCACGGCCGGCGACAGGTCGTTCTGCCCCATCGCGGCGAGGTAGTCGGCGAAGTCGTATCCGATCGCCATCGTGGCGGCCACCGCGAGGCGGTTGTACTGCGCATGCGGCTGGCCGTCGTTCGAAATCCCCGCGGTCAGGCGGTCGATCTCGGCCACGGTCCCGGGCTCGCCGCGCAGCATGCGCGTCATCGCGCCGTATGCGCCCCAGGTGCGCACCTCGGCGGCGCGCTCGGCCGTGTACGGCCCGGACCCGTAGTCGTAGTCCGCGTAGTCCCAGCCGTCGAAGTAGTGCAGGCCGTTCCACCAGGCCACGAGATGGGCCCAGATGTACTCGCCCCACACGCCGTTCTCGTTCCAGTCGTACATGAACCCCGGGTCGGACGCGATGCGCGCGAGCCGCTCGTCCCACCGCCGCGTGGCCCGCAGCACGTTGCCGTGGTAGATGCCCGTGGAGAACGCGCCCTCGCCCATGGCCATGATGGCGCCGTGGCGCGCGCCAGCCAGCGAGAACAGGTTGTTGGTCTCCTCCGGGACCGAGAACACGGTGTTGTCGAGCATGTGCCCGTACTCGTGGGACATGCCCCACCCGTACATGCTGCTGCCGTTGAGGAAGCTGCGCATCACGCCCTCCGGCATGTGGAAGTAGCGATTGAACGCGTACATCGTCGACGGGCTGGACACGGTCGAGGTGAACGAGATGTGCACGCGCATCGGCGACGGAGCGTTCGGTCCGCCCGTCTCGGCCGGGTCGAACCCCTCGAACGACCAGTAGAAGTCCAGCCACTCCTGGACCGCCGCGTTCGCGCGTCCGACGTAGCCGGCTGCCGACTGCGACGAGGTCACCGACTCCTGGTCGAGCACGCCGGCGAGCAGCGAGGCCCGCATCGAGAACTGCGCGTTGCCGCCGTCGCCCAGCTGGATCATCGTCATGTCCTGCGCGGCGCCGTCCCGCACCTGCCGCACGTGGTCGCGCAGCTCCCGCACGTAGTCCCAGAACCGCTCGGGATGTTCGGCGTCATACACGTAGAACGGGTGGCGGCCCAGCTGCGTGCCGGTGACCGCCGGCGCGTCCGGCGCGTTGGCGTCCGCGCCCTCCAGGCGCGCCCGCACGGCGTTGTCGGCCGAGTCGTTGATCAGGAACAGCATGGAGCCGTACTTCCTGCCGCTCAGGTCGATGGAGATCCGGTTCTCGCCGTTGCGCAGGCCGCCCCGCTCCCCCATGTTCAGCGACTCGTACGAGTTGTTCTCGCTTCTGCCGACCTGCCGCCAGGCCAGGCGCACGGCCGACGGGTCGTCCGCGTCGAGGTAGAGGTTGAGCCGCCGCGCCCCGGGGCCGAGGTAGTACCCGGTGATGTCCAGGTTGTCGAAGCGGAACATGTGCTGGGTGCGCGTGCGGTCCGAGGCCGCGCTGCCGAGCTGCGACAGCGTCATCGTCGAGGCCTCGACGGCGTCGCGCTCCTGCTCGAGGTAGCGCTTCTGCCGTTCCAGGTACGCCAGCCGCTCGTACCGGTCCGCGGCGTCGGGCGCGGCGGCGCCGCCGTAGAACGCGTCCAGACGGGCGCGCAGGTCGTCGAACGCCCCGTCCACCAGCAGCTCGGGCCTGAGCGTGTAGCCGAGATTGTCGGCGTACGGCGAGTCGAGCAGGTCCATCAGTTCGGCGGCGTCGCCGGTGGGCAGCACCAGCCGGTTCGGCGCGGTCGGGTCCGCCATCAGCGGCAGCATGTCGGACGAGCCGTCGGCGCTCACGCGCAGCAGGGTGCGCAGCGTCGCCGCGTACCCGGCGTCCGGGGCGGTCGCCACGAGCCGGCCCGCGTCCGGGGCGCCCTGCAGCACCACCGGCACGGGCGAGTCGGCGTCATGGCCGGTCAGCGGCGAGTCGGCGACGAGCACGGTGCCCTGGTTCAGCCGGATGTGGTCGCGTTCGCCGACGATCCGCGCGCCGGAGCCCATGCGCAGCGTCGCGGCGCCCTCAAGGATGACGGCGCAGCGGTTGGACACGGTGCTCTCGCCGATCGTGCCGCCGGTGAAGACGAGGACGCCGTCGCCGAGCACCTGCACCATGCCGCCCGACGGGACGGTGTAGTTCGCGCCGTTCGCGGTGATCGACCCGCCGGACATCTCGAAGACGCCGCCGATCCAGACGGAGGCCTCGGAGTAGGTGGCGTGGTTGCCGGTGATCGCGCCGTCGGTCATGACCACCCGGCCGGAGCGCTCGACGGCGATGGCGGCGTTGCGTTGCGCGCGGCAGTTCCTGATGACGCCGCCGTCGAGCCGGAACTCGCCGTTGCGCACGTAGACGCCGGCCCACGGCTTGTACGAGGCACGGCCCTGCTGGACGGTCGCGCCGGTGCGCTGCGTGAACGCCGCGCCCGCGCCGTCGATGCGGACCAGCGCCTCGTTCGACTCGGCGTTCCCGCCGTCGAGGACCAGGGAGTCCGCCTCGCCGGAGGCGCTGTCCAGGGTGAGCGCGCCGCCGGCGCCCAGCCGCACCATCGCGTCGGGCAGGCCGCCGGACCGCGGGTATGCCGCGGCACGGGTGATGACGGTGGGCGCGACGGCGCGCAGGGTCACGGATTTGCCGGTCACGCCAAGCGGGCGGGTCAGCTCGATGGCGCCGGAGACCTCGATGACCGCGCCGTCGGCCGCCGCGTCCACGGCGTCCTCCAGCGGCGTCGCCGGCATGACGGCTTCGGCGGGTTCGATGGGTTCCGTCGTCTCGGCTGATTCCGCGGGCGCGGCGGCCGCGGAATCGGGGCCACCCGCCGCGGCCGGATCCCCGGCGGGGTCCGGCGCGATGTCGCCGGTCGCGTCGCCGGCGGCTTCCGCTCCGCCGTCGGGAGCGGTGTCGGACGGCGTCGTCGCCCCGGTGCCGGCGGACTCCCCCGTCAGCGGGGTCGTATCGGCGATCGCCGTGAACGCGGGGGCCGCGGCGGCGGACAGCCCCGCGGCGAGCAGCGCCGCGAGCGCCGCATGGACCAGTCTCTTGCTACTCGGCACGATGTTTCCTTTCGTCGTTCCCAAGTCGTGTCGGGTAGGTCGAGTGTAGCAAGGAGCAAAATGGCGGGCGGAGGAACGACCGTGCCCGGGCCGCGGAACGACGCGGCCCGGGCACGGGTGCGGGGGTGAGGGGGTCCGGCCTACTCGGCGGCGAACGGGCGCAGGTCGCGCACCGCGTCGGCCGCCTCGATCTCGGCGTCGTCGTGGTCGATGTCGACCAGCCGGTAGCGGTCGTTGCCCATGCCGAGCTCCTTCATGTAGGTCAGCTGGCGCAGGCCGTGGCGGCTTTCGATGCGCTCGACCAGGTCGTGGTGCTCGTCCTCGCGCATTGCGTACACCAGGTCGATGCACGCCTGGTCGACGGCCAGGATGTCCAGCGAGGCCAGGATGCCGACGTCCGGGGTGACGACCGGGCTGGCGGCCACGCCCTCGCAGTCGCAGGACACCGACATGTTGCGCATCACGTTGACGAAGCAGATGTGCTCGCCGAAATGGTCGACCGTCGCCTTGGTCGACTCGGTCATGCGCTCCATGAACTCCTCGGCCGAGATGCTCCACTGGTCCTTGCCGGGCACCGTGTGGATCATCGCCTTGCCGATGCGGCCGTCGGCGCAGCCGATGCCGATGTTCTTGTCGGAGCCGCCGAAGCCGCCCATCGCATGCCCCTTGAAGTGCGTGAGCACGAACAGCGAGTCGTAGTCGAGCAGGTCCTTGCCCACCGACATCTCGGTGAACCACTTGCCGCCCTTGACCGGCAGCATCGCGGTGCCCTCGGCGTCCATGATGTCGACCGGGCAGAACGTCCAGCCGTTGGTCTTCAGCGTCTCGCGGTGCTGTTCGGTGGTGTAGCGGTCGCCGGCGTAGTAAGCGTTCGTCTCCACGATCGTGGCGTCCGGGAGGTCGTGCTCGATCAGCGAGCGCACCCACGGGCGCGGCAGGATGTTCGGGCCGTGCGGCTCGCCGGTGTGCAGCTTGATCGCCACCTTGCCCTCCAGCACGCCGCTGACGCGCGCCGCGATCCGGCGCAGGCCCTCGGCGGACAGGTCGCGGGTGAAGAACACGGTCGATTCCCCGCCCGTGCGCTCCGCGTACGGAATGTAGTGGTCGCCGCCGGTGCCCGGCGTCGGCGTCGTTTCGCTCATATCGCGCTCCCTTCGTCTGACTCCCCGTACGACGCCCCTCTCCGGGGAGTCGCACGGCACGGTTGTCCGCGGGAAGGCGGCGTCCCGCCGCCCCCGTTCGTTGTCCATCCTATCGCCAGCCGCGCCGGCCGTCGCATGCCCGGCGGGCAGGGCCGCCATGCCCGCCGCGTGCGCCTCAGACCCGCGCGAGCGCCTCCCCGATCGGCTCGTCGCCGCCGCGCAGCCGAATCACCTTGCCGTAGGTGTTCCGCCGACCGATGACCTCCATCAGCACGCGGGCGACGTCCGGGATCGGGTTGGCGCCGTCGTGTTCGGGATCCAGCTCGATGCGCCCGATGCCCGGCTCCTCCTTGAGCACGCTGGGCTGCACGATGGTCAGGTCGAGCCCGGAGTGGTCGAGCAGCCACCGGTCGGCGAAGAACTTGGCGATGTTGTAGTCGGTGATCGACCTCAGCGACGGCTCCCCCGCCCAGCGTTCGGGCTCGAGCGCGTAGATGGAGCTCAGCTGCACGTAGCGGCGCACCCCGGCCTTCGCGGCGGCCGTGGCGAGCTTGACCGGGCCGAAGGCGTCGGTCTGCAGCAGGTCCCTGCTGCGCGAGCCGGCCGTGAACACGATGGCGTCGGCGCCATCCAGCTTGCCGGCGATCGTGTCGACGTCGTCATGGAAGTCGAACGGCATCGGCGTGACGTGCCCGGAGGCTTCCAGCGTCTCGGCGTGACGGCTCGCGGCCACCACGTCGTGCCCGGCCTCGACCAGCTGGCGGGTCAGCTCCCTGCCGACGCGCCCGGTGCCTCCCGCAACGAATACCTTCATGCTGGCCTCACTTCCTTGTGTGTGTCCGATTGCGTGACCGTTATCGTCGTATCCAGTGTACGGACCCCGCCTCCCACGATCTCGTTCGCCGTCAGCTGACGCCGCTGTCGACGGTGGCGGAGTCAGCGGTGCAGCTTAGGGCATTTGGCAGTCGACGTGGCGCGCATCGCCATCGTGCATGTCGGGAGGCTATCGGAACAACTCGTCATGGCTGCCAGTTCGTTCAAAGAAAGCGACCTTGTCATTCGATGACCAGATGACGAGCCGATCACCGGCGTTCGCCACATGGCATTCCTTGCGTCCCGACCAATTTCCGGTCAGCGTGTGCATATTGTGCCGTTGTCTCAAAATCGCGAGTGATTCCGGCGTGTTCTCGATAACAAGGTCGATGACCCGTTCCAGCTCCGCGAGGTCCCACCCTCGCCGCTTGGCCTTCTTCTTAAGATCGCACCTGAATGCGGACGCGAAGTCGGCGGTGAGGCGCGCCATCAGGACACGGCCGCCCGGATGAGCGAGCGGGCGTCGGTGAACCGCCCGGCCTTGCCCGAGGCAAGGAACTTGTCTCCTTCGGCGATTGCGGCGCGACTGTCGTCGTTGGGATCCTCGGGGGCGAACGTCAATGGGATGCGGTGTGTGTTGACCATCTGCTTGTAAAACGCGCGCGTGACCGATGAAAGGTCCAGACCATAGTAATCGGCGACTTCAGCCGCCTCGCGCTTGAGCTGCTCGTCTACCCGTATCGTCAACGTCGACATCGTCATCGCTGCTTCTCCATCAATCAATATTGTATGTACGTATTTATTGTATCGTACATACAATCCATTACATCACTGGGGCTACCTTCGACGGACGGCACCACCAACGGCGATTACTCCGCCAGCGGCGCCGATGCCGACGGATGGGCCTCGGAACGGCTTTCACATCGATGACAGGACGGCGAAAATCCACACAAGACGGGTGTCGGGTTGCGCGACATGTCAGAATTGAGGAAACCCGGTCCGCCGGCGCGGGATGCGGGACCCCGCCCGGCGACGCCGCCGGCGGCTCACCCGCCTGTTATGCGGGATGACGGACGGTCTGCGCACGGCGAAACGGCAGACGGTCTACGGCGATTGTGCGGGCTTTGGATAGGCACGGACCCGGAAACCCGGATAAGAAGGAGGGGAATGATGAACTTCCCGACGATAGACGAGCATCTGCGTTCGCTCCCCCATGTCTCCAAGGCGTTCCATGAACAATGGGGATGGATGGTCTACTGGGTGGACGGCAAGCAATTCGCCTGCGAGTTCACGGCGAAGCCCACCGCCAAGGCCCCGTATGCCGGACGGCACCTGCTGTCGCTCAAGTGCGACCCGGAACGGATCCGCCGGCTGCGGACGACGTATCCGGACGTGATTCTGCCGGGATACTATTCCGACGGCCGCACCTGGATATCGATCGACCTCGACGCGGATCTGCCACAGGACCTCGTGCTCGATCTGTGCGACAACAGCCACGAACTCGTGTCCGCCAAGCGCTGAACGCAGAGCATGGCACGACGGATTCGGCACGAAGCGCAGCCACGCGTCCGCCCCCCACAATGGCGGCCGGCCATCCGGCAGAGATCGACGCTGCGACGCCGACGCACGGACATGGGTCCAATCACAACACCCGCCGTGGGTCATCGACCGCACAATGCCGGCGTATGGGCGTAGATTCCATGGGAGTCGTCCCGCGAAACGCATCGTGCCACTACCTTCCGCACGCTGAAGACCACGCGGCCGGAGCCGATCGTATCAACGAATCCCGCCGTCCCGCCCAAAACGCCGATCGGATGCGAACGTCCGCAACAATCCGTTGCGTCCGCAGCGTCGCGCCGCACCCGGCCTGCACAATGTGTATGTAGGGGCACCGACCCGACGGACGATAGGAAAGGGGACAACGATGGCCATCAAGGACAAGCTGGCGAGCCTGCGCCGCGAACGCGGTCTGACGCAGGAGGACCTCGCGCGGAAGGTCTACGTCACCCGGCAGGCGGTGAGCCGCTGGGAGCACGGCGAGACGACGCCCGGCATCGACATGACCAAGCTGCTCGCGAACGCGCTCGGCGTACCCATCACCGAACTGCTGGAGATGCCCGACCACTACTGCGAAAGCTGCGGCATGATGTTCACCGGTCCCGACCAGCGCGGCCACGAGGCCGACGGCTCCGAAACCGCGGAGTACTGCCGCTGGTGCTACGAGGACGGCAGGTACACGTACGAGACGACGATGGACGACATGATCGAGGACTGCGCGCCGCGCATGGCGCACTACATGGGCTGGAGCGTGGACGAATGCGCCTCCCTGCTCGGCGCGGTGCTGCCCACGCTCAAACGCTGGCGGTGAGTGGTCCGCCGGGAGTCTCCGCACGCCCTGCCGCTCCGGCGCCCCGCCGTTCGCCTGCCATGCCGATACCGCATATCCCGCCATATCGCCGAGGAATTGGCCGCCGCGACCGCCGGGCGGCTAGGATGGCGGCGAGCGCCCGCACGGCGCAACGAATCGAGGGAATCATGGCGGAACGCAACGACACGCAGCGGATGGACAACTGGGATGGGCAAGGCATGCGGAAAGCCCGGGATGCATCGCCGGCCGAGGCAACGAAGCAGGCCGATACGGCCATTGCGGCCGAACCGTCCGGCGCGGCGGCGAGCGTCGCCCTGAACAACGGCGTCGCCATGCCGCAGACCGGTCTGGGCGTCTTCCAGGTGACCGACGAAGCGCAGTGCCGCGACAGCGTGCTGGCGGCGCTGCGCATCGGATACCGGCTCATCGACACGGCCGCCTGCTACGGCAACGAGCGCGCGGTGGGTGCCGCCCTGCGCGACGGCGGCGTGCCCCGCGGCGAGGTGTTCCTCACGTCGAAGGTCTGGATCCAGGACGCAGGCCACGACAGGACGCTGCGTTCGTTCGAGCGGACGCTGGAGAACCTCGGCACCGATTATCTGGACCTGTATCTGATCCACATGCCGTACGGCGACTACCACGGCAGCTGGGAGGCGATGCAGGAACTGCTCGCCGCCGGCCGGGTGCGCGCCATCGGCGTGTGCAACTTCCTGCCCGACCGGCTGGCCGACCTGATCCTGTCCCACGACGTGACGCCCGCGGTCAACCAGATCGAGCTGCATCCCTTCTGCCAGCAGCGCCGGCTGCGCGCGCTGATGGAGCGCTACGGCATCGCGCCGATGGCCTGGGCGCCGTTCTGCGAGGGGCGGCGCGGCCTGTTCGCCGACGAGACGCTCGCCGCCATCGGCGCGCAATACGGCAAAACGCCCGCGCAGGTGGTGCTGCGCTGGCTGCGGCAGGAGGGCGTCGTGGCGATACCGAAATCCGTGCACGAGGACCGCATCGCGCAGAACTTCGACATCGACGACTTCACGCTGTCGCCGGCCGACCTGGCGCGCATCGACGCGATGGACGAGGGGCATCCGGTCATCCTCGACGTGCCCGACGTGCTCGAGGTCTACCGACTGCACGGCATCACCTTCGAACAGTGACGGGGACGCGGCGCGCGGCTGGCATACATCCGCATCGGCATGGCCGGCGTACCGTTCGAGGGATACGACTTCTACCGGGACAGCGGCGGCGTGGCGGGCGTGCTCGGCAAACCGGTCAAGCTGTTTCGACCAGCACGGCGACGGCACCGGCATCCGCCATCCGACGAGGTTCCGCGCGGTGTGGCATCTGTCGGACGGCGATTTCACCTATTTCGATGGGGAGATTTCGGAGATCGCCTATCAGTGACTTTGGGTTGTGTTTGCAGATTGAACACCCGGGCACTTCGGCTGGTGCGCGAAGGACTCCACGATACGGGCGGCGCGGCGCATTAACTTCCGGGATATTGCGACGTGCCGGACGGCTTGGGAAACCATCACACTTCGCAGGAGAGCTTCCGGGGGCTTTTCCATCAATCATGTGACATATTCCGACCGGATGAAGGCGCGGACGCCTGCGCGGACCGCTTGCGTACGGGGGTTTCTTGTCTACGTGTAGCGGATTCGGGTCCTTGCGGACATCGATATGCCTTACGTGAGGCTTCTTTTCCGGAAGACCCGGGGTATGATCGGCGGTATTCCGCCATCGATACTCGGAATGCTCCGCCACGGATGCCTCACCTAGCGCATATAGGTGTCCGCAGACCTCCAAAATGACTACAGCTAAGCCATATACGCCCATACGTACACGGCAATCGGACGGTCACACGACGAATATAAGCAGCTTCACCCATATGTTGCCTTACATCCGAAGGCCTCAGTGCAACCGGCCCGGTTCCGGCTTCGTTACTTCCGTCGATGCGCCGTGATGATCGTATAACTGCTCGCATTCACCGTGATCACGCAGTCGTCCACGCTGAGATACCAGTTCTTCCCGATGCGTTCCCCATGCGCCCGCGGAGATGTGATCGCGCTCCTGCACCATCCGACGACATCGTCGACATCCAACGCCAGATTCCTGCGGATACGCCCCTCACCCAGTTCGGTCGTGTGGATATCGTCACGGTGCCGCATCAGCTCATCGATAGTTCGCGCCATCACTCGCATCATACGGCATCAGCAGGGCGGCGTACATACGTTCACAATGCATCCCGACCATGGCGCGCAACGATGATGCGGTCGGCAATGCGACGGTCCCGTGCATGCACGGGTCGGCAACCGCATCATCGCCCTGCGACCCGAATGAGATACGCGCATCTCCCCGGTTTCAGGCGTCAGCTCGCATGCGCGACGATGGCGTCGCGCAGCCACGTCGCACAGCCCGGAACATCGCGGTCGTAGTACGCCGTAAACCGCTCGTCCGACACATACATCCGCGCAAGGCCGCGATGCGCCTCGGCTGAGTAGCTCGGCCAGGTGCGGCCAAGCCATTGCCGGTGCAGATCGCATACGCGGGCGCCCTCCGGCCCCGCCGGATCGGCGCCGGCGCGGACGGAGGACTCCAGCAGGGAGCGGATCCGCGCGTCGCATGCACGCCACGTCTCATGGTCATGTTCGCTCATGTCCAGCACCTTCCGGTTGATTCCGTCGATCGCCGCATCGCCGTAGCGCTCCCGCAGCTCGGCGCCGTAGCGGCGCTCGTTGTCCTCGATCAGTCCGCGTCTGAGTTCGCGGAACTTGTCGCGGTCGGTCATGGTGGTCGCTCCTTTCATATTGGTCAGGGTGCGTTCGGCGACCGCGATCAGGTCGTCGAGCCGGCGCCGTTGCTCCCTGAGTGCGTCGAGGTGACGGTCGAGCGCGGCCTGCCGTTCCATCGCCGACATGCCCAGCAGCGGTCCGATGTCACGCACCGCGAAGCCGAGGCCGCGCAGCAGCAGGATCTCCTGCAGGCGGTCGACGTCGCCGGCGTCGTAGAGCCGGTAGCCGTTCACCGGATCGCGCCGCGGATCGAGCAGTCCCGCCTCCTCGTAGAACCTGAGCGTGCGCACCGACGCCCCGGACAGTTCCGCAAGCTCGCCGATGGTGTAGATCCGTTCCATGGCCGTCACCTCCTTTGCATCACAGGCTAGGCCCTTCCGTAACGGACGGGTCAAGCGGCACGACACGCCGATGCGCTCGAGGGCGTGGCGGTACAACGGACCGGCGCGCTCCAGGGCGGCATGTTCCAAGCCATCGGTCATCCCGTTCACCGTCCGCAAGTCGGCGCCGGCACAGCGGAAGCCTCACTCCAGCGTCGGTTTCGGGTGATAAACAAGGTCAGGTATGCGTTTTACCCGATGCTGAGCCGTCCCTAGCGTCGGTTTCGAAGCACAGCTGCCGCCGCTCCTGCTACGGAACCGACGCCAACGGGCCCGACCACACGGAATTCCCCGCGCTCGTCACGACACCACGGTCTTCATAGCGCCACGCGATCCCGCCACAACCCGAACGAGCATACAAAAAGGGAGGCCAAGCGGCCTCCCTCTCACGCCGACATCACAGGAAACGCACCATGCACGTCTCTTTGCGACGACTCACTCCCACTCGATGATGGAATCCGTGTCATCAGTGCTGCACGACATAGCAAGATGGTATGTCGTCTCCGTCGTGCGTTCTCGTCAGCGTTGCGGTGGTACCCATCCGATACCCATGCGATCCAACACCCGTCTCCGCTACGCATCAGTTTCCCGAAATGAACGGTTCCGTGACAGCAGTGACGGCAGTGACGGCAATTCCGACACCGGTGCATGCTGTCATATCAAACTTCAAATCGTCACCTATGTTGCTCTGCCTGTTCTTGTCGTATACGACTGATTGCACTTAACCAGCGACCATCCAGTCCCGAGTGCTGCGATCATGCCAGTCTTGACGTGTTTCGTCACGTAGGAAAGACAGGGCTGCGGGTTCAACGCTGCCATTCGTCCGGTTTGCAGAAGGACAGGATCCCGTGTTCGCCCAACGCCCAGGCCGTGGATACGGCCAGTCCCACCGCGCACAGGTACAGGGCGATATCCTCTCCGATCATGTCCGCGAACAGTCCGCCCGCCAGCGCGCCGATGGGCTCGGCCGCCAGGGCGATGACGCGCTCCACCGAACTGACCTGCCCGAGCAGCCGTTCCGGGGTGGTGACCTGTTTGATGGATTCGCTCAGGACGAGGTTCACCGTCACGGTGAAGCTCCACACGAACTGGGAGACGCATACCAATGCGATCACCACAGCGTTGCCGTACCCGATCGTGAGGGCCGACAGCGGCACGAGCAGCGCCGCCAAAGCGGGCGCAAGCAGCGTGGCGATGAACAGGGGGCCGGACGCCATGCGCCGGATGAGGGCGCCCGCCGCAACGGAGCTCACAATACCGCCGATGCCGCTGCACGTGGCGGCCAGTCCCACCGCCACGGGATCCATATGCAGCACGCGGACCACGAACACGTAGTAGATCGTGAAGAACGCGGCGGTGAAGAAATTGAACTGGCCCGCGGAGAACGCGATGGAACGGATGATCCCGTTGCCCCAGACGAAACGCAGGCCGCTCAGCACATCACCGTCGCCGTCCCCGTCGGTCTCGGCAGGCGCCGATCCGTCCCGCCGGGACGTATGCTCCGACGCCACTGTCTTCCGCTTCCTGCGTTCGAGCACGTTGAGCAGCACCAGCAGCGAGCTGCACACGTACGTCACGAAATCGAACAGCAGGGACAGGGCGGCCCCGACCGCGTCGAACAGCCACCCGCCGACGCTCGGCCCGATGCCTTCGCCGATCGCGTTGGCGCCCTCGATCAGCGCGTTGGCGTGCGGCAGACGTTCCCTGGGCACGAGTGACACCGTGTAGCCGGTGCGGGAGATGTCGAACCCCAGTTCGGCGAGGCCGACGACCAGCAGCAGCGCCAGGAGCAGCGGGAACGAGAGCACGCCGGCGTGCAGGACGGCGAACAAACCGATCGTGGCGACGGCACCAGTCAGATTGGACACGAGCATGGTCCTGTCGGGGCCGATGCGGTCGCACCAACGCCCGATATGGATGCCCAGAACAGCTGCGGCAAGGGACTCGGCCGCGTTCAGCACACCCACCTCGAACGACGAGGCGTTCAACGTGATGACCGCGATAAGGGGAACCACCACGGCGGTCGCGTTGCTGCCCGTCACCGAGACGACCTGCCCGGCCAGAACCCGCGAGAAAGGCCTCGAAATGAACACCCGGGCAAGCCAGGCCCGCGACCTGCCCACAACATCACTGAATCCGTTCACAATATCTCGAATCCATGTAAGCCGGATATATGGTCATCGATCATTGCAACGGGCGTATCCGTGTTCCCTGTTGTATCGCGCCGCATCGCGGTCAGCCACGATCCCGACGGGAATCACCGTCGCCAACAGCGCCATGCAGCCGACCAGTAGCATAATCCACCATAGATTGCCGTGTCTGCCACTGATGTCACCGGTCACCACTACATATGCCACAAGTGCCATGCACATGATGACGAGGATAATGCCGGCTGCGCAGAAAACCGCACGGTACTTACGATGAATGTAGAGCCACGTCTCCTCGGAAGCCATCGTTGACGAGGTTTTGATACCGGCAATCGCATTCAATGCCAAGCCGTCTTCACGACAGACCCGCCAGAGGTAGAACATCAGCGCCGAGCAGACAGCAAGAACAACGACTATGACAATCAACATTTAGCATCCCCTATCCTGAACTTATATCGTTTGGAAGCGGCAGGATGTTCAATCGAAGCACCCACGATGTCGTATTATTACAATCCTCTCTCAACTATGGACAGGAAATACAGATTCCACCGACTCACCATCATCGACACGGACCGCCGCACCATCCATCGAAAACGGCATCGTCAATCCGCCGTTGCCGCATCCCACGGAGCGATAATCAGAATCGTGTCGAACAGGCACAGCAAGTCGAGCGAAGGCACAGCGGAAATGAGAAGAATCGGCAATGGCATCCGCGCAAGATTGGACATGATGCCCGACGACACACGTATATGCCACGCGCCGGACTGTGCAAATGGCACGATCGGAATACTCGAACTGATGCAATCCGAACGAACCCACCCGGGACGATACGGCGCCGCCTTCCACTGGCCCATTGCCACCGATACAGAAGAAACCGCCAACACCAGGCGATATTTCTGTACTTCGCCGTCCTACCACCTGCACATCAACGGCTCTTCCATCACGCTCGAACGCAACGAGTCCGACGGCGCGACACGACGATACGAGTTCACAATCCTCGACCGTGACATCGCATACCTGTCACATGACAGCGTTCAGCCGATGGAGCAGACCACGTAGCCTTCGTCGCGGTCGTATTCCCAGTCACCGGGCAGTTCGCGGCCGTCCACGTCGATCTCCACCCACCAGTCCTCGATCGGATCGCCCTTGACGATCCATCGGCGATCGCCGTCCACCTCACGCAGCTTGGTTGCCATCCCGGCGGGGCCGTCCACCGGCTCCACCGGAACCTCCTCATTGAGCATCGCCTTAAGTCTCGTCATTGCTCCATCCCTTTCACTCGTCACAGACAAGATGCGGAGAGACCTCGCGCAGCACTTGCAGATAGTCATGTCCTTCCGGCTCGTCGTCCTCGTAGGCTGTCCAGCTCTTCACGTTCTCCATCACCCACTTCGTTCGCGCGAGTCGGGAGAGCGCGGCGCATTGCGCCATCACCTCATCGCCATCTGGCTGCGCCTTCCATGTATCGTGTGCGATGCGTATGTTGCCGAATCGTTCCGCGATTCTGCCGACGCAATCGTAGAGATCGTCCACGCTGTACCAGTGACGCGCGGCCTTGGCTTCGTCGAACTCGATGGTGAAGCACCATGAGCGTTTTGTCGTCGGATCCATGCCCATCATCCGTTTTTCTTCCGCTGCCTTTCGTGTTTTCAGAGGTCGTCATCGTCATATCGCGGATGCGTGACATAGATGTGTTCGGTCTCCAGTTCCTTTTCGATCGCGATCATCGCGTCGCCAATCCGCAAATATAGCTCGCCGCACTCATTAAGAAGGCGATTCACCTCTTCGCGATTGTAAGCGTCCGCGCCATAGGTGTTCATCATCCGCGCGAGCTGGTTGAGGTTCGTGCCCTGCTTGGTTAGCTCATAACATAGTTCACGCAGCGGGGCGACATCGATCGATATGACCGTCAGCAGGTCGCTGTGGATGAGCGCCAGTCGCACGAGTTCTGACATTGGCATGCGGAATTTCCGCGCCTTGCGCTTCAGCGTCGCGCGTTCCTTCTCGGTGACGCGTATCAGGATCGCCTTGTCCTTGCTCTCCAGCATGAGCCGTTTCCTGTTTCCTTTCATGATCGTTTTGGACGGTGCCGCCATCGTCAATCGTCGGGAAGCGCCGCCGCTTCCTTCGGCCATCGTGTTCCGTAATCCTCCGATTGCGGACCGGGGCTGTTGAAAAAACAAGATTGAAGCGTGTGCAAACCGGCATCCCCTGATGTCGGTTTGTATATACGCTTCATACATCTTGCAAGTGAGCGGAATCCTCGATTCCGCGAGAGCGCCGGAGGCGTGGATTCGGGGGTGCCGCCACCCACGAAGACACGCCACCGGCGCGGAGACACTTACGGGGGTTTGAATCATACGATGCCTTGACAACGTGGATCGATCGTCAAAACCGTCACGGTGTCAGCACCGTTCAGTTCGGTCGTGGTGCATCGATATCGACGGAACCGGTATCGGCCGGGTCGATTTCCGTCACGGGCGTAAGGGTCACAATGCGCGCGGCGGAGGCTCGCTTGTATGAATATTCAACCCCATGCTCACGCATCCAGTCCGCGTGCTGTGCGAGGAATTTCCCCAGTACGGAAGGCGTCACGTTATCCAGACCGAGCTTGTCGAGAAGTTCCGATGCGGTGCCGGACCATTGCTTTGCGTCGTTAAGGATGTAGCTGACGACCGTTTTGATGCAGTCGGGGACCTCGCTTGCCGTCAATTCCTCATCGGTGAAACTCTCGATCAGTTCCCACAGGCCATTATTGTTTCGCCGGAGCTTGAGTCTGGTGTCCGGCACGTCCCTTCCCGTGATGTCCAGAATGCTTTCCGGCGCGGTGCGTTTCTTTTTGCGGAGCACCATCATCTGATCCGACGCGCCGGAGATGCCGTTCGTGCCAGTGATGTTCGTGAACACGTCGGCTTTGCTGAACATTTTGCGCAGATGGGTCAGGACGAGCAGACATACTTTGTGCTCGTCCGAGAATGCTTTGAGTTTGCGGATGTCTCCGTAGTCGGATGAGTAGTGGCAGTCGTTGCCTTCGCCGCGCACGACCTGCAGCGTGTCGATGATGAAGAGTTTGGTGTCGGGTTTGCGTGCGATGTATTCGTCCAGTTCGTCGATAAGACCGTTGCTCAGTTCAAGGATCTTGGTCTCGATCTCGAAATCGTCCGAGAGTTCATCCGCGATTGACCATAGACGATGCCTCACCCGGTTGAATCGATCCTCGAGCGCGAGGTAAAGGACGCTGGCCTTCCGGGTCTCGTATCCGAAGAACGGCGTTCCCGTCGATACCGCATGGCCGAGTTGCAGTGCGAGGTAGCTCTTTCCCGCCTTGGGTGCCGATGCGAGGACGCAGAGCGACTCGGTGCACAACAGTTTGTCCACGAGCCATTCCGGTTCGGAGAGCGTCATTTCCGCAAGCGTCTGTGCCCCGATGCCGTTGATGTGCATCGGCAGTTTAGGCTTATGACCAGTTCCTGATGTTGCGTTAGACTTGTCGTTGGGGCGGAGGCTTGAGGTACAGCTCAAATACTCCTGGGTCTCAGCCCCATATTGTTTTTCGTACATGGTTTTTTCCTTTCTACCTGAGTGTTTTGATGAGCATGTCCTCATGCTCGACGTCTGATGGTTTGTCGATGGTTCCGAGTGCGTGGAATTCACATGCCAGAAGAGCGATCACCTCCTCGAGTTCGGGACTGATATCCGACCCGTCCCGGATTCGCCGCAGTTCGCGGTAGACCCGGTTCATCTGCTCGCTGAGCGCGCGCTGTACGCGGCTGCTCGGGATGACCTTCACCTCCCAACCAAGCAGGCGGTCGATGATGTACGACTGTTTGCTCAATCCGCTGGCTGCGACCTTGGCGTCGATGAGTGCCGCTTCCTCGGGTGACGTCCGGAATGAGATCGTGACATTGCGCCAACGGCCATGACGGTCGAGATTCCGTTCACTCATTTCCCATCACCTCTCAGGTTCTGGAGCGCGTCCGCCATGTCCCTCTGGACGGACGGGAAAAGATGCGCGTACCGGTAGGTGACATCCACCGCCTCGTGTCCGAGACGGTCCGCAATGGCGAGAGCGGTGAATCCCTTGTCGATAAGGAGCGACACGTGGCTGTGTCTCAGATCATGCACGCGGATGCGCTTCACACCCGACCGTTTGCAACCGCGTCCCATCTCCCGATAGAGGAATGACTTCGTGAACGGAAAGACACGTTCCCCGTCCCCGACGCCGAATAGAGCGATGTACTCCTCGACCTCTTCGGCCAAACCGTCCGGCATCGCAATGACCCGGTTCGACTTCGGGGTCTTCGGCGGCGTGATCACGTCCTCGCCCCGTATCCGTTGATACGACTTGGTGATGCGCAGCAGGCCTTTCCTGAAATCGAAATCGCCGGGGGTCAATGCGAGCAGTTCGCCCTCGCGGATTCCCGTCCAGAACAGCACCTCGAACGCCGTGAACGCCTGCGGCTTGTCCATGATCGCCTCCGAGAAACATCCGTACTCCTCCACGGTCCATATCTGCATCTCGTCGGCATCACGTTTACCGATCTTCCCGACCTGCCGCATCGGGTTCTCGCCAAGCCCGTAGTAGCGACAGGCATGATTGAACACAGCCGACAGCTGATTGCAAACAGTACGGACATACGTCATGCTGTACTTCCTGCCCGTCTTGGGATTAGTCGCGTCCCCGAGCCGCCCCTGCCACCGAAGCACGTCCGATGGAGTGATTTCGTTCAGCTTCATCTCGCCGAAGACCGGCACCAGCTTGGTGTCCAAGATGTGCGCTTTCGTCAAGAACGTATTACGCTTGAGAAGCGGCCTGACATCCTCCTTATATAGGCCAACGAAATCGGCGAAGGACATCGACGGCGAACCGTTGGCACGAAGCAGAAACTGACGCTCCCAGTCCCTGCCGGCACTTTTCGTCTTGAAACCCCTCCTATGCTTCTTCTTCCTCGCCCCCTCATAGGTGCGATACCAAACCTGAACATCCCAAAGTCCGGTCTTGGGGTTCCTGTTAACGGACATCTGACACACCGCCCTCCCCCGGCAAGGCGAAATACTTTTCCTCGAAGAAGGCCAGATTCACCTTCCCGGGAATCGTTCGAATGCCCGACGATTCGAGTTCAGCGTTGAGTTCACGAATGACGCGGTACGCCGTAGCTCGGGAAACATCCAGAGCTTCCATAACGTATTCAGCATCGACCATTTTCGACATGCGAACCTCCTTGGCTCATTCGGATGGTTGTCGGCACAACGCCCTACGCAGCCATAAAGCCCACGATGCATTGAACCTTCTGACAGCTTAAATATGTCTCACATTTTTACAGTAATACAATTTTTAGCTGTTCTGCATCATGGGCGTCACCCTTCACAAATAAGACAAAAATAAGATCACTGGCGTCTTCTGTATAATGCCCTTAACGTACATCTCCAGAAAGGGCGGGTATCTTATGAGCCTGTACGACGTAGCGCAGATGCTTACGAATGAGTACAGGCGCACCCAGTCGGGCAAGTACTGGCAGTCGTATCTGCTCGCCGCGAAGTTACGCGATCTGCGCTCCCGCGAACATCTGACGCAAGCAGAAACAGCGAAAAGAGCCGGCATCAGCGAATCCACCTTGCGGAACTACGAGCTGCAAAAGTCCTCGCCGAAGCAATCCCACCTCGAAGCACTCAGCAAGACGTTCGATGTCAGACCGGAGGCCCTACGCCTCTACGACATCGACATGTTTCCGGCCAACGCGCTTTTCGAACTGGGCGAGACCTACGGACTCATGCCCCGCACCAGCGGTTCGGACGGCCGGAGGGATGAAAGATTCGCAATCTTGGAGCCGAAGAACGGGTATATGGCCTCCGTATTGGCCGAGTGGGCGGAAAAGTACCATGCGCTCGATCATGACGAGATCAGCCGCGATGACTACGAGAGGTGGAAAGACCGGTTTTCCGAGGGCTTTGACCCTGCTGATTTTCCACTTCGATACAGTCGATCAGATAATGGTTTCGCAGCAATCGAACCATGGCGGAACGTACAATTTGCCAACACACTGCAACGCCTAAGGAAAAACAAAGGGTTGACGCAGGAGGAACTTGGACTGATCAGCGGCTGCGCCAAAACTGCGATACGTGCCTATGAACAGAGAAGGCGACTGCCCAAAAGCGTTCAGATCAAGGCATTGGCACTGGCCCTCGATGTCACCGAAGGTGCGTTGGTCTTCTTTGACTTCGGTAGCCCCGTCCAGGCCGTTCACGCGCTCTTTCAGGTAGCAAACCAGCACGGGCTTATCCCCCAGATTGTGGACGGGATTCCCGTGCTGCGTACGATACAGCCGGACTTGGAACGCTATATCGACCAGTGGGCATGGGCATTAGAAGGTCGCTATGAGAATGCCGAAGTCAACGGAAAGGCACCAGAATCCTATCAGCAATGGAAGGATCGATACAATCCCGACAATCTTTCCGGAACTGAATGGGAAAGCCGATATCACCCCTATTTCGACGCTCCGAACCGGTTCAACGGGGCCATGGATAGCCTTAATGACCCCTTCAACGAACGCTACACGGAACAAGGCGGCTTCCTAAGAGCATGACCGCAATGTATAGCGTGACGGAACCCATCGGTATCGAAATTGCCGTCATTGCTGTCATTGCTGTCATTTGCAGCGCAATCAACGGTTCAACACGACAGGCAGCAAAGCTAAAACGCACAGTCAATGGGTACCAATTCACAGCGCGGGTACCAAATGGGTATCACCAGACACGATAAGGCCGAGTCTTTCACACCTTCAGCCTTGTCAACATCTCCGACCAAACCACGTGCAGCCAGCGGACAGATACATCACGCCATGGCGGCTGAATATGGTAGAAAACTAGCATCCTACAAAGAAAGTCAACGTTTCTGCACCGTACGGCTAGCAGGTCTGAACCCGAAACATATGAGACGGGGTGCATCCCGCGAACACAGGATGCACCCCTGAATAGTAAGACGTTTTTAAGAGCAGATTACTCCCACTCGATCGTCGCCGGCGGCTTCGAGGTCACGTCGAGCACCACGCGGTTGATCTGGCGGCATTCGTTGGTGATGCGCGTCGAGATCGTGGCGAGCACGTCGTAGGGCACGCGCGACCAGTCGGCGGTCATCGCGTCCTCGGAGCTGACCGGGCGCAGCACGATCGGCGAGCCGTAGGTGCGCTCGTCGCCCTGCACGCCCACCGAATGCACGTCGGCGAGCAGCACGACCGGGCACTGCCAGATGTCGCGGTCCAGTCCGGCCTTCGACAGCTCCTCGCGGGCGATCGCGTCGGCCTCGCGCAGCACGTCCAGGCGCTCGCGCGTGATCTCGCCGATGATGCGGATGCCCAGGCCCGGGCCCGGGAACGGCTGGCGCCAGACGATCTCGTCGGGCAGGCCGAGCTCGGTGCCGATGGCGCGCACCTCGTCCTTGAACAGGGTGCGCAGCGGCTCCACGAGCTCGAACTTGAGGTCCTCGGGCAGGCCGCCGACGTTGTGGTGGCTCTTGATGTTGGCCGCGCCGTCGCCGCCGCCGGACTCCACGACGTCCGGGTACAGCGTGCCCTGCACGAGGAACTTCACCTCCTTGCCTTCGGCGCCCGCCTCGGCGATGACCTGGCGCTGCGCCTTCTCGAAGGTGCGGATGAACTTCTCGCCGATGATCTTGCGCTTGCGCTCCGGCTCGGTCACGCCCTTGAGCGCGTCGAGGAAGTCGTCGGCCGCGTCCACGGCGATGAGCCTGATGCCGGTGGCGGCCACGAAGTCGTGCTTGACCTGCTCGACCTCGCCCTTGCGCAGCAGGCCGTGGTCCACGAACACGCAGGTCAGCTGGTCGCCGACGGCCTTGTGCACCAGCGCGGCGGCCACGGCGGAGTCGACGCCGCCGGACAGGCCGCAGATCACCTGCGCGTCGCCGACCTGGGCGCGGATCTTCGCCACCTGGTCCTCGATGATGCTCGAGGCGTCCCAATCGGAATCCAGGCCGGCGCACTCGTGCAGGAACGTCTCGATCAGCTTCTGGCCGAGCGGGGTGTGGCGGACCTCCGGGTGCCACTGCACGCCGTAGAGCCTGCGGACCGGATCCTGCATCGCGGCGACGGGCGCGCCGTCGGTGTGCGCCAGCACCTCGAAGCCCTCCGGCGCCTGCTCGACGGCGACGCCGTGGCTCATCCACACGCTCTGGTCGGCCGGGGAGCCGGCGAGCAGGCCCTCGGCGTCGTCGATGACGGCGGCGGTCTTGCCGTACTCGCCCAGCGCGGCCTTGTCGACCTTGCCGCCGAGCTCGTGGGCCATGACCTGGAAGCCGTAGCAGATGCCCAGCACCGGCACGCCCGCGTCGAACACCTTCGGGTCGATGCTCGGCGCGCCCGGCTCGTACACCGAGGCGGGGCCGCCGGACAGGATGATGGCCTTGGGATCCTTGGCCAGCATCTCGTCGACCGGCATGGAATGAGGGACAAGCTCCGAATAGACGTTCGCCTCGCGCACGCGGCGTGCGATCAGCTGTGCATACTGGGCGCCGAAATCGACGACGAGCACCGGACCTGTTGCCATGAACCACTCCCCTTATCAATTCGTCGGGTGGAATACAATGCATCCATTGTGGCGTGTCAAGCAGACAACGAGGGCGCCGCAAAACGCCGCCAAAACCGGTTTGACAAAGTTACAACACGCACCACGCCGGGACTCAACACGCCGCCTTTCGGCCCTCGAAACGAACGCGCAGACACCGTCGAAAACCCTGATAAACGTTGATATGACGCCGTTTTTCATCACTTTCGCACAGGTTTTCGTCTTCACAATCCGACCACGCGAGATGAACATTTCGGTAAATTTTTCTAACAATTTAGAACGCGCTCGCAAAAAATCGCCACAAAGTCGCACGTTCCTCGTAGAATCGAGAACGATTGGGAGTGGACCATCCGCGGAATCGCAAGGTTTCTCGGGGCTCGCACCCGATGACAATTATCAATCGCACAACACCGTGCAGGAGTACAGGAGTACATATGACGAGTCCTGTTATTGGCACCCCTTGGAAGAAGCTTGACGCTCCGGTTTCCGAGGAAGCTCTCGAAGGCGTCGACAAGTACTGGCGCGCTTCGAACTATCTGTCCATCGGCCAGATCTATCTGCGCAGCAACCCGCTGATGAAGGAACCGTTCACCCGCGACGACGTGAAGCACCGTCTGGTGGGGCACTGGGGCACCACTCCGGGCCTGAACTTCCTGATCGGCCACATCAACCGACTGATCGCCGATCACCAGCAGAACACCGTGATCATCATGGGACCGGGCCACGGCGGACCGGCCGGCACCTCGCAGTCCTATCTCGATGGCACCTACACGGAGTACTTCCCGAACATCACCAAGGATGAGGCTGGCCTCCAGAAGTTCTTCCGCCAGTTCTCCTACCCGGGCGGCATTCCGTCCCACTACGCCCCGGAGACCCCGGGCTCGATCCACGAGGGCGGCGAGCTCGGCTACGCGCTGTCCCACGCGTACGGCGCGGTCATGAACAACCCGAGCCTGTTCGTCCCGGCCATCGTCGGCGACGGCGAGGCCGAGACCGGCCCGCTGGCCACCGGCTGGCAGTCCAACAAGCTGATCAACCCGCGCACCGACGGCATCGTCCTGCCGATCCTGCACCTCAACGGCTACAAGATCGCCAACCCGACGATCCTGGCCCGCATCTCCGACGAGGAGCTCCACGAGTTCTTCCACGGCATGGGCTACCAGCCGTACGAGTTCGTCGCCGGCTTCGACGACGAGGATCACATGTCGATCCACCGCCGCTTCGCCGAGCTGTTCGAGACCGTCTTCGACGAGATCTGCGACATCAAGGCCGCGGCCCAGACCGACGACATGACCCGCCCGTTCTACCCGATGATCATCTTCCGCACGCCGAAGGGCTGGACCTGCCCGAAGTTCATCGACGGCAAGAAGACCGAGGGTTCGTGGCGCGCCCACCAGGTGCCGCTGGCCTCCGCCCGCGACACCCAGGAGCACTTCGAGGTCCTCAAGGGCTGGCTCGAGTCCTACAAGCCCGAGGAGCTGTTCGACGAGAACGGCGCCGTGAAGCCGGAGGTCACCGCCTTCATGCCGAAGGGCGAGCTGCGCATCGGCCAGAACCCGAACGCCAACGGCGGCCGCATCCGCGAGGACCTGAAGCTGCCGAAGCTGGACGACTACGAGGTCAAGGAAGTCGCCGAGTACGGCCACGGCTGGGGCCAGCTCGAGGCCACCCGTCGCCTCGGCGTCTACACCCGCGACATCATCAAGCTCAACCCGGATTCGTTCCGCATCTTCGGACCGGACGAGACCGCGTCGAACCGTCTGCAGGCCGCCTACGAGGTGACCAACAAGCAGTGGGACGCCGGCTACCTGTCCGCCCAGGTCGACGAGCACATGGCCGTCACCGGCCAGGTCACCGAGCAGCTTTCCGAGCACCAGATGGAAGGCTTCCTCGAGGGCTACCTGCTCACCGGCCGTCACGGCATCTGGAGCTCCTATGAGTCCTTCGTGCACGTGATCGACTCGATGCTGAACCAGCACGCGAAGTGGCTGGAGGCCACCGTCCGCGAGATCCCGTGGCGCAAGCCGATCTCGTCGATGAACCTCCTGGTCTCCTCGCACGTCTGGCGCCAGGACCACAACGGCTTCTCGCACCAGGATCCGGGCGTCACCTCCGTCCTGCTGAACAAGACGTTCAACAACGACCACGTGGTGAACATCTACTTCCCGTGCGACTCCAACATGCTGCTGGCCGTCGCCGAGAAGTGCTACAAGTCCACCAACCAGATCAACGCGATCATCGCCGGCAAGCAGCCGGCCGCCACCTGGCTGACCCTCGACGAGGCCCGCGCCGAGCTCGAGAAGGGCGCCGCCGAGTGGAAGTGGGCCTCCAACGTCGAGTCCAACGACGAGGCCCAGATCGTGCTGGCCTGCGCCGGCGACGTCCCGACCCAGGAGATCATGGCCGCGGCCGACAAGCTGAGCGCCATGGGCATCAAGTTCAAGGTCGTCAACGTCGTGGACCTCATCAAGCTGCAGTCCGCCAAGGAGAACGACGAGGCCCTGACCGACGAGGAGTTCGCCGAGCTGTTCACCGAGGACAAGCCGGTCCTGTTCGCGTACCACTCCTACGCGCACGACGTGCGTGGCCTGATCTTCGACCGTCCGAACCACGATAACTTCAACGTTCACGGCTACAAGGAGCAGGGCTCGACCACCACGCCGTTCGACATGGTCCGCGTCAACGACATCGATCGCTACGAGCTCGTCGCCGAGGCTCTGCGCATGATCGACGCCGACAAGTACGCCGAGAAGATCGACGAGCTCGAGGCCTTCCGCCAGGAGGCCTTCCAGTTCGCGGTCGACAACGGCTACGATCATCCGGACTACACCGACTGGGTGTACTCGGATGTCAAGACCGACAAGCAGGGCGCCGTCACCGCCACCGCCGCCACCGCCGGCGACAACGAGTGACGCTGACCTGACCACATCGGTCGGTTGAACCACCAAGGGGGTTCCGGGATCCGTCCCGGAGCCCCCTTCGTCGTATCCCGGACCGGACGCGAGGCACACCGCGGCGCCGTGTTCCGGGAATCCCCCATGACGCACTAGAATGACAGATGGCGTGAACGCAGTGGTCACGCCATGGCCGACCTCGAATAGGAGACACCGTGAGTCTTACAACCGTCACTATCATCAGCCCCGAAGCCGCCAACGGCCGCAACGTCGTCGCCTACGGCGTCGTGCGCGCCCTCGCCTCGCTCAGGCGCACCGGCGTGTTCCGTCCGGCCGCCTGCAGGAAGGAGACGTTCACCGACGTGCTGCTCGGCGCCGCCACTGCCGACGAGACCCGCGAGCAGGCCGTCGGCGTCTGCCTGAAGCGCGCCCGCACCGACAAGGACGGCTCCCGCGCCGACATCGTCGCCGCCTACGAGGAGACCGTCGCGGCCATCGCCCCGGAAGCCATGGTGATCGTCGGCACCGACCGCTCCGCCGTCAACGATCCCGCCATGTTCGCGTTCAACGCCGACGTCGCCGCCGACCTCGCCTCCCCCGTCTTCCTGGCCGTGTGCGCCGCCGAGCGCACGCCGGACGAGGTCCGCGCGACCGTGGAGGCCTGCGCCGTCAGCGTCGCGGACGCCTGCACCAAGGTGATCGGCGTGTTCGTCACCGGCTGCGACGACGAGAAGGCCGCCGCCGTCAAGGACGCCCTGGCCGGCGACGTGCCGGTGTGGACGGTCCCGGCCGTCGAGTTCGCCGACGAGGCCGGCGCCGCCGCAGCCGCCGAGGCCTTCGACGCCAACGTCCCCGCGGAGCAGGTGCTCGACGCGCTCGACGCGCCGTTCGACGCCCCGGTGACCCCGTACGCGTTCCAGCACAGCCTGCTGGGCAAGGCGAAGGCCGACCGCAAGACGATCGTGCTGCCCGAGGGCGAGGAGGACCGCATCATCAAGGCCGCCGACTACCTGCTGGAGCGCGACATCGTCGACCTGATCATCGTCGGCGACCGCGACGCGATCCTCGCCCGCGGCGCCGAGCTCGGGCTCGGCTCGCTGGACAAGGCGACGTTCCAGGCCATGGACGACGAGGAGGTCCTCGCCCCGATGGTCGCCAAGCTGTGCGAGCTGCGCGCCAAGAAGGGCATGACCGAGGAGCAGGCCCGCAAGACGCTCGCCGACCCGAGCTACTTCGGCACGATGCTGGTCGTGCTGGGCAGGGCCGACGGCCTGGTCTCCGGCTCGGTGAACTCGACGGCCAACACCGTGCGCCCCGCGCTGCAGGTCATCAAGACCAAGCCGGGCGCCTCGCTGGTCTCCGGCGCGTTCCTGATGTGCTTCCGCGACCACGTGGCCGTGTTCGCCGACTGCGCGATCAACCTCAACCCGAACGCCGAGCAGCTCGCCGACATCGCCATCCAGTCCGCCGAGACCGCGAAGTCGTTCGGCATCGACCCGAAGGTCGGCATGCTGTCGTACTCGACGCTCGGCTCCGGCAAGGGCCCGGACGTCGACCTGGTCGAGGAGGCCACCGCCATCGTCCGCCAGAAGGCCCCGGAGCTCGCCGTGGTCGGCTCCATCCAGTTCGACGCCGCGTGGTCCCCCACCGTCGCCGCCACCAAGGCCAAGGGCAACGACGTGGCCGGCCACGTCAACGTGTTCGTCTTCCCGAACCTGTGCGCGGGCAACATCGGCTACAAGGCCGTGCAGCGCTCGTCCGGCGCGGTCGCGGTCGGCCCGGTGCTGCAGGGCCTGAACCGCCCGGTCAACGACCTGTCGCGCGGCGCGCTCGTGCAGGACATCATCAACACCGTCGCGCTGACCGCCATCGAGGCGCAGTGACGCGCTGACGGCCGCCGCTCCCGCCCGGTCCCGGGACGTGCGCGAAGGGCCGCGGCGGGCGTCGTACCACGATCCGGCTCGACGCCCGCCGCGGCCCTTCGCGTCGCCCGGCCCCGATTCCGCGTTTGCTGCCGCTTTTGTAGCCGTCAGCGAGTAATCTAGGTACTGGCAACCCGCTTCATCGGGATCAATGCAGAACACAATGGAGGATGCCCCAATGGCGAAAACCGTCCTTGTTATCAATTCCGGCTCCAGCTCGATCAAGTATCAGCTGGTCGACCTCGAATCCGGCGAAGGCATCGCCTCGGGTCTCGTCGAGAAGATCGGCGAGCCGGTCGACGGCCACTACAAGCACGAGTACAACGGCGAGAAGCACGAGCTCGAGGAGCCGATCCACGACCACGAGCAGGGTCTGAAGCGCGTGCTCGGCTTCTTCGACGAGTACGGCCCGAACCTGGCCGAGGCCGGCATCGTCGCCGTCGGCCATCGCGTCGTCCAGGGCGGTTCCCTCTTCCCGAAGCCGGCGCTGGTCACCGACAAGACCATCAACCAGGTCAAGGACCTCGCCGTCCTGGCCCCGCTGCACAACGGCCCGGAGGCCACCGGCGCCGAGGTCATGCGCGCGCTGCTGCCGGACGTCCCGCAGGTCTTCGTGTTCGACTCCTCGTTCTTCTTCCAGCTGCCGAAGGCCGCCAGCACCTACGCGCTGAACAAGGAGATCGCCGAGCAGTACCACATCCGCCGCTACGGCGCCCACGGCACCAGCCACGAGTACATCTCCTCCGTGGTGCCCGAGGTGATCGGCAAGCCGGCCGAGGGCCTCAAGCAGATCGTGCTGCACATCGGCAACGGCGCCTCCGCCTCCGCCGAGGTCTCCGGCAAGCCGGTCGAGACCTCGATGGGCCTGACCCCGCTCGAGGGCCTGGTCATGGGCGGCCGCACCGGCGACATCGACCCGGCCGTGGTCTTCCACCTGATCCGCAACGCCCACATGAACGTGGACGAGCTCGACGCGCTGTTCAACAAGCGCTCCGGCATGATGGGCATGACCGGCCACGGCGATCTGCGCGAGGTGCACAAGCTGGTCGAGGCCGGCGACGAGGACGCCAAGCTCGCGCTCGACATCTACGTGCACCGCATCGTCGGCTACATCGGCAACTACACCGCCCAGATGGGCGGCGTGGACGTCATCACCTTCACCGCCGGCGTCGGCGAGAACGATGAGATCGTGCGCAAGATGGTGTGCGACAAGCTCGCCCCGTTCGGCGTCAAGCTCGACGAGGAGAAGAACAACACCCGCTCCAAGCAGCCGCGCGTCATCTCCACGCCGGACTCCTCGGTGGTCATCGCCGTCATCCCGACGAACGAGGAGCTGGCCATCGCCCGCAAGTCCGCCGCCATCGCCGAGGAGGGCCAGGACACCTACGGCAACGTGTTCGCCAAGTGAGCGACCGCTGACACGGTGAACGCCGGCCGTCGCCAACGACGGATATAGAGGTTCCCGCGGCGGGCCGCGCCATCGCATCGTCGGATCATCGGATTCGGCGATCGGTGCGCGGTCCGCCGCGGGAACCTTTGTCATATGCTGCGGTATCCGCGGCACCTGCGGCATCCACGGTATCCGCGGTTCGCGGCGGGACGTTGCGCCCGACCGCCCGCCGCGAGCCATGCGCCGCATGTCGGCACGCGGCGAACGCCCCGGACCGCACGGCCGGCTTGCGGCGCACATGCGGTCCGGAATGCGAGCGGGCCGGTACGCGCTACTCCCCCAGCATCGCCGTCCACATGCCGACGAAGTCGGGGATCGTCTTGCTCGTGGTCTGCACGTCGACCACGTCGACGTCGGGGACGGCCAGGCCGATCATCGCCGCGAACGTGGCCATGCGGTGGTCCGCGTACGTCTCCATCGTCGCGCCGTGCAGCCGCCCGCGCGGCGCCGGCGCAATGGCGATGCCGTCCTCCAGTTCGTCCGCCTGCGCGCCGATGCGGCGGATCTCGGCGACCAGCGCGGCCAGCCGGTTCGTCTCATGGCCGCGCAGATGGGCGATGCCCACCAGCTGCGTCGGCGAGTCGGCCAGCGCGGCCAGCGCGGCGATGCTCGGGGCGATCTCCCCCGCCGCGGACAGGTCGAACCGCCCAAGCCCGTGGATGGCGCCGTCGCCGGTCACCGTCAGCGTCCCGGCGTCGGGGGCGTTCGCGGCCGTCGCCGCATCGCCGGCGGCGTCGCCGGTGCCGACCGCCGGGCCGTCGCCGTCCCAGGCCATGGCGTTCCAGGTGATGCGCGCGCCCATGCGCTGCAGGATGCCGGGCAGCAGACCGCCGGGCTGCGTGGTGCGCCGCGGCCAGTGAGGCACGCTGACGGAGCCGCCCGCGATCATCGCCGCGCCGAGGAACGGCGCCGCGTTGGACAGGTCCGGTTCGATCACGACGGTGTCCGGCAGCTGCACCGCGCCGGGGTGCACGCTCCAGCGACGGGCCGCCTCATCCGCCTCGGCGCGCACGCCGGCGCGGCGCAGGTCGTCGACGGTCATGCGGACGTGCGGCAGGCTCGGCAGACGCTCGCCGGTGTGGACGAGCCGCAGTCCGCCCGGCAGCCGGGAGCCGATCAGCAGCAGGCCGGAGATGAATTGCGAGGATCCGGACGCGTCGATCGACACCGTCGCCGGCCCGGCCCCGGTCCCGCCGTCCGGCGGCGCGGCGGACGCGGGCGGCGTGATCGTGAACGGCAGGCGGCCCGGTTCGCCGTGGTACTCGATGCGGGCGCCCAGCTGCTCCAGCCCGTCCAGCACCGGTCCCATCGGCCGGGCGTAGGCCTGCGCGTCGCCGTCGAAGCGCACGGGGCCGTCGGCGAACATCGCCAGTCCGGGCACGAAGCGCATCACCGTGCCGGCGAGGCCGCAGTACACGTCTGTGCCGCCACGGAACCGGCCGTCCGCGGGCGGGACGACGCGCACGGTCGTCGGCTCCGCGGCGTCGGGCTCGCAGCGGACCCCGAACGATTCCAGCGCCCCCATCATCAGCTCGGTGTCGCGGGAGCGCAGCAGTCCGACCAGCGTGACCGGCCGGCCGCCCAGCGCCGCGAGGATCAGGTAGCGGTTCGACAGCGACTTGCTGCCGGGGATGACGACGGTGGCGTCCAACGGGCGCCCGGCGAGGGGCGCGCGCCACGGATTGTGTGCTTGCATGGTTGCGTTCATGCGTTCCATCGTATCCGCTCGCCGCCGCGCGCACACGGCGCGACTTGCATCGCGGGCGGTCCGGTCGATGATGCGCCGCGCGCGGCGTCCGCTGCCTACTTGTCGATGGCGAGACGCGACTCCGGCGGCGCTTCGGCGTCGTCGCCGCGCGAGGGCAGGGCCGCCTGGATGTGCAGGATCTGCTCCTGGATGCGGTCGGCCTCGATCGCGGCGATCTGCCGGGAGAAGACGACGAACCAGCCGAAGAACAACATGATCAGCAGCAGCTCGAGATTGGTCATCGAGATCTCGTCGCGCAGCCACAGGTTCACCGACACGATGCCGATCACCACCATCAGGTCGGAGACCACGTAGGTCGCCTTGGAGAACAGCGGCGCCAGCCACGGCAGTGCGAGCATCAGCACGCCGGTGATGCACGGCAGGCTGAAGGCGAACGCGTTGTGGGCGATCGGGTGCGGCGACTGGCGGAACGACCCGATGCCGATGAAGCAGACGCCGGACGCGGCGAGCAGCAGGGACAGGCACGCCAGGCGCGTGCGGAACAGCCGCATGTGGGTGTCCTTGCCGGCGTCGCGCGCACCGCTCCACATGGCGTGCTGGCGGTAGGTGGTGATCAGCTCGGCCACGGAGAAGTAGCTGATGACGATGACGCACAGACCGGCCAGGATCACCGTGGTGTTGAACATCCCGGCGGCGAAGGTGGTGCGGTCGCCGAGCCGCGAGAAGTTGTTGACGAACCAGTAGGGGTCGTCGGTGGTCATGCCGGCGCCGCCCACGCCGGAGATCACGAAGAACGGCAGCAGGGCGGCCAGCGTCTTCGCGCGCATGGCCTGCGACTGCACGTAGGTGAGATAGCCGACCACGCCGGACATCCCGGCGCACACGCCGACCAGGTAGCCGACGAACATCTGCGTGCCGATGATGCCGTTCGCCACGTTGAGGATCAGGAACGAGGTGAGGAACGCGGTGGCCGCGTACACCACGGACAGCGCCAGGATCTCCAGCGAGCGCCGCACCGGCACCAGCCAGCCGCGTCTGAGCGTGAACGAGCTGGAGCCGCGCGCATAGCCGATGCAGAACGACACCACCGCGCATGCGGCCACGATGGCCGAGCACGCGGTGAACATGCGCAGACTGACCAGCCAGATCGCCGGGGCCAGCGTCATGTACAGGTTCATCGCGCCGCCGCCGACCAGCGCGCAGAACAGGAACGATACCAGGCCCGCGGTTTCGGCACGTTGATGTCGCCCCATGTCGCCTCTCCTTGATTCCCGTATACAACCCCTTCATTGTAGTCATGCATCGCCGGACCGCACCCCGTACGTTCATGGGTCGGGGGCATGCGGACACTGCGGCGTCACGTCGTGTCGGCCGACGACCGGCACGATGCCGGGGCCGACGATCCCGCTGATGTCCGCGCTGCGTGCCCCAGTTACGGGGCAATTGTCCGCATCGGGAAGTTCCGCCTGCGGGGCCGCCGATGTCCGCGCCTGCATACCCGGTTGCACAAGCGGGTGGGCCGAAGACACGCGACCGTCCGCGCTGCTCGCCGCGGTGGACGGCATGGGTTAGAATGGCGTACTGTGCCGGTTCCGGAGCCGCTTTCGGATATGCGGGCCGTGGCATAACGGGCTGTAGCGCAGTTTGGTAGCGCGCCTGCTTTGGGAGCAGGATGTCGCAGGTTCGAATCCTGTCAGCCCGACCGTAATCCCTTGCAGCCGATATGGTACGCAAGGGATATGTCGTTTCTGGGCGGCTGTTCCGCTTGACATGCGCCGGCGGATGCCCACCGGCGAGGCCATTCAGAGCCATATCTTCGTTATGTGTAGCGGATTCGGGCACCTGCGGACATCCATTTGCCCTAGCTGAGGCAGGCTTGCCGCCTCAGTCGCACTAGCATGCCCGGAATGACGCCGTTCGTACTCGCGGCCACGCCGGCCGGCCGCCTCACCTAACGCAGATCGATGTCCGCAATGCCCGAAAACCGCCACAGCTAGCGCAGATGCACCGGCCTTCGACCGGCCGGCGACGGAATGCAACATCGTCGGCGCTTGGTGATGGCCGAGGACGTCGCCTCGGCGACGCACTGACGCACGAACACTCCTGACACACGCGTGGGGCCTGCACGCCCCGGCGAACCGGGACGGCAGGCCCCACGGGCAGGCCGGCGGATGCGGACTAGTCCTCGACGCTGACCTTGCGCTTGTCGGCGCTCATCAGCAGCAGGAAGCTGCGCGACTGCGCCGTGATCGCGAACCCGGCCTCGTAGTTGAGCTCGGGACCATCCGGGTTGAACGTGTCGACGATGAGCTTCCACTTGCGGCCGTAGCGTTCGTCGGGCAGCGTGAACTGGATGGGCTCGTAGTGCGCGTTGAAGATCAGGATGAAATCGTTGTCGACCATCTGCTTGCCGTACCAGTCGACCTCGGGGATGTCGGCCCCGTTCAGGAAGATCATCACCGAGAACGCGTGGGTGTTCTGCCAGTCGGCCATGTCCATGATCGAACCGGTATGGTCGAACCATTCGGCCTGCGGGATCTTGTCGCTGGCGTCGCCCGGGGCCCTGCCGGTGAAGAACCGGCGCCGGTGCAGCACCGGGTGGTTCAGCCGCAGGTGGATCAGCTTGGAGACGAACTCCAGCATCTGCTTCCGCGGTTCGTCGAGGTCCCAGTGCGTCCACGAGATCTCGTTGTCCTGGCAGTAGGCGTTGTTGTTGCCCTGCTGCGTGCGCATGACCTCGTCGCCGCCGCAGATCATCGGGATGCCCTGGCTGACGAGCAGCGTGGAGAACATGTTGCGCATCTGGCGCTGGCGCAGCTCGTTGACGTCCCTGATGGTCGTCGGCCCCTCGACGCCGCAGTTCCACGAGCGGTTGCCGTTGTCGCCGTCGCGGTTGCCCTCGCCGTTGGCCTCGTTGTGCTTGTCGTTGTAGCTGACCAGGTCGTTCATCGTGAAGCCGTCGTGCGCGGTGATGAAGTTCACCGACGCCACCGGCCGGCGGCCGTTCATCTGGTACAGGTCGGAGCTGCCCATCAACCGGCTGGCGAACTCGGGCAGCGTGGACGGCTGCGAGCGCCAGAAGTCGCGCACGCAGTCGCGGTAGCGGCCGTTCCATTCGGACCAGCTCGACGGGAACCCGCCGACCTGGTAGCCGCCGGAGCCGACGTCCCACGGCTCGGCGATGAGCTTGACGCGGGAGATCACCGGATCCTGCTCGACGATGTCGAAGAACGCGGAGAGCTTGTCGACGTCGTGGAACTGACGGGCCAGCGTGGCCGCCAGATCGAAGCGGAAGCCGTCGACGTGCATCTCGGTGACCCAGTAGCGCAGGCTGTCGGTGATGACCTGCAGGGCGCGCGGCGAGCGCATGAGCAGCGAGTTGCCGGTGCCGGTGGTGTCGAAGTAGTGCTGCGGGTCGCCGTCGACCAGACGGTAGTACGCCTGGTTGTCGATGCCCTTGAAGCTCAGGGTCGGACCGTGGTCGTTGCCCTCGGCGGTGTGGTTGTACACCACGTCGAGGATGACCTCCATGCCGGCGGCGTGGTACGCCTTGACCATCGACTTGAACTCGTTGACCTGCTCACCGCGCTCGCCGGAGCTCGAGTAGGCGTTGTGCGGGGCGAAGAAGCCGATCGTGTTGTAGCCCCAGTAGTTGCTCAGGCCCTTCTCCTGGAGGAAGGTGTCGTTGACGTACTGGTGGATCGGCATCAGCTCGATGGTGGTCACGCCGAGGTTCTTCAGGTATTCGATCACCGACGGGTAGGCCAGGCCGGCGTACGTGCCGCGGATGTCGGGCGGCACGTCGTGGTTGAGGTTGGTCATGCCGCGCACGTGCGCCTCGTAGATCACCGAGTCGTGGTACGGGATGTTCGGGTGGCGGTCGGCGCCCCAGTCGAAGTACGGGTTGACGACGACGGACTTCATCGTGTGCGCCGCCGAGTCCAGCGTGTTCATCGCGTGGTTGTCGTCGGGACTCTTGAACCAGTAGGAGAACAGGCTTTCGTCGCTGTCGATCTGCCCCTCGATCGCGTAGGCGTAGGGGTCGAGCAGCAGCTTGTTCGGGTTGCACCGCATGCCGCGGTTCGGGTCGTACGGGCCGTACACCCGGTATCCGTAGCGCTGCCCGGGCTGGATGCCCGGCAGGTAGTTGTGCCAGACGTACGAATTCTGCTCGGTCATCTCGATGCGGGTCTCGTTGTCCTGATCGTCGAACAGGCACAGCTCGACCTTTTCCGCAACCTGAGAGTAGATGGCGAAGTTCACGCCTGCCCCATCGTAGCGTGCTCCAAGAGGATACATAGAACCAGGTCTGATCTGCATGCTTCCAGTATCTCACGCCACCCCCGTCATGACACGGCAATGACGCGAACGACCACACAACCCGCATGGCCGCGTCGGCGCGGGGCGTCCTCGACGCCGGCCCCGCGCCGACGCCCCGTCACCGAGTCCCGGCGGCAAGCCCTTCGCGCAGCCGGCGCATCGCCTCGTGCTGGATGGCGATGATCGAGTTCGACGCCGTGACGCCGACCGCGTTGAGCTCCTCCCAGTCGACCCACGCCGACCAGACGTGCTCGTCGCGGTCCAGATGCCGGGGCACCGCCCGCCACCGGTCCAGGTGGATCACCATGATGTGCGCCAGCTCGTCGGACATGCCCTCGGACGAGTAGTAGTCGCCGACCATGTCGACGCGCATCGCCGCCTCGTCGGCGGGCGCGACGCCGGTCTCCTCGCGCAGTTCGCGCAGCGCCGCCTGCAGCACGTCCTCCCCCGGGTCCATCAGCCCCGCGGGGATGCCATAGGCGTAGCGGTCCGAGCCGACGCGGTACTCGCGCTCCATCAGATAGCGGTCGGCGGCCGTGTCGTGCACGAGCATGACCACGCACGGGGCGTGCCGGACCACCTGCCGGCGCACGGGGATGCCCCCGCCGTCGGCGGCGGGCAGCTCGATGCGCATGTCCTCGACGGCGAACACCGCGCCTCGGTACACCGTCTCTCGCGCCAGCACGGTGACCGGGCGGTCCATGTCGACCACGTCGCCGTGCAGCTCGTCCTCCTGCATCATGCCTCCATTCCGGCCGCGCCGCCGCTCAGCGCAGCGACAGCGTCCACGGGTCGGTGTTCGTGCGGTTCCAGTGCACCTGCGGCCGCTCGCCGGTGGCCCGTTCGACCGCGTCGGGCACGTCGTCGATCGCGTAGTGGAACCACAGCGATTCGATGGCGCTGTGCGGCGTGTTGATGAGCATCGGCCGCACCCGCGCGTCGCCGTCGCCCAGCGCGACGCCCCGCGCGCGCATCGCGGCCTCGTACCGCGCCTGCTCGATCGCGTCGGTGGCCGGGTGGTGGCGCAGGTCGCTGGTCACGTACACGTCGACGCCGGCGGCGCGCACCTCGTCGAACAGCGAGTCGCCGGATCCGGGGAGCACGGCGACGGTGCCGACCTGCGCGTCCAGCGGACCGCACACCTGCACGCCCAGCTCGGTGCGCGGCAGCACGTCGACGACGCGGCGGGCGAACGCCTCCAGGGTCATCGGCTCGGGCAGTCGGCCGACGCGCCCCAGCCCGACCGGATGCCCGGCCCGCGGGTCGTCGATCGGCACCAGCGGCCGCTGGTCGACCAGGCCGAACAGGTCGGCCGCGGCCGTGCCCACGCCGCGGTACGAGGCGTCGGCGTTGGTGTGGCCCACCCACAGCGCGCAGTGCGCCTCGCTGAGCCGGCGGACGATCTCGCCGTGCACGCCGAGCCCCGAGACCTCGTGCACGGCCCGGAACAGCAGCGGGTGGTGGCAGATCAGCAGGTCGGCGCCGCGGCCGATCGCGTCCTCGACGATCCGCATCGTGGGGTCGGCGGCGAATTCGATGCGTCCGACCTGCGCCGTCAGGTCGCCGACGATCAGCCCGGGCGCGTCCCACGACTCCGCGTACCGCAGCGGATACAGCGTCTCCAGGACGTCGACGACCTGCTTGAGCGTGGCCATGGCTCCTCCGTTTCCTTGGGTTTCCCGTGATGTGCATATGCCGAGATGCCGCGCGACCCGTCGCCGCGCGGCACCCCGGTCCCGTCCCCGCCCGCCGGGGCGGCCGCCGGTCAGTGGGCGGCCAGCTGCCAGTCGGCGCCGATGCCGGTCGACACGTCGAGCGGCACCGCCAGGCTGACGGCGTGCTCCATGGCGTCCTTGACGACGGCGGTCACCGTCTCGGCCTCGCCGGGCGCGATCTCCACCACGAGTTCGTCGTGGATCTGCATGATGATCCGGCTGGCGACGCCGGCCTCGCGCAGCGCGTGGTCGGCCTTGATCATCGCGATCTTCATGATGTCGGCGGCTGTCCCCTGGATAGGCGCGTTGAGCGCGCCGCGCTCGGCGGCCTCGCGGGCCGCGCGGTTCGGTGAGCGCAGCGCCGGGAAGTAGCGCCGCCGGCCGAACATCGTCTCGGTGTAGCCGTTGACGCGGGCCTGCGAGACCAGCGACTCCAGGTAGTCGTGCACCTTGCCGAACGTGGCGAAGTACTGCTCCTTGAGCACGTCGGCGGCGGCCGGGCTGATCTTCAGCTGCTGCGCCAGGCCGTACGTGCTCAGCCCGTAGGCCAGCCCGTAGCTCATCGCCTTGACGTGGCCGCGCTGGTCGGCGGTGATCTCGTCGACCGGCACCCGGTACACCAGGCTCGCCACGTACTTGTGGAAGTCGGTGCCGGACTGGAACGCCTCGATCAGCGCCTCGTCGCCGGACAGGTGCGCCATGATGCGCAGCTCGACCTGCGAGTAGTCGGCGCTGAGCAGCGACTCGTACCCCTCCCCGGGGACGAACGCCGAGCGGATCTCGCGTCCGGCGGCGTTGCGGTTGGGGATGTTCTGCAGGTTCGGATCCACCGAGCTCAGCCGGCCGGTCGCGGCCACGGTCTGCTCGTACGTGGTGTGGATGCGCCCGTCGTCCGGGTTCGTCGCGTCGATGAGCGTCTGCACGATCTGCTTGAGCTTGTTGGTCTCGCGGTGCCGCAGCAGCGCGCCCAGGAACCCGTTGGCCCGCTCGTTGTGCACGGACTTGACGTACAGGTCCTGCAGCGCTGCGGCGCTGGTGGTGTACGAGCCGGACTTGGTGCGCTTGGTGGGCTTGAGTCCCATGTCTTCGAACAGCACCTTCTGCAGCTGCTTGGGGCTCTGCAGGTTGACGCGCGTGCCGGCGTGCTCCCAGGCGATCTCCTGGGCCTGGCGCGCGTCGGCGGCGAACTGGTCGCGCATCGCGGTCAGCCGCATGTCGTCGACGCGGGCGCCGGCGTGCTCCATGCCCTGCAGGATGCGCGAGGTCGGCAGCTCGATCTCGCGCAGCAGGCCGTACTGCCGCCGCTGGTCGAGCATCGGCGACAGCGTGTCGGCCAGCGCGCGGACGATCGCGGCGTGCATGACCATGCGCGAGTCCGCCATCTGCTCCTCGGAGGGGACCGCGTCGCCGAGGTCCAGCTGCCCCTGCGTGGCCTCCTGCTCCTCCTCGACGTGCAGGTCGAGGAAGTGCGCGGCGGCCTGCTCCAGCGTGTCCGCGTGGAAGTCGGGGTGCACCAGGTAGCCGGCGAGCTTGGTGTCGAACGCCGGCAGGCCGGAGGCGAGCCCGACCGAGCCGAGCAGGTGAAGGTGCTCCTTGTAGCCGTGCACCACCATCGAGGCGTGGCGACCGTCGATCAGCCGCTGCAGGCACGCGGTCATGGCCTCGTCGAACGGCGGGACCATCACGGCCGCATGGCCGTCGGCCACCACCGCCAGCGAGGCGAGCGCCGGCCGGCCGGGCTTCGCCACGCCCTCGGCGTGCAGCACCCAGCCGTCGCGCACCGCGGGGGCGCTGCACTGGCCGTGGTCGATCGCCACCGGGTCGCAGGGCCGGGACTCGGGTTCGCCGTCGCTCACCGGGACGGCCCCCATATGCGCCGCGACCCAGGCGTCCAGGGCTTCGGCGTCGCCGATGCGCTCGGCCTGCGGGACGACCAGCTCCTGCCTGGTCTCCTCGGTCTCCCCTGCGCCCGCGTCGCTCAGCTGCGGGCGTTCGCCGCCGTTGAAGGTCTTGAGCACGCGGCTCTTCGTGCGCGCGCCGAACTCGAGCTTGGTGAACAGCGCGTTGACCTTGTCGGCGTCCAGGGCGCCGAAGGTCAGGTCGTCCACGCCCAGGCCCAGGTCGATGTCGCGCACCAGCGCGTTGACCTTGCGGTTGAGCCTGACCTGGTCGAGGTTCTCGCGCAGCGCCTCGCCCTTCTTGCCGCCGATCTCGTCGGCGTGCTCGACGATCTGCTCGAGGCCGCCGAACTGGTTGATCCACTTCGCTGCGAAGCCGTCGCCCACGCCGGGCACGCCGGGGATGTTGTCGGCCGTCTCGCCGCGCAGCGCCGCCAGGTCGGGGTACTGCGCGGGGGTCACGTGGTACTTCTCTTCGACGGCCTGCGGCGTCATGTGCTTGAGGTCCTTGAAGTGGTGGCCCGGATACAGCACGGTCACGTGCTCGTCCACCAGCTGGAACGCGTCGCGGTCGCCGGAGAGCACCAGGACGCGGTAGCCGTCGCGCTCCCCCATCGTCGCCAGCGTGCCGATGACGTCGTCGCCCTCATAGCCGGGCTTCTCGATGTAGGTGACGCCCAGCGCCGCGAGCATCTCCTGGATCAGCGGCAGCTGGCTGAGCAGCTCCTCGGGGGCGGCCTCGCGGGTGCCCTTGTACTGCGGGAGCAGCTCGTTGCGGAACGTGCCGCCCTTGACGTCGAAGGCGACGGCCAGATGGTCGGGCTTCTCGGCCTCGATCACCTGGGAGAGCATCGTCGCGAAGCCCCAGACCGCGTTGGTCGGCTGGCCCGTGGACGTGCTGAAGTTCTCGACCGGCAACGCAAAAAAAGCGCGGAACGCCAGCGAATGGCCGTCGACGACCAGTAGCGTTCCGCGGTAGGTGCCGTCATCCATCAGATCGGGATTAGCGCTCATCCTCAACTTCCGGCTTCGGGTCGCCGTACTTGGCGATGATGGCCATGGCCAGGCGCTTCTTCGGGATGCGCTGGTCCATCGAGGTCTTCTGGATCCAGCGGAAGGCGCCCTGCTCGGAGAAGTCGGCCTTGTCCATCAGCAGGCCCTTGGCTCGGTCGACGAGCTTGCGCTCCTCCAGCGTCTCCTCGGTCTTCTTGAGCTGCTCCTCCGTCTTCTTGAGCTGCTCCTCGGTCTCGCGCAGCTTGTTCTCGCTGCGCTCGACGTTGTCGAGCAGGTCGTTGATCTCGGCGAAGCGGCCCATGGCGACCTCGAGCGCGGGCAGCAGCTTCGACTCCTCGTACGGCTTGGTCACGTACGCCATGGCGCCGGCGCCGGTGGCCTGCTTGACCAGGTCGGGCTGCGAGAACGCGGTGAGCATCACCACCGGGGCGATGTTCTCGTCGCAGATGACGCCGGCCGCGGCGATGCCGTCCATGCGCGGCATCTTGACGTCCATGCACACCACGTCGGGGCGGTGCTTGCGGGTCAGCTCGACGGCCTCCTCGCCGTTGGCCGCCTCGCCGACGACCTCGTAGCCGTTGTCCTCCAGCATGGCGACCAGGTCCATGCGGTTCACCGACTCGTCCTCCGCGACCACGACGGTGCGCTTGCGCGGGGAGGCGGGCTCGTGGGACGGCGCGGCCACGGCGTCGATGTCGCCTTCGGCTGCGGCCTTGATCTCCTCGTCCGTCAGCACAACCCCCTTCGCCTCGTCATCCGGTTCCGTGGACTTCTTCTTCGCAGCCATGTCAACCTCTTTTCGTTTCAGTTCCTGCTGTGAATCAGGGCAACGCCCGCCTCGGGCCGGCGTTTCGAATCACTATCGAGTATATTCACAGCGCCGTACCTCCCCGGCGGAGCGTGGCCCCCGCCCGGTGGCGCGCGGCGCCGCGACGTTGCATCCGCAACCGGCCCGCCGACCGGGCCGTCTGCCGGGCCGCCGGACGGCGCCCGGCAGGCCGAATGTCGTATCAATGATACGGGATGGATTCCGCTCCTCGTGGTTATCGCCGATTTTCGGCAGGGTCTCGGCGTTTCCCGCCGTTTCCCGCGGCGGATTGCGGCCGGCGGGGTCGCGTTTTCTCGGCGGGCATAACCGGCGGACGCCGGGTTCGGGCGTCGGACAGGCGCATCGGATGCGCACGACGACGCAAGGCATCGGACGACGATCGAAGAAAGAATAAAGAAGCGGAAGACCGAAGGTGCCCCGGTGGGACTCACATCATGAGTTTCAACTTTCGCAAGCCGACGGACCGCATCGCCGGCCCGCCGCGATGAGCGCGGTCGCCCCGGCATCTGGATCGGCCCGTGGGGCGGCGAAGACCCCGACCGGTTCATCAACCAGGCGCTGACCGACGACCTCGACGAGTACCTGCACCGCGACCTCGACCCGCTCGCGGACCCGTCCATCGACCAGTCCGTGCTCGGCCGCGCGTACACGCTCGTGCTGCCGATGACCGTGATCCGCGTGGACGACGGGTACGTGGTCGAGAACACGGCCACGCAGATCACGAACGACCGCAAGGACGTGACCCACACGGTCACGAACCCGTTGGCGCCGATCAACCCCGCCAAGGACGTGATCGTCACGGTGGGCAGCGACAGCGTCGACGGCGACCCGACCATCGTATTCACGATCACGAACACGAGCTCGGTGGATCCCGACACGGGCGTGGGCGCCTGATTCAAGGCGTCCGACCTGAAGCTGGAGGACCAGACCATCGTCGGCGACGGCGAGGTCGTGGACCTGCAGTATCCCGACGATTGGGACACGCTCGTGCTCAAGCCGGGCGACATCGTGGACGTCCAGGGCACGCTCAGGGGCGTGAGCGACGTGCACACCGACCGCGCGTCGGTGTCCGACGAGGACCGTTCGACGTAATCGCAGCGAGATATTCACGGATCCATGACCATCAGTGTGTGCAATACAATATTTAGTTGTTCGTGTGCCATTAAATAATGACTCGAAGGAAGACAATATAGAATATTATATCTGTCCCATACATCAAGTCCCTTTATAGCACCAGGCCTTTGTTAGATCGTCTTTTTGTAACCGTATGGATATATTCCTCTGGTGTAGGCGTTTTGTTTCCAAAATATCGCTTGAAGTTCGCCTTTACCTCCGGGTCTGCACCGTTTACAGTTTCATCAATGATAGCCTGTATTTCTACTCTCAGTTCCGATACAGGAACACCGCTTGTCTTTGCCTCAGCCTTTAACAATTTATTTCATCTCTTGTTTCTTTAATCCAATCATAATCAACACATCTTATTTCTACATTTGTTTCTCAAGCATATTGCTGATAGTAATCAATATAATAGGCTGAATTACAACAATAACACCAATAACAATCGCTGGAATTACGTAACCCAAGCAAATAAATACGACGGTTGTTAAACCTAACAACATGGTATTAACCATATTTGTCACATTACCCGCCTTTTCTTTAATCATGATATTACGTTCGTCCATAACATTGATTTTATAATCAGCATCATTTTTCATCATTTTGTTATGCAAAACTTGAACATGAGAAACACTAAATACCACGCTAGATAAAACTGCAAGCCCAACATCCACCATTTTTGGAAAATCCGTAAAAAGAATGATAAGGACTAACAATAATGAAATAATATATCCAATGTACCAAATTTGATTTTTATTCTTCATCTTCATTTCCCTCCTCATAGATAAAGATTTCTTCAATGCTCATGTGAAAGTATCTTGCAATTTTAAAAGCCAATATGATAGAGGGATTGTATCGTCCGTTTTCCAAAGAACCTATTGTTTGGCGAGATACTTCCAGTGCAGTAGCTAAATCTTCTTGCTTGACACCTCTCTGCTTTCGTAATTCTTCTAATCGGTTTTTCAAAACACCCCCTTCCCATGGAAAGTAAACTTTCCATATATTTGTTATAGCAAATATAGCTCTAATGTCAAGCGTGCTTTCCATTTCGCTGATCAACTTATCGTTATAGGTAATTGCGCGCACCTTGGCCATGTTCGTCGCAACAGTGCCCGTATCCACGTTGCCATATAGGTGCAGAAAGGTAGTGTAGAGGTGTAAAATGCTATATATCGTAACCGATATAGAGGCAGGTGAGCTATGACCGTCCAGGTATCCACACGGGTGAGCGACCAGCAGGCGGAGCTGTTCAAGGACACGGCCGCCCGATTGGGGACGACCGCGTCCGACGTGCTGCGCATGTTCATCGCCAGTTTCAATGCGGCCGGCGGGTTCCCCTACGCGGTACGAGTCCGGCAGGACGCGGAGCCCTTCGACTCCGAACGGGAGGCCACGGACTTCGCCGACGACATGAGCATGAGGATGCTCGATGAGACGCGGTGAGATCTGGAGCGTGGCCGGCCGCGGCTACGCCTCGAAGCCCCGTCCCGTGCTGGTCGTCCAATCCGACGGCACGCTGCCGTCGTATGATTCCGTCGTGGTCTGCCTGCTCACCTCGGTGGAGCGGGACGACGCATGCCGCGTCCGGATCGAGGATCTGCCGGAAACGGGACTGAGGCGCGCAAGCTGGGTCATGGCGGACAAGATCCTCGCCGTCCGCAAGGACGAGCTCGGCTCCCGGATCGGGAAACTCCCCGACGCCGACATGACCCGGGTCTCACGTGCGCTGAGAACCGTTCTCGGACTCTGACCTCGGCTCCGCCGCATGACGAGGAGTGACCCGGGTCCGCCGCCGTACCCGGCGTGACGGCGGACCGTGACAAGCAGGGGCCCCGGAACCTGATGGTTCCGGGGCCCCTGCTCGTCGTGGCGTCCGTGCTAGCCGGCGGACGGTTCGCCAGTTCCGTCCAGCCGGTGCTCCAAACGTCGGATCTTGCTTTCGAGTTCGTCGATGCGTCTGGCCTGCTGGGTGATGACCAGCTCGTACGCGAACCGCGTGTCGCTATCCAATCTCGCATCACGTTCCCTACCGTATCTCGCGTCGCCCGTCGGCGGGGTGCCGGAGCCCACCCATCGCTCGTCCTCCGGGATGTCGAACGACGTGGGCTGCATGGCGTCGACTCGTGGTTCCGGGCCGTCGGGTTCGTCCCGCCATCGGGCCATGCAGCGTTCGATGCGCTTGTAGCCGATCAGCGACGAGTCGAGTCCGGCCTTGCGGAAGATCTCCACGGGTGATTCCCCGTTCCTGTATCGGCGGATGCAGTCGTCGCGGAACGCCTTGGTGTATCTGATCCGTTTCTGCGTGACGCTCTGGACCGCGGGCAGGGAACGCAGATAGCGAATCTCCCGCTCGCTGAACATCGTTTCGGATCTGTTGGCCATGATGCTCCCCTTGTCTCTGGCTCGACCTCGATCCCGTTCATCCCCATCTCACCGCCGCCCGCCCACGACCGTGGTCATCATCGTTTGCGTGTCCCGGACATGCGGTGGATGCGCGCCGACTCATGTTCGGACTTGCGTTTGACGCGTTTGCGGGTCAGCGCGGTCTCTTCAACGAGCGTGTCGAGCAGGCCCCCGCTTTCGCGTTCGACCTTCCATTTCCAGCCGAACCGGCTACGTCGAATCGCGATCCTCAGCCCGGGATCGGGATGGCTGATCAGCCAGCCCCCCGTTGTCGTTCCGGTGCAGCCATGCGACATCTCTACTTCTTCATGTTGTAAGTTGCTCATGCAGGTGTTCTTCCGTGTGTTCCAGTCCGTGGGTCCGCTGTTGCCGAATCCCGTCCGCCGTTCCGTAGCGACCGCAGGTCCGTGACGGTCCGAACAGCCCCGGCGCGCCCGTCTTATGCCGCCGGCGGCTTCACGATAGGTGAGGCCCTTCGTCGTTTGGCGTGGCGGAACGGGTGGGCCCCGCCGCGATTGGCGTTCGATTCGCCATCGCGGCGGGGTCACCCGGACAACTCGGGCCGGCCGGCCTTCCTGTCCGGTGTGTCGGATCAGGCGCGCATCATGTTGCGCACGCCGCGGGACTTCATGTACACCGCGATGCCCGCGCCCGCGATCAGCAGGCCCAAGACCACGAACATGGTGATGCCGGCGGCGCCGGTGATGGGCAGCTCGGTCACATTCTTCGCGTTCATGACCGTGGTGCCACTCTCGGACGTCACCACCAAATCAGCCCACTTACCAGCACCCTGGAACGACGGGCCGCTCTCGCCGAGAGTAACGGTGAACTCAGGCTTGACGCTCTGCATATAACCAGTGGGCACCGTAGTCTCAACAACGGTGTACTTACCAGCCGCCAATCCCTTGAACGAGTAATTGCCGCCATTGCCGAAGAACTCGGTGGCGTCGTCTTCAGTCTCGCCATCCTCGTTCGCATCTTTGGCAACGGCCCAAGCACCGGTCGATTCCTCGTACTTCAGCCACTGTCCCTGCTCGTTCTTGATCTTGAAACCAGCACCCGGCAGCAGCACACCGCCCTTGTTGGTCTTCGTGAACTCGAAGCCGTACAGATGCACGGTCGTTTCCGTACCGGGAATGGTCGTACCGTTCTCATCGACCAGACGGTTGTGGACCATCTGGTTCAGGGTGCCCTCGGCGTACGGAGCATTCTGCGTCACGGTGGCCGTGTACGTGACGGTGATGATCGTGTTGGCATGCTCCGACGGCTGGTTCAGACGGACCTCGAACTGTGCGATATCGCTACCCTCAAGAGTGTTTTCGGCCGTCTGATTGTTCATCAGCACGGAATAGGTCCCCGCCTCGGGCGACGCATTATCGTCACGCGTCAGAGGAGTGGCGGCAGTGCCTTCTTCCGCGTCGACGCCCATTGCGGTCACGGTCAGATGCGCAAGGTCCGCGGTCTGGCCGAGACCCAGCTGGTCGCGGAACGAGAGGGTGTATTCGCTGGTGACGAACTCGGGAATGGTCGCGGTCAGCGTGTACGTCACGGTATCGCCAACCGAAACCGTGTTCTTGTCCACTGTCTTCTTCTGCGTGGTCGTGTCGGGCTTGACCTCGGCCCTACCCAGCGGGGTTTCTCCAAGCGTTTCATACTTCTGGCCGCCGATGGTCACCGAGGTGCCGATGATGGTCAGCGGGAAGCCATTGGAATCGACGATCAGGTACAGGCCCTCTTCGAGGTCCGCAAACTCCACAGCCGCATCATCCTTGCTGACGGGCTGGGTGCTTGCAACGGGCTTCCCCGCGACATGGCTCGCGAGATACTGCGCGAACTGGTTGAGTTCGGCGCCCCGGTCCATGAACGACGCCGCGGCGTAGGCGACCGGATCGCCGTACTTCGCGTAAGCATCCGTCGAGGTCGCACCCGTACGTGCGGCGTCCACCGCGTCCGCCGCGTCTTTTTCCCACTCAGTGACGGTATCGACCACGATGCCGGTCAGGTTTCCGTCGTCGTCAAACGTTACCTTGTTCGTGTCGTACGTGGCGATCTTGTACGCAGTGTACGTGTGCCCGCCGACGGTGTCGCCGCTGAGTTCAAGACTGGCGGCGTTGGCGGCGCCGGTCATGGCGGCCATGCCCGTCACCGCGAGAGCGGCGGCGGCCACACCGGCCAGGCACCTCTTCAACATGCCCTTCATCATCATGGTTCTTTTCTCCTTAACTCCCCCACCCCCACAAAAGCAGGAGCGGGATGACTATTGGAAAAATGGATTCTTCAGTTATCTGGTTTTTCGTCCCTCCTGACAACACCCCAACCCATCCGGAAGGACGAAGACAGGCGGGAAACCCTGAATAGTTAATGGGACAAGGGCCAGCCGGAACAGCCGGCCCCGAGACCAGGCGGCGAAAGCCGCCCGGCCAAGCACTCGAATCAGACCCTCTTGCGGCGGGCCAGCAGCCACGCCGCACCCGCCAGCAGCAGCACACCACCACCCGCCAGCAGCAGGTTCCGCGCGGTCGCGTCGCCACCGGTCAACGGCAGACTCGAGACGGTCCGGTAGTAGTTGGCGAACGTCACCGTGCCGTCTACAGCCGTATCGTCGCTTGTACCGCCAGTTTTCTTGACGGTCACCTGCGGGTCGACCGCCAGATCGGTCACCTCCACGGTCACCTCGAACACGGCGTCCGAATAGCTGACGCCGGGAATGTCACCTTCCACTTCCTCAACCGTGAACTCATACTTGCCGATCTTCGTGAAGACGATGGAACCGTAGGACACCGTATGTTTCTCGGTGCTGCTTGAGATGACCACCGGATTGGTCTCGGTTCCCCAAGTGGTGCCATTACTCGACGGCAGCACGACATTTTCAGCATCGCCACTGTCCAATGTCACGGTGAACGAGAACGTGTCGGTGTCCTCCCATTTACGGCCGTCCAGTGTCTTGGCGATCGAGAACGACGCCTCGGCCCTGCGGTTGGTGACGTTGATGGTCACGTCACCGGTAAACAGGTGGTTCAGGTTGCTTACCGGCGGCTCCCACTTGGACAGATCCGTTTTGACGGAATCGGTGCCGTGAATCATGCACTGCTGGATGTTGAGACGCGACCATCCGGCGTGGGCCGTGTAGGAACCATCGCCGTTATCCTTAACGTCTTCGGTCGGCGTATAGTTCAATACCTTGTCGTTATCGTCTATGTACTGCATATGCGTGAGCGTGCCGACGTTCTGCCAGCTCGCGTCAGAGGCCGGATATTCTTGCTCCGTGGCATTCTGCGGCTGAACCGCGATGTCGTGCAGGGTCGCGTCGACCTGGTCGTTGGCGGCAAAGCCCTTCATGCTATACAGGAGCGTGCCCGGCTTCGTGGTCACAGTCACGTTGTCGTCCGCCGTGCCTGCGTTCACGTGCACGCCGTCGTCGTCCACGATGATCGGAATCTGCGTGGACTCCGGCGCATAGTTATCCGGAGCCTTCGTTTCGACGAGCACGTACTTGCCCTCCGGAAGCATGCCGGAGCTGTTGGCGATGTCGATTTCACCGTTGTCATTGGTCGTGAACGTGTTGATGACATCCGAGGTGATGGCGCCGTTCTCGTCCGCATGGTAGAGCGTGAACTCCGCGTTGGCAAGCGGTTTGCCACCCTCGTCCGTCTTGACGAGCTTCAGCTCGTTCTTCGGGTTCGTCAGGTTGACCGTCACCGAGAAGACGCGGGTAAACTCGCTTCCGCTGACCTCTGGATTCATCTCGACAGCATCGGTGAGGTCGCCGGTCGTATAGAAGTACTTGACACGGTACTGAGCGTCATTGGCGCTGCCGCCGTGATGCTTCAGCATGTACTCGTACGTGGTGATGTCGCCCGGCAGGTTCTCGATCGTCACCTCGTACGCGCCGCTGGTGCCGGGAATGAAGATGTTCCGCGCCCCCGCCGCGGCCAAGGAGTTCACGCTCTCGTCCTTTGCGAACTGCCATCCCCCATACGGATCCCCGTACACGGGCAGCCAGCCGCCATCGACCTTCTTCTCGACGACGGCGAACATGGTACCCTCGGCCAGACTATGGGACGCGCCATCGATATCCGTCACCGTCGAGTCGGCCTGCACGGTCACATGCGGTTCGGAGTATGCGCCGGAATCCCACTGATTGCTCACCAGCAGCGGGCCAGTACCCTTATTCGTCGTATCATCGCCGTAGGCGAACCTGAGTTGCACGTCCCCGTTGCTGCGATAGCCCTCGGGCACATTCGTCTCCTTAAGAACCCAGTACTGGCTGACCTCGCCAAGTTCGTTCAGCGAAACGGGGGTGCCCTGCGACGTGCCGGCATCCGGATGGCGGAAGATCAGGTTGCCGGTGCTGTCGGTCGTGGCGGTATACGGGTTCAACTCATCCTTGATTGTGTAATTGGAGTCGGCGGGGTACAGGTTGAAGTTGACGCCGTTCAACGGAGTCCCGACGGCATCGACCTTCATCACGCCGGACTCGGGGATGTTCACCAGGTTATACTTCAGCGACATGTTCGAGTCGACGTTGCCTCGCTCCATGTAGAAAAAGCTGAGCGTGTGGTACGTGTTGTCGGGAAGGGTGTCTCCGTTGAACTTCGAGGTGTCCACGCCCGCATCGACGAACAGCTTTTTCAGCGTTGTCTTCGTCTCCGTATAGACCGTCTCGCCGGCATCATAGTGGTTGTTGCCGTTATCAGGGTTGGTCGGATTGGGCACCTGTTTGTCGCCCTCCTGGATTTTTGCGCTGTTGTCATCGAAGATGATGACCTCGCCCGTTGAGAAGTCGATCTGCAGGGCGGTCGCGTCGTGGATGCCGCCAAGATCGCCCACCAGCACGCCGTCGACGAACACCCACACATCGTCGTCGCCCGAGAAGTTATAGGTAACCGGCTGCTTTCCGTCTTTATCGACGTGGCCGCCGTACTGCTGGACGAAATTCGTCTGCATCGTCAGGCCGAAGTAGTGGTTGATCACGGAATTGTTGGAGTTTATGTCCTTCGCCGTGCCGTCTTCGTTGAACACATCGGCGCCTTTGTTGAACGGGAAGAACTGGCCGTCAGGAGAGGTGCCGCCGTGTTTGACCGCATTTTTGTTGTAGAGGACGAAGTCGTTGTTCTCTCCGTCAACGTATGACGCGAAGTTGTCGTGGCTGTTGTAGTAGTAATAGCCGTCGCCATCGACCTGAAGCAGCCCGCCCACGTTGGTATGAGTGGCGCGAGCGCCCTCCTCTGTGTTGGGATCGAAGAGGTAATCGAGGGACTCCCCCTCACTCCCCGTTGCTTCTGACAGCACTGGATATCCATTGCTCAGACCACTCTGAACGATACCGGTACGGGGACTTGCGTTGCCCGTATACTGATTGATGTTGGTGAAGCTGGCGGGCCCGGACGTATTGCCGCCACCGCCGAACTTCAGGGTATGGCCCTTATTAATTCCATTGCTCTGATTGGTTCCGTTGTTCGCCGGGTTCTCGGCCGTGCCGTCGACCCAGTAGTCGAACAGGTTGATCGTCGTGCCGCGCGGCGTCACGCCCTGCACGGTATGCTCGTCAAGCGCCTGCGTGGCGACGCCCGTGTCGTCGGACTGCAGCGCGGGCTGAGAGCCGGAGTCACCGTCCTCGGACGGCTCGCCGGATTGTCCGTTTGTGGTCGTCCCGCCGTCCGTGGTTTCGGGGGCATCGCCGTTCTGCGGGTCGGCGTCGGCCTGGCCGTCGTCGATGGTCGCGTCGTCCGCCCCGTCGTCATCATCGTCGTCGCCGATGGTCTGTGTGGTTTGGGTCTGGGTGGTGTCTGTGGCGTCGGCTGGCTCGTCGTCCGCCGCGAGGGCCGTGCCGGCGGCCACGGAGGTGCAGAGCATCGCCAACGCGGCCACGACGGCTATGAGCCTAAAGCGGTTACCCCCCCCCCCGGGTCGTTTTTTGCTTCATGTCTGTCCCTTCCTGTTCGGTTGGTCGCCCCGGTTGTCGTGGGCCTCTTCTCCTTGAACACCTTCAGGTCGCCAAGATACCCCTTGTCATCCCCCCTTACCCCCGTTTTGTCTCACGTCGAACCCCCTGTTCGGATTGTTCCGGTGTTTCGGGAGTAGGGGTTTGCGTGTCCGACTCGCCACCACTTTCCGCGTGTCCGTTCGTCGTGTCCGATATCGGTGCGGTGCGGGGTGGTGTGTTCGGATCGTCGTGTGTCGCGGCGGTCCTGGTTTCGTGTTCGAAGGAGCGTGTGTCATGGGTGTGGTCCCGTCGTTGGTCGTGGCGGTCCTGGTGGTGGGCGCGGCATGTTTCGCGTATCGGATGCTGGCGTATCTGGTGGTCTCGGAGCGGAGCGTGGTGTTCGGCCGTGGGTTGAAGCGTCGTGTGCTGGCGTTGAGCGGTCGGCAGCGGCGTATGGCGGCGTTGTGGATGGCGTTGGGCGTGTTGGCGTGTCTGGTGGTGTTGGTCGTGTTCGCGTTAGTGTTAGCGTCGGGTGGTTATCCGGTGTGATCCGGCCGGCCGGGCGTCGTCGTTCGATCTGGGGATGACCAGGAGTCCGGATGTGCTGATCAGCGGGTTGCGCGGTCTGGGCAAGTCGTTCCTGGCGAAGGTGATGGCGGTGCGGGAGATCGAGTACGGGCGCCATGTGATCGTGCAATCGGATCGTCAGGGCGAGTGGGCGCGTGTGGCCGGGCATGTGGGCGAGCAGGTGGTCGCCCCAGGGCGTGGCAGGGTGATCAATCCGTTCAAGCCTCCGGGGCATCGGGTGGCCGGGGGCGAGCAGGCGTCGTGGGCGTCGGAGGTGATGGCCGCGCGCAGGAAGGCGATCACGACGATCGCGGAGGCGTTGTCGCCGGATGGCCGGCCCGTGTTGGACAAGGACATGGGCACGATCGTGGACGCGGTGGTCGCCTCGTTCGGCGCGGGGCCGATGACGTTGACGGCGTTGGTGGACCGGCTCGCGGATTGGGAATGGGTCGGCGGGCATCATCGGGAGTTCCGCGGGTTCGAGTTCCAGGAGTCGCTGCTGGCGCGTCGTTTGGCGGCCGCGATCCCGCTTCGGGTTCGTGTTCGGCGCGTTGGCGTTCCTGGCGTCGGGCGGGAGCGTGGCATGGCGGGCGTGCTGGCGTTGCCGGTGTGGCTGCTCGCGTTGGCGGGGGTGGCCGGCGTGTGGGTGTTCTGGGACGCGTACCGGGATTCCGACGAGCGGATCATCGCCCCGCCCGAGGAAAAGGACGGGGAAAACAAGAGGCGCGGGGGCTCCGCCCGTCCCCGGACGATCGTCGCTCCCGCGCCTTGGATGGTGCCCCCGGTGGGACTCGAACCCACACTGCGCAGATTTTGAGGCTGCTTCCTCTACCAATTGGGATACAGGGGCCAACTGTGCGACGTAGGGAAATATATCACACGACACGCCCCAGCGCCATCGTTCCGTTGGCCCGCGACGGGATCGTCGCACCCTGACGGAGCGACGAATGCCAAGCTGACCGGCCTCGGTGCCGGCCGCTTCGTCCTCGACGCCGCCGACGAGATGTGCGCCGCATTGGACATCTGACGATGCGCAAACGGAATACACCAAGGCGTCCAAGCGGGACGCGAAGCGATCCAAGCGCCGCCACGCCGACCTCGCCGAGCTCAAGGAGGTCATCCGCCTGGCGTTCGAAGACACGCGGGAGTCCAAGGAGACGCCGCGCCGACGGCATCGGACGCACATGCCGACCGGCGATCTGGACGGCGTGTTGGAATGCCACGTCGGCAACGCCGGTAACTGGCTGGCGATCCGAATGCTCGGCGTTGGCATCGCCATGTTGGCACCGTCGCCCGCCATCCGTCGCCCGCCGGCGCCATCGCCGCAGCGAATCCACGACGCACCTCAGCGGACACGGCAACGGGCCCGCCGCCATGGCACGGAAACGACCACGCTCATTCCATGCCGCCATGACGAACCCGTCGCCGGAACCGGCGACCGTCCCGCCGGGCGACGGCCGCCGCCCTCCCTTACCTCAGCCGCTCATCGTACCGCGCACGCCGCGGCCATCATCCCCCGCCCCGACCCCAATCGGCCACGACGCCGACCGCCCGGAACGCGCGGCTCCGGGACGGCGTATGCCGCGGGTTCACGGCATAGGCGGCCACAGGCCGGGCGGGCCCGGTGCCCCCGTCGTATTTCCGGTGCGAGTAAGGCGCGTGGGATGCTGGGGGCGTTGACGTTTCGTCATCCGGCGGCCCGGAGCCGTCCACGGCGCAGGCCCGCCGGCATCACCACAGAAGAGAACGAGGCAGTATGTTCACAAGAAAACCTTGCCGTGACGGAGCATCCGCGAGGCCCGCGCGCCCCGCGGCCCTGGCGTGGTGCGCGGCGCTCCTCGCCGCCATGGTCTGCGTCGGGCCGTTCACCGCGTACGCCGCCGACGCCACGGCCACGGGCGGCACCGATACGCTGCAGGCCGCGATCGACACGGCGAACGACGGCGACACCGTCACGCTGGCCGACGACATCACCCTGACCCGGCAGGTGACCGTATCCAAAGGCGTCACGATCGATCTGAACGGCCACGCCATGCGCTTCACCCCGAACGAGAACGACGCCACCGTGGCCGGAGGCGAGAGCGACGCCACGCCGACCGCGCTGGTCGTCACGGCCACGCAGCCGGTGACCGTGCGCAACGGCACGATGCTCGGCGCCGGCGGCGGCCGCTGGAACGGCAGGGACACGACCGGCAACGGGGCGTCGCGCGCCCTGTACGCCGCGCAGGGCTCGGACCTGAGCGTCCAGGGCGTGACCTTCGGACAGTTCGGCGTGGCGAAGGTCTCCAGGCGCGGCGGCGGCGCGGCGATCAAGGCGTGGAAGGCCACGCTCTCGGTCAAGGACAGCGTGTTCGGCGGCGAGGACGCCGCCATGACGAACACGTCGGCGTCGGGCGGCGCGGGCATCTACGCGTACGCGTCGCAGATGACGGTGCAGGGCTCGCGCTTCGAGCGCACCTACTCGGCGTACGGGACCCCGCAGACCGGCATCCCCTACGCCGGCGGCGCCATCGTGGCGGAGGACGACCTCGCCAACCCCAGCCCCTACTCGTTCAAGGAGGCGATGAAGGGGTCGGGCGCCACCCTCGAGGTCAGCGATTCCGTGTTCCGGGACAACTACAGCGCCGACGGCGGCGGCGCGCTGCTCGCCTGGGCGATCACCAAGGTGCGGGTGGACGGCAACGAGTTCACCGGGAACCATGCGTTCGTCCGCTCGGGCGTCGCGTCGCGGGGCGGGGCGCTGCGGCTGGTGTTCGGAGACGAGTCGACCGTGGAGGACAACACCTTCGACTCGAACGTCTCCGAATCCGACGGCGGCGCGTTCTTCGTCAGCACCGCGGCGAGCTCCGCGGTCGTCCGCGGCAACAGGTTCACCGGCAACAGCGCCACGGCCGTGCCCCGCAACGGCGGCGCGGTGTACGCCGAGGTGAACGAGGACACGACCCTCGAGCTGGCCGGCAACGTCTTCACCGGCAACTCCGCCTACCGGGGCGGCGCGGTGACGCTCTCGCAGACCGCGCCCGGCACCGCCGTGCTGGACGGCAACACGATGGACGGCAACACCGCGATATCCCGCGGCGGCGCGCTCAGCAGCAGGTCCTGGACGACCGCGGCGACGATCCAGATCAAGAGCGGCACGTTCACCGACAACAAGGCGGGCGATTTCGGCGGGGCCATCGACTACACGGGCGTCACCTCGCCCACGCTGGAGCTGTGGAACGCGCTGATCACCGGCAACACCGCGGTGCGCGGCGGCGGCGTGTGGGCGTGCCCGAGCTCGCAGACCGAGATGTACGCCACGTTCGGCGGCGCGATCTACGGCAACACCGCCACGGGCGTCATCCCCTCTCCCGGGGCGGTGAACGTCAGGATGCTGGACGGCAGCACGCAGCGCGTCGACGTCCCCACGCTGCAGGCCTCGGGCGACGACATCCAGTACGAGAACGCCGACGACACCGACGACGTCCTGATGAAGTACGGCCAGCAGGACGGCAGCACCGTGGAGAAGGATTCCGGATACCACGCGCAGTCGAAGGCGACGGTTCTCGAGCGCAGCCTCGGCGGCGCGGCCGCGACCTGGTACCGGGACGTCGCGGGCGCCCGGTACTCCGACGGGGACGAGCCGATCGACGCCTCGGACTACCGCGACGCCAGGAGGTCCTTCGGCCTGCACGCCGAGCTCGACGACATCGGCAAGCGGCTCGCCGCGTCCGAGGCATCCCTCGTGTTCACCGGCAACTCCGCCGCGCGCGGCGGCGCCATCGCGACCAACACCACCGTGCTGTTCGGCCTGCCGACCGGGGAGGACACGACGCTGAACATCGCCAAGACCTGGGGCGACGACGTGGAACAGCACCCCGCGTCCGTCTCCGTGGACCTGTACCGCGTGGACGAGCAGGGCGGCGAGACGCTGCTCCAGAAGGACCTGGCCATCGACGAGGAACACGGCTGGACGCTGAGCGTCGAGCATCTGCCGTCGGCCTACCTGGACGCCGACGGCGGCCGGCACCGCTACACCTACCGGGTCGACGAGCACGAGCCCGGCTACGTCGCCTCCTACGAGACCTCGAGCGAGGACGACGGCGCGCGGACCGTCCAGACCATCACGATTACCAACCACCCCGACCCGAACGCGCCGGACCCCGGCACCCCGGGCGACCCCGGTCAGACCGGCCAGCCCGGCGCCCCGGAACAGCCCACGAAGCCCGCTGACGCGGCCTCGAACGCGGGATCCGGCCAGCAGGGCACGAAGCGCCTCGCCGCAAGCGGCTCCGCGTCCGCGGGCATGGCGCTGGCCGCGGTCCTGTGTCTCGCCGGCGCGGTCGCCGTGTCGGCCGTCTCCGCGGCGACGACGCGCCGACGCCGGTCATCGCTCCCCGGTCCGGCCCGGCATGGACGCTTGACGCGCTGACGGACCGATGACGAATCGATGACGAACGAGTGGGGCGGGCACCGCGGTGTCCGCCCCACTCGTATATCGCGGCATGCGGAATGCCGCCGCCCCGCCGGCGACGTCGGCCGCGACGCCCCGCCCGCTCCCTGGGTCGTCCCTTCCCCGGCCACCCCTGGTCGCACCGCTCCCCCGATGCCCGTCGGGGCCGGCACCCGATGTTCTCGACCGGCGATTACCCGGTTTCCGGCCGTTGCAAGCCTAGAATGGGTCGTGATCACCAGGTTGTGCCAAGGAGGGCATCATGAGCACCGATAACTACCGCACCTTCGATCCGTGGCGTCCGGCGCCGGTACGCGAGGGCGCACGCAAGCAGATCGTCGAAAGCCACTATTTCAACGTCGATCGCGTGTCGTTCGAATCGCCCGGCATCGGCCAGTTCGAACGCTATGTGCTTCAGGAGAACAACGGCGACACCGTGGGCGTGCTCGCCGTGACCGACGAGGGCACGATCCCCTTCGTCGAGCAGTATCGCGTGCCCACCCACCGCTGGACGCTGGAGATCCCCGCCGGGCACGCCAACTCGCACTCCGAGCGCCCACTGGACGTCGCCAAGCGCAAGCTCAGGGAGGAGGCCGGCTTCGAGGCGGGCCGCATGGCCCAGTTCTGCCGGTTTGTCAACACGCCGAGCTTCTCCAACCAGCACACCGCGTTGTTCTACGCCACCGGCCTGACCCCGACGGTGCGCGAGCCCATGGGCCCCGAGACGCCGCGACCCCGAGTGCGGTTCTACACGCTCGACGACGCCTACCAGATGGTCATCAACGGCACGATCATCGACGCGAAGTCCGTGATCGCCGTGCTGCAGGCCCGCTGCGGCATCAAGGCCGTCGAGGACGACCAGGCGTAGCGGGCGGCGCCGCATACGGATATGGCAGTGGCCGGACCTCCCTGATCGGAGATCCGGCCACTGCCATGTCATCGCTCCAGGCGACGGGGCCTGGACGAAGGGGCGAATCAGTCGCCGACGCCGACGGTGTGCACGTAGATCGTGTCAGTGCTGCCCGGCTTGTGGTCGCCCTGCGCGGAGCTGAGCACGACGATCTTGTCGCCGTCCACGACCTTGCCGGCGTCCTTGAGGACCTTGTCGGTGAAGGCCATGAGCTCCTTGCGGCTCTTGTCGTGGTAGTCCTCGTCGAGCAGGAACGCCTCGGTGCCCCAGCTCAGAGCCAGCCAGTGGTAGGTGTGCTCGTTGTTGGTCAGGCCGTAGATCGGGGTGGCCGGGCGCTCGCGGGAGACGCGGTGCACGGTGGAGCCGGTCTGGGTGTAGGCGACGATGGCCTTGGCGTTGAGCTTGTCGGCCAGGTCGACGGCGGCCGAGGAGACGGCGCCGGTGCTCGACATGTCGAGGTTCTTCAGCTGCGGGATGCGGTCGTAGCCGTGCTCGGTGGCGTAGCCCGAGATGCGGCTCATCGTGTTGACGGACTCGACAGGGTACTCGCCGACGGCGGTCTCGTTCGAGGTCATCGTGGCGTCGGCGCCGTCGAGCACGGCGTTGGCGCAGTCGGAGGCCTCGGCGCGGCTCGGCACCGGGGAGTGGACCATGGAGCCGAGCACCTCGGTGGCGACGATGACCGGCTTGGCGTACTGGCGGGCGACCTCGATGCAGCGCTTGGTGATCAGCGGGACCTCCTCGAACGGCATCTCCACGGCCATGTCGCCGCGGGCGACCATGATGCCGTCGAACGCCTTGACGATCTCCTCGAGGTTCTCCACGGCCTGCGGCTTCTCGATCTTGGCGACGACCGGGATGCGGCGGCCCTCCTCGTCCATGATCTCATGGGCGCGGTCGATGTCCGAGGCGAAGCGCACGAAGGACATGGCGATGATGTCGGCACCGGTCTGGATGGCCCAACGCAGATCGGACTCGTCCTTCTCGGTCAGCGCGGGCAGGCTCACGGCCACGCCCGGCAGGTTGATGCCCTTGTGGCTGGAGACCGGGCCGGCCACGATGACCTTGGTGTACACGTTGTTGCCCTCGACCTTGGTGACCTCGAGACGCACCTTGCCGTCGTCGATGAGGATCGGATCGCCGGGGTGGCAGTCGGCCGGCAGGCCCTTGAACGTGGTGGAGGTGATGTGCTCGTCGCCCTCGATGTCGTCGGTGGTGATGACGAACTCCTGGCCCGGGGTCAGCTGGACCTTGTCCTCGCCGTCGGCGTTCTTCTTGAACCAGCCGCAGCGGATCTTCGGACCCTGCAGATCGACGAGGACCGCGACGTTGCGGCCGGTCGCCTTGCCCGCCTCGCGAACGTTGTTGTACACGCGGAGGTGGTCCTCCGGGGTGCCGTGCGAACGGTTCAGACGGGCCACGTCCATACCGGCCTCGACGATCTTGGTCAGGTTCTCGAGGGACTCGGTAGCGGGACCGATGGTATCTACAATCTTGGCTCTACGCATGTATGGTGCCTGCCTATTCCTTGTTGACTTGTTCGGATCTTGCGACCCAGTTGCCACTGGATAGTCTACTAGTAAATCCTTGGCGGAGCGAGTTTTTGGGCAGGTGTGTTGTTAGCGCTCACAATACCGGGCGCGGCGCACGCCGGACGCGCCGCGCCCGCGACGTCACTTCGCGGCGCCCTCCACCGAGCGCGTCCGGACGATGCTGGCGACCGCGGCGCCGCCGATGGCGACGACGATGACCGCCAGCGACAGCCACGTGGGCACCTCGGGCACCCAGTCCAGGTGCCGCCCGCCGTTGATGAACGGCAGCGTGTTGCCGTGCAGCGCCTCCAGGATCAGCTTGACGCCGATGAACGCCAGCACGACCGACAGCCCGACCGGCAGATACACCAGCCGGTCCAGCAGCGCGCCGAGCAGGAAGTACAGCTGCTGCAGGCCGAGCAGCGCGAACACGTTCGAGGTGAACACGATGAACGGGTCCTTGGTCAGGCCGAAGATCGCCGGGATCGAGTCGAAGGCGAACAGCACGTCGGTGGTGCCGATGGCGAGGAACACGACCACCAGCGGCGTCCAGAACGGCACGCCGTCCCTCACGGTGCGCAGATGCGTGCCGTCGTATTCGTCGGTGATGCGCATCACCCGGCGCAGCGCGCGGATCAGGCCGTTCTCGTGGTACTCCTCGTCGTCGTCCCCGCCGGCCACCAGCTTGACCGCGGTGACGATCAGGAACGCGCCGAACAGGAAGAACACCCAGGTGAACCGGGTGATGATCGCCGAGCCGACCAGGATGAAGCACCCGCGCAGGATCAGCGCGACGGTGATGCCGACGCTGAGCACGTACTTCTGCATGATCTTCGGCACCGCGAAGTTCGACATGATGATGACGAACACGAACAGGTTGTCGACGCTGAGGCTGTATTCGGTCAGCCAGCCCGAGTAGAACTCGATCGCGGGGCCGGAGCCGGCGACCGCCCACATCAGCGCGCCGAAGACCAGCGCCATCACGACGAAGAACGCGATGTGGCGCACGCACTCCGCGGTGCTGGGGACATGCGGCTTCCTGCCGATGACGAACAGGTCGACGACGAAGAACGCGGCGAGCACGACGAACGTGGCCACCATGAATGCTGTGGGTGTTTCGGACATACCTCCACAGCCTACGCAGGGCATCGACACCGGAGCTTCGGCGGGCCCGCCGGGCGCTCCCCTACCGCTTGGCCTCGGTGATCTGCCGCAGCTCCTTCTTCAGGTCGCGGATCTCGTCGCGCAGGCGGGCCGCGAGCTCGAACTGCAGCTGCTCGGCCGCCGTGTGCATCTGCTCGCTGAGCTGGCGGATGAGCTCGGCCAGGTCCTGGGCCGGCAGCCCGGCGCGCAGCAGGGCCTCGCGGTTGCGCTTCGACTCCTCGTCGCCGATGGCGGGCACGCCCAGATGCGAGTTGCCGGCCTTGCCGGCGTTGCGGTAGCCGCCCTCCAGCAGGGTCTGCGTGTCGACGTCCTCCTTGGCGAGCATGTCGTTGACGTCGCTGATCTTCTTGATCAGCGGCTTCGGATCGATGCCGTGCTCGGTGTTGTAGGCGATCTGCTTGTCGCGGCGGCGGTTCGTCTCGTCGATGGCCAGGTGCATCGCCTCGGTGATCTCGTCGGCGTACATGATGACCGTGCCGGACACGTTGCGCGCCGCGCGGCCGATGGTCTGGATCAGCGAGCGGTACGACCTGAGGAAGCCCTCCTTGTCGGCGTCCAGGATGGCGACCAGGGAGACCTCGGGCAGGTCGAGGCCCTCGCGCAGCAGGTTGATGCCGACGATCACGTCGATCTTGCCCTCGCGCAGCTCGCGCAGCAGCTCGACACGCCGCAGCGTGTCGACGTCGGAGTGCAGGTACTCGACCTTGATGCCGCGTTCGAGCAGGTAGTCGGTCAGGTCCTCGGCCATCTTCTTGGTGAGTGTGGTCACCAGCGTGCGCTCGTTGCGCGCCACGCGGTCCTTGATCTCGGCGAGCAGGTCGTCGACCTGCCCCTCGACCGGCCTGACCTCGATCCTGGGATCGACCAGGCCGGTCGGGCGGATGATCTGCTCGACCACGCCGTCGGACAGGCCGAGCTCGTAGTCGCCCGGGGTCGCGGACAGGTACACGGTCTGGCCGACGCGGTCGAGGAACTCCGGCCATTTGAGCGGGCGGTTGTCCATCGCGCTGGGCAGGCGGAACCCGTATTCGACCAGCGTGCGCTTGCGGCTCGCGTCGCCCTCGTACATCGCGCCGATCTGCGGGACGGTGACGTGCGACTCGTCGATCACCAGCAGGAAGTCGTCCGGGAAGAAGTCCAGCAGCGTGTGCGGCGGCGTGCCGGGGTCGCGGCCGTCGAAATGCCGCGAGTAGTTCTCCACGCCGGAGCAGGTGCCGATCTGCGCGAGCATCTCCAGGTCGTAGTTGGTGCGCATGGTCAGGCGCTGGGCCTCCAGCTCCTTGTTCTGCCGGCGCAGCTCGGCCACGCGCTCGTCCAGTTCCTGGCGGATCTGCTTGATCGCCCGCTCCATGCGCTCCGGGCCGGCCACGTAGTGCGAGGCCGGGAAGATGTGGGTTTCGGCGACATGCTCGATGACGTCGCCGGTCAACGGGTGCAGCGTGGAGATCCTGTCGATCTCGTCGCCGAAGAACTCGATGCGCACGGCCAGCTCCTCGTACACGGGGATGATCTCGACCGTGTCGCCGCGCACGCGGAACGTGCCGCGGGTGAAGGCGATGTCGTTGCGCTTGTACTGCATGTCGACGAAGGTGCGCAGCAGCGTGTCGCGGTCGAGCTGCTGCCCCTCCTTGAGGAAGAGCATGCGCCCGGCGTACTCCTCCGGCGTGCCCAGGCCGTAGATGCACGAGACCGTGGCCACGACCACGCAGTCGCGCCGCGTGAGCAGGTTCGCGGTGGCCGCGTGGCGCAGGCGCTCCACGTCGTCGTTGATGTTCGAGTCCTTCTCGATGTACGTGTCGGTCTGCGGGATGTACGCCTCGGGCTGGTAGTAGTCGTAGTAGCTCACGAAGTAGCTCACCGCGTTGTCCGGCATCAGCTCGCGGAACTCGGCGCACAGCTGCGCCGCCAGCGTCTTGTTCGGCTCGATGATCAGCGTCGGGCGCTGCAGGCGCTCGATCAGCCACGCCGTCGTCGCCGTCTTGCCGGTGCCGGTGGCGCCCATGAGCACGACGTCGTTCTCGCCGTTCTCGATGCGCGTGGCCAGCTCCTCGATGGCCTGCGGCTGGTCGCCGGACGGCTTGTACGGCGATTTGACCACGAACGGCCTGTTGCTGCGCTCGATGTTGAATCCCATGCCCTGCCTCTCGTAGTTCGACGCCGCGACCGGATCACGCCCGCGGCCGCCACGCGGCGGCGGGACCGGCCTGCCGCGCCCGCTCCGCCTCGCCCCGCCAGCGTGCGACCAGTGTATCAATAGATTCGAACATTTGTTCCATCGGCCGCGTCGAATCGACGACGGCGTCGGCCACGGCCTCGCGCTCGGCGCGCGTCGACTGGTGGCGGATGCGGCCCTCGGCCTGCCCGCGCGTCATGCCCCGGGTGGCCATCATGCGTTCGACGCGCGTGCGCTCGGGCGCCTCCACCGTGACGATGTGGTCGAAGGCGAACGGCATGTCGCCCAGCACCTCCGCCAGCAGCGGCACGTCGTGCACGACGACCCCCCCGCACCCCACCGCGACCAGCCCGCGCTCGGCGCGCGCCGCCTCGGCGTAGATCAGCGGATGCTCGATGGCGTCGAGCCGCTCGCGCGCATCCGGCGCGGCGTCGGGGCCGAAGACGCGCTCGGCCATCCAGGCGCGGTCGAGCCGGCCGTCGGCCCCGATGCAGCCGGGGCCGAACTCCGCGGCGATGCGCCGCAGCCCCTCCCCGCCGGGTTCGACGACGCGGCGGGCCAGCTCGTCGTAGTCGACGACGGCGACGCCCGACTCGCGCAGATGGCCCGCCACCGTGCTCTTGCCGGCGGCGATTCCGCCAGTCAGGCCGATCCGTATGATGCGTTCCACGCAAAAAATCGTACATCCCGATGCGGGGATGCACGATTCGGCGATTCGGATCCGGATGCGCCGCGGCGCGGCCGCCTAGGCGGTCAGGCGCGCGGCGTACTCGGCGGCGGCGGATTCCAGCTCGGCGTCGCTCAGGTTCAGCGCGCCGTGGATCGCGAACGGCCTGAGCCAGGTCATGCCGATGTGCCGGGCGGTGGTCTCCAGCGGCTTGAGCAGCTCGGGGCCGGTGACGCCGAACTCGCCGTCGTGGCGGTACTTCTCGATCGGACCGCCGACGCTGACGGCCACCATCAGCTCCTTGCCGTGCAGCCTGTCGCCGCCGGCGCCGTAGGCCCAGCCGTGCTCGAGCACCACGTCCTCCCACTGCTTGAGCAGGGCGGGGGTGCTGTACCAGTAGAACGGGAACTGCCACACCACGCGGTCGGCGGCGAGCAGCGCCTCCTGCTCGGCCTTGACGTCAATGTCGAAGTCGGGGTACAGCGCGTACTCGTCGCGCACGGTGACGCCGTCGAGCCCCTGCGCCTCGGCGACCAGTCGCGCGTTGACGCGCGAGCCGTCATGCAGATGCGGGTGGAAGGCCAGCACCAGTGTCGTCATTGTCGTCCTCCTTCGGCGACCTGCGTCGCCACGATGATTTTAGTTACACTCTGTAACCTAAAAAGATGATATAACTCGTTGTGTTTCCTGTCAACGCTGTCGACCGCTATAATCGTCAGCGTCACGACGAATGGCGGGCGGCGGCGGGCGCCGCGCCGCACCAGCGAAGGAGAGGACGGGGATGGCGGATTTCGTCCGGGCGCGCAGCGCCGAACACAAGCGGGAGCGCATGGGCGAGATCAAGGCCGCCGCGCGCGACCTGTTCGCCACGCGCCCCTACCACGAGATCACGCTGTCGACGATCGCCGAACGGCTGTCCTGGACGCGCGCGAACCTCTACAAGTACGTGACGAGCAAGGAGGAGGTCTTCCTGGAGCTGTGCGCCGACGCGATGGGGGCGTACTTCGACGCGCTCGACGCGGCGTTCCCGACGGGGTGCGGATACGGGCCGGACACGATCGCGCAGGTGTGGACCGGCATCATCGCCGCGCACCGCGACTACCTGCGCTACTGCGACATCCTGCCCTCGATCATCGAGACCAACGTGTCGGTGGACCGGCTCGCCGCGTTCAAGACGCGCTACTACGGGTGGACGGACCGCTTCGCCGCCACGCTGCGCGGGCTGCTCGGCATCGACGCCGAGCGGGCCTACGACCTGTTCCTCGCGGTCCACTACCATGCGGTCGGCATCGACGGCCTGGGGCGATGGAACCCCTTGGTCGAGGACGCGCTGCAGCGGGCGGGCATCGTCCCGCCGGCCATCGATTTCCGGGACAACGTCGCCGAATTCATCCGCGCGATGATCGCCCACTACGCCCCGGAGCGCCGAGCGGGCGAGGTCTGACGAGGGGCCGACGACACAAGTCCCGGGGCGCATGGACCACCCGATTCATCGGCCCACGGGGCGACGCCGCAAGATTCGGCCGGCCTGCGGCGACGGGTCCGCGCGGGGCGGACGACCGACACCGCGACACGCCGAAGGCGGTCGCAGACTTCGCATGATGGTCCGCGGGCAATGGCGGATTGCGGCCGATCGGCGCAGCTTATACCCCGAAGTCCGCGGAGCCCCGCACCGGACACCCCACCGGCGCCCCCATGCCAGGCATTCCGCCACTCCGCACCGGACCGCTACCCCGCCCCCCAGGCCGGCCATCCGGCCATCGGGTCCCGGTCACAGACGACAAAAAGACCCCCGACCAAAGCGGTCGGGGGTCCGTTCAGTCAGCTATCGGCTCACTTCTTGCCGAGCAGCTGGTCGCGCAGGGCGGCGAGCTGATCGGAATCGGCGAGGGTGCCGGTGGAGGTGGACTCGGACGAGTAGTTCGAGACCTCCTCGACACGCTCCTGACGGGAGCCCTGGCCATCGGCGGCGGCGGACTCGGCCGCGTGCTCGATCTCCTTGGCCACGAACTCCTTGTGCTCCTCCCACAGGTCGTGGGCGGCCGCGTACTGCGACTCCCACTCCTCGCGCTGCTTCTCGAAGCCGGCGATCCACTCGTTGGTCTCCGGGTCGAAGCCCTCGGGGTACTTGTAGTTGCCCTGCTCGTCGTACTCGGCCGGCATGCCGTACAGCGCCGGATCGAAGTCCTCGGAGGCCGGGTCGACGGAGTCGTTGGCCTGCTTGAGGGACAGGGAGATGCGGCGGCGATCCAGGTCGACGTCGATCACCTTGACGAACACGATCTCGCCCGGCTTGACCACGGTCTCCGGGTTCTCGACGTGGCGGTTGGCCAGCTCGGAGATGTGGACCAGGCCCTCGATGCCGTCCTCGACGGAGATGAACACGCCGAACTGGACGATCTTGGTGACCTTGCCCTTGACGATCTGGCCGGGGACGTGGGTGCGGGCGAAGCGCTGCCACGGATCCTCCTGGGTCGCCTTGAGCGACAGCGAGATGCGCTCGCGGTCCAGATCGACGTCGAGCACCTCGACGGTGACCTTGTCGCCGACCTTGACGACCTCGGACGGGTGGTCGATGTGCTTCCAGGACAGCTCGGAGACGTGGATCAGGCCGTCCACGCCGCCCAGGTCGACGAACGCGCCGAAGTTGACGATGGAGGACACCACGCCCTCGCGGATCTGGCCCTTCTTGAGCTGCGAGAGGAAGGTCTCGCGCACCTCGGACTGGGTCTCCTCGAGGTACTGGCGGCGGGACAGGACCACGTTGTTGCGGTTCTTGTCGAGCTCGAGGATCTTGGCCTTGATCTTCTGGCCGATGTACGGGGACAGGTCGCGCACGCGACGCATCTCGACCAGCGACGCCGGCAGGAAGCCACGAAGGCCGATGTCGACGATGAGGCCGCCCTTGACGGCTTCGATGACGGTGCCCTCGACGACGCCGTCGGCCTCCTTGATCTTCTCGATGTCGCCCCAGGCGCGCTCGTACTGGGCACGCTTCTTGGACAGGATCAGACGGCCTTCCTTGTCCTCCTTGGTGACGACAAGGGCCTCGATGGTGTCGCCGACTTCGACGACCTCGTCCGGATCGACGTCCTTCTTGATGGAAAGCTCGCGGGAGGGAATGACGCCCTCGGTCTTGTAGCCGATGTCGAGCAGAACCTCGTCGCGATCGACCTTGACGACGGTACCCTCGACCAGATCACCATCGTCGAAGTTCTTGATGGTGGAATCGACTGCCTTGATGAAGTCCTCCTCGGTGCCGATGTCGTTGATCGCGACCTTGGTGACTTCGCTGTTGTTCTGTGCCATTAACTGTGGTTTCTGTAACTAGATGGGTGGATAATATCGTTCTTCAGTTATGCGCGCATGCCGATACGGCACACACATGGTGCAACGATACTAGAAACCGTGGTCAACACGGCCGATCCGACGAAAAACGACACGCCCGAAATATTCAGGCGGCCCTCCGCTCGGCCATCTCGACGACGTTCGCCAGCAGCATGGCGCGGGTCATCGGCCCCACGCCGCCCGGGTTCGGCGTGTACGCCGAGGACAGCCCGTAGCACTCCGGGCTGACGTCGCCCTTGATGCGGTAGCGCCCGGCGGCCTCGTCCCAGACCCGGGAGACGCCGACGTCGACCAGCACCGCGCCCGGCTTGACGAACTCGGGGCGCACGAAGCCGGCCGACCCCACGGCGGCCACGACCACGTCGGCCCGGCAGATCTGCTCGGCCACGTCCGGGGTGCCGGTGTGGCACAGGGTCACCGTGGCGTCGACGCCGCGGCGGGTCAGCAGCAGGCCGATGGTGCGCCCGATCGTGATGCCGCGGCCAAGCACGCACACGTGCCGGCCCGCCAGGTCGATGCCGTAGTGGTCGAGCAGCGCCAGCACGCCGCGCGGCGTGCACGGCAGCGGCGTGTCGATGGCTCCTCCGACGTGCAGCACGAGCTCGCCCAGGTTGTAGGGGTGCATGCCGTCCGCGTCCTTGGCCGGGTCGATCCGGTCGATCACGGCGTTGGCGTCCACGCCGTCGGGCAGCGGCAGCTGGACGATGAACCCCGTGCACGCCGGATCGGCGTTCAGCGACTCGACGGCTTCGACGATCCGGTCCTGGGTGGCCTGCGCCGGCAGGTCGCAGCGGATGGAGCGGATGCCCACCTCGGCGCAGTCGGTGTGCTTGCCGGCGACGTAGCGCACCGAACCGGGGTCCTCGCCCACCAGCAGGGTGCCCAGGCCGGGGGTGACGCCGCGGCCGCGCAGCGCCGCCACACGCCTGGCCAGGTCGGCCTTGATCGCCGCCGACACGAGCTTGCCGTCGAGTTTGGTGGGCATGTGAACTCTCCTTATGGTCGTCGTCCGCTACTATGCATCGTAGGTTATCGTGGATGCATGCCGCATCGGTCCATCAAGTTGTAGCAGGACCGCAGGGCAACGTGAGGAAGGCGGTTGGCTATGAACGTCGCGGAACATCGGTTCGGCAGGATCGTCGCGTGCGTCGCCGCGCTCGGCCTGGCGCTGGGGGCGGGCGCGTGCGGCCCGGACGACGCGCGGGAGCCTCAGGACGACCCGGTCGAGCAGGCCTCGGAGCCGATCGTCGTGGTCGCCTCCGTCAACCAGTGGGGCTCGCTCGCCGAGCAGATCGGCGGCGAGGACGTGCAGGTCACCTCGATCGTGAACACCACGGCCGTGGACGCCCACGACTTCGAGCCGCAGACCGCCGACGTGGCGGCGCTGCAGCAGGCCGAGGTCGTCGTCTCCAACGGCGCCGGCTACGACGCGTGGGCCACCGCGAGCCTCACCGGCGACGCCGCGTCGGTCTCCGCGGCGGAGACCGTCGGCGCGATGACCGGCGACAACCCGCATCTGTGGTTCTCCAAGGACGCCCGCAACGGCATGGCCACCGAGCTCGCCGAGGCGTTCTCCAAGGCGCGCCCCGACAAGCGAGAGGAGTTCGAGAGCCGCCTGGCCGCCTGGAAGGAGCAGGAGGCCGAGGTCGAGCAGGCCATGGACGACTTCTCAGCCGCCCACCCCGACGCGACCTACGCGGCCACCGAGGCGGTGGCGTACTACCTCATGTCGGACCTCGGGTTCGAGGACCTCACCCCCCAGGGGTATGCGCAGGCCGCCGCGAACGAGGGCGAGCCCGCGCCCGCCGATCTGCAGGAGTTCCAGGAGCTGCTCGAGTCGCGCGGCGTGGACATGCTCGTCAACAACACCCAGCAGGCCGGCGACACGACCAACATGATCACCGGCACCGCCGGGCGCGCCGGGGTCCCGGTGCTCGACGTCAGCGAGCAGATGCCCGAGGACTGCGCGGACCTGACCGCGTGGATCGCCTCGCTGGTCAAATCGATCGACGCGCTGTTCGCCACGGACGAGACGGCGGACGACGCCACGTCGGGCGACGCGACGACCGGGGACGGGGACGGCGCGACGACCGGGGACGGCACGACCGCGCCGTCGAACGAGGGCCAGAGCGACCCGGCCGCCTGAGGACGGCGGCGTCGGGCGCGGCCTTCCGTCGCGCCGGTCGATCGAACGAATGGCCGATGATTCCTTCGTCGACGGCTCTCCCGTTGACGGCCCCCAACCAGCGTCTTCCTTCGTCTTCCTTTCCTTCGTCTTCCTTTCCGTCGGCATTCCTCCTGCCGGCTTCCCCTCCGTCGGCTTCCCTTTCATCGGATTTCCGCCCGTCGGTCGCTTTCCCTTCGGCTTCCCTTCCCGTCGGGCACCTTACCATCGGCGATTCTCCCGCCGGGCGATCCGAGACAATCCCCTCCAGCGGCCCCTCCGCCGGCATCCCTCTAATTGAGAATGATTGTCAGCCTCATTTGCAATACTGTTCGGCGACACCTCGCAGTCGGAAGGACCCGATCCCATGCAGCATCAGCACACGCCGGACGCCCGGGCCGCGGAGCCGTGCATCGCGTTCCGCAACGCCTCGGTGAAACGCGGCGACCGCGTCATCTGGCGCAACGGCACGTTCGACATCCCCGCCGGCTCGGTCACGGCCATCGTCGGCACCAACGGCACCGGCAAGACCACGATGATGAAGGCCGAGCTCGGCCTGGTCCCCCTGTCCGAGGGCACGGTGCGGGTGCTCGGCCGCCCGGCCGGCGAGATGAACCGGCGCATCGGCTACGTGCCGCAGAGCTACACCTCGGACGTCGACTCGAACCTGACCGCCGAGCAGTCGGTGCTGCTGGGGCTGACCGGCACGCGGTTCGGCATCCACCCGACGACCCGCGCCGAGCGCGACAAGGCCCGCGAGGCCATGGCGTTCGTCGGCATCGCCGACCGCGCACGCAGCCGCCTGTCCGAGCTGTCCGGCGGCATGCGCCAGCGCGTGGCCATCGCCCAGGCGCTGGTGGCCGACCCGCTGCTGCTCATGCTCGACGAGCCGCTGGCGAACCTCGACCTGGCCAGCCAGCGCGCCACCGTGCAGGTGCTGGCCAAGCTCAACCGCGAGCTGGGCATGTCCATCCAGGTCGTGGCCCACGACCTGAACATGCTGCTGCCCATCCTGACGGGCGCGGTCTACCTGCTCGACGGCCACCCGCACTACGCGGCGCTCGACGAGGTCCTCGACTCCGACCTGCTCACCCATCTGTACGGCACCAGCGTGCGCGTGGTCACCACGCCCCAGGGCGACATGTTCGTCACCCCCGGCCCGGACGGCGACGTCCCCGGGCAGGACACGCACACGCCCACCGAGATCTCCGGTTTCCATCGTCATCAGGGAGGCGCGCGATGAGCGGCATCCGATTCTCGTTCGACCCGAACTGGCCGGCCACGCTGTCCGCCCCGTTCATGACCAACGCGTTCCTCGCCGGGCTGGCCATCGCGGTGGCGGCCGGCGTCATGGGGTACTTCACCATCGCCCGCCGCTCGACGTTCGCCGCCCACGCGCTGGCGCACATCGGGCTGCCGGGCGCGACCGGCGCGGCGCTGCTGGGACTGCCGGTGTCGGCGGGCCTGGGCGTCTTCGCGCTCGGCGGTGCGCTGATCATCGGCGCGCTGGGCAAGCGCGCCTCGCAGCGCGAGATCGCCACCGGCACGGTGCTGGCCTTCGCCACCGGCCTGGGCCTGTTCTTCGCGCGGCTGTCGAGCTCCGCGTCCCAGCAGCTGCAGTCGATCCTGTTCGGCTCGATCCTGACCATCTCGACCGGCCAGCTCATCGGGTTCGCCGTGTTCGACGTGATCCTGCTGGCCGTGCTCGCGGTCATCTACCGCCCGCTGCTGTTCAGCTCACTGGACGAGCAGGTCGCCCAGGCCAAGGGCGTGCCCATCGGGGCGATGAACATCGCGTTCATGGCGATCATGGCCGGGGTCGTCACGATCGCGGTGCCGGCCGTGGGCACGCTGCTGATCTTCGCGCTGGTCATCACCCCGGCGGCCACGGCCAACATCATCGCCGGCTCGCCGTTCCGCGCGATGCTGACCTCCAGCGTGCTGTGCCTCGTGGCCATCTGGGGCGGCCTGGTGCTCTCCGCGATGTTCCCCGCTCCCCCGAGCTTCATCATCGTCACGCTCTCCACGCTGTTCTGGGCCGTCGCCAAGGGTGTCGCCGCGCTGCGGGCGCGCTGAGACGCGACCGGATGCCTGACGGGCGGTCACTGACGCCCGCCCGTCGGATGGTACAAATCCATTCCCTCTGCCGCAGGCGGGCATACGACCGCCGTATGCCGACGTTCAGACCATGCGGACCAACGCGTTGGCGATGGCCGCGATCCCCTCTCCGGAACCGGTGAACCCCATGCGGTCCGTGGTCGTCGCCGTCAGCGAGACCGGGCAGCCGACGGCCCGGCTCAGCGCCTCCGCGGCCTCCCGGCGCCGAGGCCCGATCTTCGGGCGGTTGCCGACGACCACCACGCTGGCGCTCACGGGCACGGCGCCGTGGTCGGCCAGATGCGCCACGGTGCGCCGCAGCATCGTGTCCCCCTGCATGCCGGCTCCCTGCGACGCGGCGCCGACGCCGAACAGCGAGCCGATGTCGCCCAGTCCGGCCGCGGACATCAGCGCATCGATCAGCGCGTGGGCGGCCACATCACCGTCCGAATCGCCCTCGATGCCGACGCCCTCCCACGCCAGGCAGGCCAGACGCAGCGGCCGATCCGATCCCGGAGCGGCGAAGCGGTGCGCGTCGAAACCCTGGCCGATGCGGATGGCGGGCAGCTCCACGCTACTTCTTCTTCGACTTCTTGCCCTCGGCCTCGATGCGGGCCAACGTGGCGTGCGCAGGCTCGGCGGGGGCCTCGGTGTGGTGCTTCTCGTCGCCCGGGCGCGGCTCCTCGTAGCCGAGGTTCACGTCCAGCAGACGCTGCGCCTCGTCCTCGTCGAGCTTCTCGGACAGCGCGATTTCGGAGGTCAGGATGCTGCGGGCGCGGGTCAGCATGCGCTTCTCGCCCGCCGACAGGCCGTGCTCGTCGACGTCGCGCTGCGCCAGGTCGCGCACGACCTCGGCGATCTTGTTCACGTCGCCGGTCGCGATCTTCTCGACGTTCAGCTTGTAGCGGCGCGACCAGTTCATCTCCTTCTCGACGATCGGCGTGCGCAGGATCTCGAAGACCTTCGCCACCTCGTTGGCGTCGACGATGTCGCGGACCCCCACCTTCTCCACGTTGTCCACCGGCACGTTGATCACCAGCCCGTCGGACGAGAGCACCGACAGCTGCAGGTATTCGCGGGTGACGCCACGGACGGTCCGTTCGGTGACGGCCTCCACCCTGGCTGCTCCGTGACGCGGATAGACGACCATATCGCCGACTTTATAAGCCATGAATCCTCCGTGAGAACGTACGCAAAAACTCGAACCATTGTGCCGTATGGGGTGGACCTGCCGCAATCCGGACAATTTTCGCGACACATCCTCAAATATCCGGCCATCTGCGCTTACACTGTTGGCATGGTAAAAAACATCAATGAAGATATTGTGGCCGTTCCCGTCAACCAGGGGGTGTTGGATTCGGTGAGCAACGCCGAGTTCTACAATCCCCACGAGGTTCTGGGCGGGCATCTCGGCATCGGCGAGCATGAGGACTGCGTGACGATCCGCGTGCTGCGCCCGCTTGCCAAGACCGTCGCCATCATCACCCAGGGCGGCGAATACGAGGCCACCCATGAATACAACGGCGTGTTCAGGGCCGTCGTCCCCGCCGCCGGGCGCGACGGCGCCCACGCCGTCCCCGACTACCGCATCCGCACCGCCTACGAGGACGGCCCCGCGATCGTCGAGGACGACCCCTACCGCTACCTGCCCACCATCGGCGACATGGACACCTACCTGTTCGGCGAGGGCCGCCACGAGCGCCTGTGGGAGGCCCTCGGCGCCCATGTGATGCGCTTCGACGACCCGATGGGCGGCGCCGACGGCACCCCCGGCGAGCAGGTGGTCGGCACCGCGTTCGCCGTCTGGGCGCCGAACGCGCACGCCGTGCGCGTGGTCGGCGACTTCAACGCCTGGGACGGCCGCCGCCACGCCATGCGCGAGCTCGGCTCCTCCGGCGTCTGGGAGATCTTCGTCCCGGGCGTGCAGGCCGGCGAGATCTACAAGTACCAGATCCTCAACGCCAACGGCGAGTGGGTGATGAAGGCCGACCCGATGGAGCGCTCGCACGAGGTGCCGCCGCGCACCGGCTCCATCGTGGTGGAGTCCACCCACGAGTGGCAGGACGGGGCATGGATGGACAGGCGCCGCGCCACCGACCCGCACAACGGACCGGTCAGCATCTACGAGGTGCACGCCGGCAGCTGGCGCCAGGGGCTGGACTACCGAGGACTGGCCGACGAGCTCGTCGACTATGTCAGGCAGGAGGGCTTCACCCATGTGGAGTTCATGCCGCTGGCCGAGCACCCGTTCGCCGGCTCCTGGGGCTACCAGGTCACCGGCTACTACGCGATCGACTCCCGCCAGGGCGGCCCCGACGACTTCAAGTACCTCGTCGACCGGCTGCACCAGGCCGGCATCGGCGTGATCATGGACTGGGTGCCCGCCCACTTCCCGAAGGACGGCTTCGCGCTCGGCCGCTTCGACGGCACGCCGCTGTACGAGGATCCGGACCCGACCCGCGGCGAGCATCCGGACTGGGGCACCTACGTGTTCAACTTCGGACGCCGCGAGGTGCGCAACTTCCTCGTCGCCAACGCCTGCTTCTGGCTGGACGAGTACCACATCGACGCGCTGCGCGTGGACGCCGTCTCCTCGATGCTGTACCTCGACTACAGCCGCGAGCCCGGGCAGTGGCATCCGAACATCTACGGCGGCCGGGAGAACCTCGAGGCCATCGACTTCCTCAAGGAGGCCTGCGCCACCGCGTACAAGAACAACCCCGGCATCATGATGATCGCCGAGGAGTCCACCGCCTACCCGGGCATCACCGCCCCGACCGACGCCGGCGGCCTCGGCTTCGGCCTGAAGTGGAACATGGGCTGGATGCACGACACGCTCCAGTACCTGCACGAGGCGCCGATCAACCGCAAGTGGCACCACGGCGAGATCACCTTCTCGATGGTGTACGCCTATTCGGAGCACTACGTGCTGCCGATCAGCCACGACGAGGTCGTGTACGGCAAGGGCTCGCTGTTCGGCAAGATGCCGGGCGACGACTGGCAGCGCTACGCCGGCGTGCGCGCCCTGTTCGCCTACCAGTGGGCGCACCCGGGCAAGAACCTCACCTTCATGGGCAACGAGCTGGCCCAGTACGGCGAGTGGAACCACAACACCTCCGTCGACTGGGACTGCCTGAACTGGGAGGAGCACCGCGGCGTGCAGCGTCTGGTCGCCGACCTGAACGCGCTGTACAAGGCCTCCCCCGCCCTGTGGAGCCAGGACTTCGACCCGGCTGGCTTCCAGTGGCTGACCAGCGACGACGCCGACCACAACACGCTGAGCTTCATGCGCGTGGGCAAGGGCGGCGAGCAGATGGTCGTGGTGGTGAACTTCTCCGGCAGCGCCTGGCAGGACTACCAGGTGCCGCTGCCCAAGGGCGGCCGCTGGCGCGAGGCGCTGACCACCGACGACGCCAAGTACGGCGGCTCCGACATCCACAACGGCACGGTCGAGGCCGTTGCCGGGGAGTACCATTCCCGCGATTGGTCCGCGAAACTCACGATTCCGGCGCTGGGCGCTGTATTCTTGGTACCGGAGGACTGAAAGGCGGATTCACCCATGCTCAACACGGCAACAAGGCAACAGAAGACCCCGCGTACCGTGCTGGTGGTCGAGGACGAGCCCACGCTCGCCACGGCCATCGCCCAGCGCATCACGGCCGAAGGCTGGACGGCGCGCGTGGCGTCCGACGGCGCGAGCGCGGTGCAGGCCGCGTCGCAGCTCAAGCCGGATCTGGTGATCATGGACATCATGCTGCCTGTGATGGACGGGCTTGAGGCCACCAAGCGCATCGTGGCCGACAGGCCCGTCCCCGTGCTGATCCTCACCGCCCGCGACGACGAGGCCGACAAGGTCATCGGCCTGGGGGCCGGCGCGGACGACTACATGACCAAGCCGTTCTCGATGCGCGAGCTGATCGCGCGCTGCAAGGCGCTGCTGCGCCGCGTCGAGCGCGCCAAGGTCATCGCCAAGAACTCGGAGAACGAGAAGATCCTCGACTTCGGCTCGCTGGTGATCGATCCGGCGCAGCGCATCGTCACGATGAACGGCAACGAGGTGCATCTGACCCCCACCGAGTTCGACCTGCTGGCCACGCTGGCCCGCAAACCGAAGTCGGTGCTCACCCGCGAGAAGCTGCTCGAGGAGGTCTGGGACTGGGTCGACGCCTCCGGCACCCGCACCGTGGACTCCCACGTCAAGGCGCTGCGCCACAAGCTCGGCTCCGAGATGATCCGCACCGTGCACGGCGTCGGCTACGCGTTCGAGCCGCCGGCCCGGTCATGATGCGCGCCCCCGCCAACAGACCCAGGCGCCGCAGGCTCAGGGCCGTTCTCGACGCGGAACGACCCATCGGCCTGCTGTCGTCGCTGAAGCTCGAGCTCGGGGTCATCATCACGCTCGCCACGGCGATCGCGTTCGTCATGGCGTGGTTTCTGCTCAAATTCGACTGGAGCGGGTGGATCGCCATGCCGCTCACCCTGATCGTGGCGCTGGGCATCACCTATGGATTCTCCCATGGCCTGATCTCGCCGTTGCGGCAGATCCGCGACGCCGCCGAGGCCATGGCCGACGGCGACTACACCGTGCGCGTGCACACCGGCACGACCAGCAACGACGAGGTCGGCCAGCTCGTCCGCTCGTTCAACGAGATGGCCGAGGAGCTGCAGCACGCCGACCAGCAGCGCCGGGACATGATCGCCAACGTCAGCCACGAGCTGCGCACCCCGGTCTCCGCGCTGCAGGCCATGGTGGAGAACATGGCCGACGGCGTGGTCGACCCCACGCCGGCCAACCTGGAGAGCATCCTCAGCCAGACCAGGCGGCTCACCGACCTCATCACCTTCCTGCTCGACTCCTCGCGCATGGAGGCCGGCGCCGCCAGCCTGCAGATCGAACGCTTCAACTTCGCCGAGTTCATCGACGAGACCGTCGAGCCGCTGGAGATCGCCGACGGCGGCCACGCCCACACCATCACCGTGCAGGTGGACGGCGACATCGAGATGGAGGGCGACGAGAACCGCCTGCGCCAGCTGTTCACCAACATCATCGCCAACGCGCTCAAGCATTCGGCCGACGGCACCGACGTGCTGATCGAGGCGCACGAGAACCTCGACTTCGGCACCGTGGTGACCAACGTCGTGAACTTCGGGTCGCAGATCCCCGTCGAGGCGCGCTCCGACATCTTCCGCCGCTTCGTCAAGGGCAAGACCGGGCCGGGCACCGAATCGGGCGGCACCGGTCTGGGGCTGTCGATCGCCCGGTGGGCAGCCCAGCTGCACGGCGGCTCGGTGCGCGTGGTCGACGACGACCGCGGCACGAACTTCGAGATCACGCTGCCGAAGTACCACATCGCCGCAGAGGACGCGCACTCCCCGCGGACGAGCCGCGGCGCCGCCGACGCCTAGACCGGGCCGACGCCTAAACCGGAACCGACACCATGGACCGAAACCGGCGAACGCGGCGGGCGGCGCGGCACGTTCCCGGTCGGGGACCGACGACCCATGCACCCGCCGCCGCTCCCCTATGCCGACGACGAATCACGCCCGGGTTCCGGCGTGCGGGCCAGCGCCAGGCAGGTGACGACCCGTGCGCCCGCACGGGCCAGCGCCGCGCAGCACTGGCGCACGGTCGCGCCGGTGGTCACGATGTCGTCGACCACCACCACGTCCCGGCCCCGCAACGCCATACCGGGGCGGACGGCGACGCGCCCGCCCACCCGGGCGGCGCGCTCCGCGGCGGTCGCCGTCTCGACCGACCGGCCGCGCACATGGACCGAACGCAGCGCCGGCGCCATGACCGCGGGCGTCCCGTAATCACGCAGCCGCCGCGCCACCGCGCGGGCCAGCGGCCGCATATGCCAGCGTCCGCGGCGGCGCATCGAGGAGGCCGACGACGGCGCCGGCACGACCAGCAGCGGCGACCGACCCCGGTCCGACCGCGGACCGCGCTCTGCCGCACGGCGCGCCACCGGATCCCCGACACGGCCCGCAGGCGACGCATACGGCCCCGCGCCCGTGGCGGATACGGCATGCCGGTCCAGCACCCCGACGGCCAGCGCGCCGAGCAGTTCGGCGAACACGCCATCGCATTCCTCGTCGCCGTGGTCCTTCCACCCAAGCACGGCGCGGCGCACGGCGCCACGGTACGACGCGCAGGCGAAGCCCTCCCCCATCGCCGTCCGCGGCGCCGGGAAGGCGACGGCTCCGGCGAACAGCGCGCGGCATGCCGGGCACAGCACCGCATCGGGCGCATCGCACCCGGCGCAGCCCCGCGGCAGCGCCACGTCGCGCATCGCCGCCCACAACGTCGTCATGCCCGGCAGGCTACGCGCCCCGTCTGGACAGACGCTGGATGATCGCGTCGCACAGCCGCAGCGTGTCCTCCGGGCCGGAGACGCGCACGGCGATGGCGCCGGCCCGCGCGGCGGGATAGTCGTTGCCGGCGGGGGTCATGCGGTCGCCGACGAACATGATCTGCCCGACCCCGATGCCCAGGATCGCGGCGAGGCGGCGCATCGCATACGCCTTGTCGTAGCCGCGCAGCGAGATGTCGACGCTGGTGGTGCCGCCGGGCTGCACCAGCAGCTCCGGCACGTCGGCGGCGACGGCGGCGGCGAGCCGGTTCTTCTTCTCGTTGTCCGGGTCCCACCGCTCGCGCAGCTCCACCGGCGCCTGCTGGCCGAGCGCGGAGAAGGTCAGCTGGCTGCCGCGGTCCTCGATGCGTTCGCCCCACACCCGCTCGTACCACACGCCCTGATCCCGCGCGTGGCGTTCCAGCGAGTCCATCGCGCGCGCACGGTCGGCGTCGCTCAGGTCGAAGGAGTACTCGCACCGCCAGTCCCCGTCCCGCCACCGGTAGTACCGGGTGCCGCGGGTGGGCATGAGATGCAGGTTGGACAGGTCGGCGTCGCCGCCGAGCACGGCGAGCACCTGGCTGACTACGAGCTCGTACCGCCCGCCGGTCACGACGGCCACCGGCAGCAGCCTGGTCAGCGCGGCGAAGCGCTCGGTCATCGCGGCGTCCATCGGCTTGCGGGAGCGGGCCAGCGTGCCGTCGAGGTCGAAGGCCACCGCACGCATCGTCGCGCACGCGGCGTCCATATCCAGCTCGTCCCAGCCGTGCACGGCAATCGGGCACATGCCGCCTCCTTCCGCATGCCGAATCGGCCTCCATGTCGATACCAGTATCGTAGCGCAATGCCCCAGCCTTGGCATAAGGTGGAGGCATGCTTCAACCACCATGGGATGCCAGAGTCTATCGGAACCGCCACGGACGGGGCGTCAGGACGCCGACGTTCGGCACCAGGATGCCCCGGTACCGCACCCGCAGCGGTCTGTTCGACGACATGGTCGCCGCTCAGATCCGCCGGCTGAACGGCGCGTGGCCCGAGCTGATCCGGCCCGTGCAGTTCGCCGTGGAGGACGTGCCGCCCTCGGACCCGGCGCCGTGGGAGGAGCCGCGAGACATGATGACCTCGCGGTGCTTCACGGCCTCGCACGGCATCCCCGCGCGCGTGGTGCTCTACCGTCTGCCGATCCAGTCTCATGTCCGCGGGCGCACCGAACTGCAGCTCGCGATCCGCGACGAGCTGGTCGGCCGCATCGCCGAGCTGTACGGCCGGCGGCCCGAGGAGATCGACCCCGACTGGGGGCTGTGACCGCCGGCCGCGCCGGCGTAAATCGGCACGGTCCAAATCGTGCGGATCGTCAGCGGGGCGCCTCGACCCCGGCCGACGCGGCCCGATTCAGCGCACGATGGACTGGTCGTTCCGCGCGGACACGGTCTCGCGCACCGGGGTCAGCGCCGTCGCGCCCAGATAGGCGATGCCGGCGAGCCCGGCGTCGTCGACGTCCGGGTGCGACAGCCTGACGCCCCAGCCCACCGCGGCGTCCTCGTCGTCCAGCGTCAGCATGCGGGCCTCGCCCTCCAGATCGGCGACGGCAAGGCTTTGGGCGGATCGCGCGTCCAGCGTGACCGTACGTTCGTCGACCTCGACGCCGTCGGCGTCGTAGGCGTGCAGCGTCACCCGCGCCGACGCGGAGGAGTCGTTCATCAAGGTCAGCTCGCCGTCCACGCCGTCCGGCAGCACCACCGCGGACGAGGCGGCCGGCTCGGCGGCCCGCACCAGCGCGAAGTCGGCCTGGCCGTCGCCGCCCGAACGCTGGATCCGCGCGCCGGCGGCCACCGGCGTCGAGGCGTCGACGAAGACGCCCCGCACGCCCTCGGGGGCCGTCTGCAGGTCGAACACCGCCACCCGGTTCGCCGAGACCGTGCCCTGTGCCGCCTGGGTGAGGCCGTCCTCGCCGACCCAGTACACCGTCACGTCGCCGTCCGATTCGCCGAACACCTCGACCGCGGTCTCGTCTCCCTCGCGCACGCCCGGCAGCATGGCCCCGCGGGAGGCCGCGTCCACCGGCAGCGCGTAGTCGGAGCCACGCGCGGTCAGGCCGTCCATGCGCACGGTGCGCACCACCGCGGCCACCGGCGTCTCGTCGCTGGACAGCGTGACGTACACGCCGTCCTGCCCCGAGGCCGCGGCGCCCAGGTCCACGCTCGCCTCGCCGTAGGCGTCGACCGTCATCGTGTTGCCGGTCGACAGCGCCAGCCGCTCGCCGTCGGCCGTGCCCCAGGCCTGGATCGTGATCGCCGTCGCCCGGTCGGTGGGGTTGGCCACGATCAGCTGCTGGGTGACGCCCGACTGCGTGTCGGTGAGCAGGAACGCGTGCTCGAGCGAGGGCACGACGCAGGTGGATGCGGACAGGCCCTGGATGTCGCCCTCGGTGGCCCACGACACCACCGACGCGGCGGAGCCGGTGCCGTTCTCGGAGGCCAGCAGCCGGGTGTCCATCACGCGCGCGCCGTCGTCGACGTCGCCGGCGAGCGTCAGCACGTCGCCGTCCTCCTGGTCGGCCAGCGTCTCGCTGTCGGTGGCGTAGTCCGGACCGAGCGGCGAGACCTGCGCGCGGTACACCGAGCCGAACGCCGCGTACCGCGCGGACGACGCGACGTTGCCGGTCGAGACCTGGAACTCGCTGTCGCCGTAGGCCTCGGTGTCCACCAGGTCCATCCGGGACGGGCAGTAGGCCTGCAGCTGCTCGGTGCTGACCTCGTTCGTCACGGCGGACGAGCCGACCGCCGCCCGGTCGACCAGCGAAGCGAACGGCCGCAGGAACAGGGCCGCGGCGAACACCGCGACGATGACGAGCATCGAGATCAAGCCGAGCACGACGCGCCAGGCGCGTCCGCGGGCTCGGGGCAGGGACTTGCGGGGTTCGTCGGCGCTCATGCTTCCTCCTGGTTGTAACGATGGGTGCGCGGCAGCGCGACGATGCAGTACAGCGCGGTGACGATGCCGGCGCACCACAGCCAGGCGTACCGCCAGGGGCTGGCGCTCACGGCCTGCTGCCCGTTCAGGTCGACGCCCTGGGTCAGCGTGTCGACCAGGGTCAGCCGGAAGTACGTGCCCGAGGCGTTGCTGACCACCGACTGCGTGCCGTTGGACGCGGTGATGTTCGCCATGAGCTGCGAGACGGCGTTCTCGCTGCCGCCGTCGGCGACGACGTAGATGCCGCCGAAGCCCAGCGCCGCGATGTCGGCGACGGCCTGGGAGTCGGCGTTGGCCAGCAGCCGGGAGGCGGCGGAGGCGATGGCCTCGTCGGAGGCGGGGCGCTGCCCGGATGCGACCTGCGCGCGCTGCGCCGTGGAGACCTCGATCACGTCGCCGCGGCCGGTGCTCATCGACGCGTAGCTGATGCGGCTGCCGCTTTCCGCGCTCAGCGCAAGGATGCGGTGGTCGGGGCTCTGCTCCAGGTAGTCCACGGCCACCATCGGCAGGCCGCCGTCGGCGACGCCCGGGCGCCCGTCCCCGCGCCCGGCGATGCCGTAGCCCGCCCACAGGCACGCGGCCGCGGCCAGCAGCACCACCAGCAGCGCGCGCGCCACGGCGACCACGGTGGACCTCACGTCGACGTCCTCCTCGTCGCCGGGCCGGGCCGCCGGTCGGCGCAGCGCGACGAAACGGCGGATGGCGCCGCCGGCGACCAGGCAGACGCAGGAGAGCACGCCGAGCAGGGCCATCGCCATGCCGGGCAGCACGGAGCCGGCCACGGCGCCGTCGGCGTCGACGCCCACGACGATCCTGGCCGAGGCCAGGCACAGGATGCCGCCGCACACCGTGGTCACCCACATCATGCGCGACACGCGCAGCGCGAACGGCAGGAACAGCGAGACGACGGCCAGGACCGTCAGCACCGCCAGCATCGCCAGCACGAGGAAGGACACGACCTGCGGCGCGCGCAGCCAGGACAGCCATCCCGAGCCGACGTCGACGCCGAACGCGCGCGCAGCCAGGTCGGCCAGGCCCAGCGCGGCCGGGACGCCGTTCGTCTCGGACGTGGGCACGGCGACGTCGCCGAACAGCTGCCGCCACGCGCCCTCCGGGGCGTGGTGCACGGCGTTGACCAGCGTGGGGGCCAGCACGAGCGCCGAGGGCAGCGGGATGAGCAGCAGCGTCGCGCGGTGGCGGCGCACGAACAGCAGGAACGCCAGGAAGGTCGCGACCAGCGGCAGCAGCAGCTGCGGCTCGGCGGCGACCACCGGGATGAAGCACAGCGCCGACAGCGCCGCGGCCTGCACCGAATGGTGGGGCCGGACCGGCTCCTCGGTGTGGTACATGCCCACGGCGCGGAACGCGAAGGCGAACGCGGCGGGCAGGAACGTCATCACGGTCAGCATCGCCAGGTTCGCCGACCCGTACAGCCCGAACGCGAACGACAGCGAGAACCACAGCAGCGCGCAGGTCACGCGCACCGCGTCGGAGCGGGTGAACACGCCGGCCAGAGCCCAGAACGAGAGCACGCCGAGCGGCGCCGACGAGACGAAGACGAGCACGGTCGCGGCGGCGACGTTGCCCAGCGTGAGCACCGAGGCGGCGGCCAGCACCAGCAGCCACGGCGTGGGCGGCGCGACGGCGCCGGTGCCCGCGCCCAGCGTCCACGACGTGGTGGCGGCCTCGAGCAGCCGCAGGAACCCGGCGTCCGTGGGCAGCATCGACGCGCCGGTCAGCGAGCCTCCGGACAAGGCGGCGCGGCACACGTCCCAATACGTCGCCAGCACCACGGCGAGCGCCAGGACCGCGGCCGCGGCGGCGCAGATCCAGCGGCGCAGCAGCCGGCGGCGCAGATGCGCCTTGGCCAGCGGGTCGAGCACGACGCTGCCCTGCTGGTCGCGGAACGCCTGCATGCGGTCGCGCCACCGGGCGATCTGCTGCCGGCTGGCCACGAGCACCGACAGCCGGGACAGCGGCACCTTGGACTGCCGGCCCACTATCCGCCGCGCGCGCACCGCCGTGGGGAACATCGCCAGGGCGCGCCACGGCATCAGCAGCTCGCACAGCGCCACGTACGGCTGCTTGCGCGACAGCCGGCTCAGCGCCATCACGACCGCGCGCAGCAGGCGCAGCACCCACAGCAACGGCCACCACCCCATGCGGATGTCCGTGTAGTAGTAGCGTTGGCGCGCCTCGAGCACGGCCATCGCCGCGCTGGCGGGGGCGTCCTCGTCGATCGGCTCGCCGGAGCGCGAGCGCACGCCCTCGTACCGGGCGCGACGGTGGGCGATCTCGGCCTCGGGGACCACCACCACGCGGCCGCCACTCAGGCAGATGCGCCGGCAGAAGTCGCCGGATTCGGCGAAGGTGCCGAACCACGGGTCGACGCCGCCCAGCGAGTCCAGCGTGGCGAGCGGCACCAGCGCGCCGGCCAGCGAGACCGCGAACACGTCCCGGCGGCCGTCGTACTGCTCCTGGTCGGGTTCGCCGTCGACCACCAGCGATTCGAGGCGGTGCCGCCCGGCGTAGGTGCCGACGTCGTGCAGGTTCCCGCCGCCCCAGTCCACCTGCTTGGCGCCCAGCAGCGAGGCCGTCGGCGTGTAGCGCCACCGTTCCAGCAGCGTCTCCAGGCAGGTCTCGTGCGCGGGGCGCGAGTCGTCGTGCAGCGTCCACAGCGCCTTGGTGCCGGGGTCCAGGTCGACGCGGCGCATCCCCTTGGCGACCGCGTCCGAGAACGAGCGTGCGCCCTTGACGCCCACCAGCCGCACGCTGACGGTGTCGGCCCGCCGGCCCTGCGCGCCGTGCGCATGCGCCGGCTCGACGGTGAACGAGGACGCCAACGGCCGGTCGGTGCGGCCGGTGCAGTCGATCACGACGATGACGCCGGGCAGCACGGTCTGGCCGAGCACCGCCCGTATGGTGTCCGGGAGGAAGCGCAGGTCCTCCTCCACCGTGATCATGGCCGCAACCGTATGATCGACATCCTGCCGACGATCTCGCGGGCGGTCCGCCGCCTGGCTGGCCAGTATCTGCTGGATATCGATGTTGCCTGTGGAAGTCATAGCTTATAAGTGTACGCACGGGACCCGCGCGTCACGCCCGCTCCTTACGCTCCTTCTTGTAGCGGCGGCGCTCGCGCTCGCTCATGCCGCCCCAGATGCCGAACCGCTCGTCGTGCTCGATCGCCCACTCCAGGCACTGCTCGCGCACCTCGCACTGCGCGCACACGCGCTTGGCGTCGCGCGTCGACCCGCCCTTCTCGGGAAAGAACGCCTCCGGGTCGGTCTGGGAACACAGCGCCTTATGCTGCCACGACAAATCCCCGTCCGGCCTGAACAGCCCCCACAGCTCGTTCAGCGGCTCTTCGGCGGACTCATCGATGACACCCCACATGGGCATCCCTCCTTGCCTTGAGCTTGAATTGTGATCAACCTCCTAAATTACACACTTGCGGTTCGCGATTTGTCAAATCATTCCCGTGTCAATGCGCCCCTTATCGCGCACATCATGGTATATTATGGCGCCGCGGCGCCCAGGGCGCCCGTCCGCCCCGCCCGATGTGCGGACGTGATGTGCAGGACCGTCGCCCCCGGCCCCGTTCTCGGGGCGATGTCCTACAATTTGGTTGGTTAACCGCACGGGATTCGGCCCAGCCGCCCGGGACCGTCGACAGGAAGGCGCCAGACGTGACCTCACACCGCAGAAACGACAACCGTGGCATCCCCAACATCGCAGGGTCGTCCAAGGCACGCCCCCGGCACAGCACCGGCTATGCGGTGCGGCACGGCCTGCGCGCGGCGCTCGTCTCGGTCCTGCTGGCCGTCCTCGCGTTCGCCGGCACGGCCGCCGCCGCGGTGTGGAACGACCTGTACCGGACCATCGAGGACGGTCGGGTCGACGTGGTCGCCCAGGACGGCAACGGCGACGACGAGAACGCGCTGATCGACCCCAACGCCGGGCAGACCATCGAGTTCCTCGTGCTGGGCCAGGACACGCGCGACGGCGAGGCCAACTCCGCCATCGGCGGCGGCGAGATGGGCTCCCTGCACAACGCCGACACCACGATGGTCGTGCAGATCGCGGCCGACCGCTCGTACATCAACCTGGTGTCCATCCCGCGCGACTCGATGGTCAGCGTGCCCAGCTGCACCACGTCGAACGGCACGATCCCGGCCCAGAGCTACGTCCAGTTCAACTCGATCTTCGCCAACGCCTACGCGGTCGGCGGCGACCTGGCGTCGGCCGCCTCCTGCACGATGAGCGCGGTCAACTCCCTGACCGGGCTGAACCTGCAGAACTTCATCGTCGTGGACTTCCAGGGCCTGAGCGAGATGATCGACGCGCTCGGCGGCGTGGACCTGTGCATCCCCGAGGACATCAGCGACCCGTACACCGGGCTGAACATCGCGCGCGGCCTGCGGCACCTCGACGGCACCCAGGCCACGCAGTACGCCCGCACCCGCTACAGCCTCGGCGACGGCTCCGACGTGATGCGCACCACGCGCCAGCAGTACCTCATCAAGACGCTGCTCAACCAGGCCCTGAGCAAGAACCTGCTCACCGAGTCGGGCCAGCTGTACCAGATGGCGAGGGCGGCGCTCAGCTCGCTGAACATCAGCACCGGCATGGCCGACGTGGCCACCCTGGCCGGCCTGGCCATGAGCCTGAGCGGCATGAGCGCCTCGAACTTCTACACGCAGACCGTCCCGGTCGCCGCCGACCCCTACGACATCAACCGCGTCGTCTGGGCGTATTCGGCCGACGACATGTGGGCCAGGCTGGTCAATCAGCAGCCGCTGGTCGACCAGCCCGCCGAGGCGCCCGCCTCGGACGACGGCGCAGCGGACGACGGCATGGCCGGGGACGCGGCCGCGGGCGACGCGGGCGAGGACGGCGCCGCGTCCGCCGGCGAGGGCACGGACGGGGACGGGACGGACGGGACCGCGCAGGCCGCCGCCACCCCCGACCCGACGACCGGCCTGATCACGCAGACCGACCCGTACACCGGCGCGACCACGCTGATCGACCCGGCCACGGGCGGCGTCGTCGACCCCGACAGCGGCACCATCCAGGACCCCGTCACCGGCCAGTACCTCGGCGTGGCGGATCAGTACCTGTATGCCACCGTATGTGCCGTTCCTGCGCAGGAATGACGCAGGATAGGGCGTATGCCCCACTCCACCGTGTAAAAACGACTGGAGATGAGTCACACGGGAGGGAACATGACTGAGGGACCGGAAGACACGGGTGCGCAGAACACCCCGCCGAGCTTCATACCGTCCGGCAACCGCCGGCGCTCGCCACGGTCCTCCGCCCAGCAGCCCCCCGCATCCGCGCATCACGGCGCCCACGCCGCGGGCGGCCAGCCGCCGAGCTTCGCCCCCAAGGCCAGGCAGCGCTCGTCGGCCTCTCCGGCGTCCGGCCGGACCGATCCGGCCCCCTCGGCCGCGGGCGCGCCGTCCGGCGCCCCGTCGGCGCCGCAAAGCTTCCAGCCGGTGCTCCGCCCGGCGCGCAGGTCGTCCGGCTCGTCGCGCAACGCCTCGGCAGGCGCCGCGCGTCCGGCCGTTTCGGCGCAGTCGCCGGCGAGGCCGGCCATGCCGCCGTCCGCCGCCTCCGGACCCGCGACCGGATCGCCGTCCGGCGCGGGCGCGGCGGCGCTGCACCGCCGTCGCGGCATCAGGCCGCTGCGCGTGGTCGCCATCGTGCTCGCGGCGCTGCTGCTGGCCCTGGCCCTCGGCCTGTTCGGCGCATGGAACTGGGTCGACGGCCGGCTGACGAAGCAGCCGTGGCTGACCGGCGCCGCCGACACGCCGGCCTCCACCTGGCTGATCCTCGGCTCCGACGAACGCGCGGACGGCCAGGGCGACGACGAGATCACCGGCTCGCGCACCGACACGATCCTGGTGCTGACCAAGCCGCGCAGCGGCAACAGCTCGCTGATCTCGATCCCCCGAGACTCGCTGGTGACGGTGGACGACATGTCGATGAAGATCAACGCCGTCGCCGAGCTGTACGACAACCAGACGCTCGTGGCCACCGTCGAGTCGATCACCGGGCAGAAGATCGACCATGTGGCGCAGATCAAGTTCGACGGGCTCAAGAACGTCGTCGACGCCCTCGGCGGCATCGAGCTGTGCTATGACAGCGACGTCAGCGACCCGTACTCCGGCCTGGAATGGCAGGCGGGCTGCCACGTCGCCGACGGCACCACCGCCCTGGCGTTCTCCCGTATGCGCTACGCCGACGCGCTCGGCGACTTCGGCCGCGGCGAACGCCAGCGCCAGGTCATCGGCGCGATCATGAGGAAGGGCCTGTCGGCCGGCACGCTGACCGACATCGGCACGGTGACGAACGTGGCCGAGACGACGCTGGACGCCGTGACCGTCGACGAGGACACCAACCCGTACACGCTGATCAGGATGGCGCTGGCGTTCCGCGACGCCACGGGCGACGACGGCATCTCCGGCAGCGTGTACTGGACGAACCCGGACTACTACGTCGACGGCGTCGGCTCCAGCGTGCTGCTCGACGACGAACGCAACCTCACGCTGTTCACCGCCCTGGCCGACGGCACGCAGCCGGCGGGGACCGTCGGCACGCTCGCCGAGGGCTGATCCCGCGGCCGCCGCGCTCCCCCGTCACCGACACCATTCCCGGCTGACACCATTCCCGCCGTCCCGCCGCGCGTCCCGTCGCCGGCGGGACGCGCGCGTATTGTGGACAACCGCATGCCTTCGACCACAATGCCGGGCGGGGCTTGCGCCCCGGCGCGCCCCGCTTCGAGAATATGGGGCATGAGCAGATCACGACGCCGCGCGGCGCACGGCCCCGCGACCCCGCATGCGCATCGCGGCCGCGCACGGGTCCGCAGGCGCCCGGACCGGGCCGGGCCGGACCGCGGCCCCGCATCCGAGGCGACAATACGGCGGCTGACCATGCTCACGCTCGCCGCGCCCGCCGCCGCCCAACTGGCGATGATCGCGATGATGGCGGCGGAGGGCCGCTGGCCGTTCGTGGCGCTGGTCATCCCCGGCCTCGTCGGCTGCGTGGCCTCGCTGATGCTCGCCGTCGCACGCCGCCGGCAGGATCCCGATGCCGCCGGCGGCGGGGCCGGACCGCCATCCTACGCCAACGCCGCCGAACCCGCCGGGGCGGCCGACTTCGGGGCGATGGAGAGCCGGCCGCTGGCCGAACTGCTCGGACTGGACGTCGAGCCGCTGCCCTGGCGCGGCATCGTCGCGCGATGGCTGGACGAGCCGGACCATTGCGTTCCGCTGGGGTGCGGCGCCGCCGGCGTCCACCGGGTCGACCTGGTCCGGCAGGGCCCGCACGCGCTGGTCGCCGGCACGACCGGCTCGGGCAAGTCGATGCTGCTGCAGACGTGGTGCCTGGCCCTTGCGGCATGCAATTCCCCGAGGACGCTGCGGTTCGTGTTCCTCGACTTCAAGGGCGGGGCCGCCTTCGCCGCGCTGGAGCGGCTGCCGCACGCCGTCGGCGCCGTGAGCGACCTCGACCTCGCGCACGCGATGCGCGCGCTGCGGGCGCTGGAGGCCGAGCTGACCAGACGGGAGCGGCTGGTCGCGTGGGAGCGCGCCGGGTCCTTCGACCGGCTGGCCGACCCGCCGCCGCGCATCGTGGTGGTCGTCGACGAGTTCCACGCGCTGCGCGGCCAGCTGCCCGACGGCGTCGGGCGGATCGCCCGGCTCGCGTCGCTGGGCCGGTCGCTGGGCATGCACGTCATCGCCTGCACGCAGCATCCGCTGGGGCAGGTCGGCGCCGACATGAAGGCCAACATGAACCTCAACATCTGCCTGCGCGTGCGCGACGCGATGCAGTCCACCGAGCTGATCGGGTCGGCGCGCGCCGCCTCGATCGGCCCGTCGACGCCGGGCGCGGCCTACCTCTCCGACGGCGCCGACGTCGCGGCGCTGCGGTGCGCCTCCCCCGGCGACGTCGACGCGCTGGTCTCGGCGATGTCCTACGCGGCGGCGTTCCACCGCATCGCGCGTCCGGAGCCACTGTTCACGCCGCCGCTGCCCGGCAGCGTCGGAGCGGGTCCGGTGGAGGCACTGGCGCCGGCCGCATGCGGACCCGCCGGGGACCGGGCCGGCACGCCGCCGGAGGTGCCGTTCGGTCTGGCCGACGACGGCATGCGCTTCTCGGCCGCGCTGCTGCCCATCGGGCGGGGCAACGCCGCCGTCGTCGGACCGCCGGGACGGGGCAAAAGCACGCTGCTCGCCACGTTGGCCCGTCAGGCGCGCCGCCGGTTCGGCTCCGCCGTGCGCGTCCGCGTCACCACGCGGTCCCACGGCGCCTACCGCACCGACGAGCTCGGGCCCGCGCACACGGACCGCCGGCCGCCGTGTGCGCCGCCGGCGCCGGCGCACCGGCTGTGGCTCTGCGACGACGCGGACGACCTGCTCGACCCGCTCGAGACCGGTCCGGAGGCCGTTCGGCTGCGGCAGGCGCTGGCCGACCCGTCGGCCACCGTGGTCGTCGCGGTCGCGGACTCGCGCAGGGTCAGGGATCCGGCCCGGTTCCCCTGCCGGATCGTGTTCCCCACCGGCGACCGGCCCACCGACATGATGGACGGGGTGCCGGCCGATGCGCTCGCCCTGTTCGAGGCCCGCGACTACGCCCGCCCGGGCCGCGCGGTGCTGCTGCGCGACGGCCGCGCCGCGCCGGTGCAGTGCCTGGCGCCCGACGAGGAGGGCGGGGCCGGGCCGGGGCGCCTCGATCGCGGCGGATTTCCGGCATCATCCGTTTCTTGCAGCGAAACCTCTTGAAAAGTCGGCGGTTTCGTGGTTATCTGTTTAAGGACTTTTCCGAACGTCGGATCAGCTGATTTGAGGGAGCGTGAATATGAGCAGTGCTTTTGACTGGCGTGCCAAGGCCGCGTGCCGCGACAAGGATCCCGAACTGTTCTTCCCTGTCGGCAACACCGGTGCCGCCTATCAGCAGATTGAGGAGGCGAAGGCCGTGTGCCGCACCTGCAAGGTGATCGACGCCTGCCTCAAGTGCGCGTTGGACACCAACCAGGACTATGGCGTATGGGGCGGTCTGAGCGAGGACGAGCGCCGCGCGCTGAAGCGCCGCGCGATGCGCGCCCGCCGCTCCCAGGCGATGCAGATGCAGGTGTGAGCGCCGGCGGGCCGCGCCCGCCGCTCGTCGCCGCGCATCGACGACCTCATCGGAAAAAACGTGCACCCCGGAATCCGGGGTGCACGTTTTTTCGTCGCCCTGCCGCCGGGCCGTCACTCGGACTGCGCGGCGCGCAGCTTCATGTCGAGGATGACGCGGGTGCCGCCCTCGCGGCGCGGCTCCCAGCGCACGGTGCCGCCGAAGTCGTTCTTGACGAAGGTGTTGATGATCTGCGTGCCCAGGCCGGAGCCGGAGGTGCGCGCCATGCCGTTGCGCTCCTCGGTGTCCAGGCCGGAGCCGTCGTCCTCCACGACCACGTTGAGGTTGTTGCCGCCGCGGCCCACCGACACGGTGATGTGGCCGTCCTTGCGGCCCTCGAACCCGTGCTCGACCGCGTTGGTGATCAGCTCGGTCAGCACCAGCGACAGCGGCGTGGCGTCCTGCGCCGGCATCATGCCGAACTTGCCGATGAAGTCGATGCTGATGTGCTGGTCGCGCATCGTGGCGAGGTCGACGCTCATCTTGAGCAGGTTCGAGATCACCTTGTCGTAGTCGACCATCTCGTCGGCGGTCTGGCTCAGCCCCTCGTGGACCATCGCGATGGTCTGCACGCGGCGCTGCGCCTCCTCCAGCTCCTTCTTGACCTCCTGCGACTTGGTCTTGCGCGCCTGCAGGCGCAGCAGCGCGGAGACGGCCTGCAGGTTGTTCTTCACACGGTGGTGAATCTCGGAGATCGCGGCGTCCTTGGTCTGCAGCTCCTTCTCGCGCCGGCGCAGCTCGGTGACGTCCCGGCACAGCACGATGCCGCCGGTGCGGCCGTTGGGCCCGTACAGCGGCAGCGAACGCATCGAGACGGCGGAGCGGTTGGCGTCCAGCTCCGAGTCGACGGCGGCCTTGCCGCTGAGCACCAGCGGCAGCGTCTCGGGGACCGGGTCGTTCTTGTGCAGCAGCTGCGTGCCGATCTCGCTGAGGTACTGCCCTTGCATCGCGCGCACCGAGCCCAGGCGGCGGAAGCAGCTGATCGCGTTCGGCGAGGCGTAGCGCACGACCCCGTCGATGGTCAGGATGATGAAGCCGTCGGAGACGCGCGCGATGTGCCGCTGGTTCATCACCGAGTCGCGGTACGGGAACTGCTCGCGCGGGATCATCTCGTACAGCTGCTTGCCGGCGTTGATGCTCTCCGACTCGTAGCGGCCGTTGGACTCGCGCGTGGCCATGTTGGTCTCGCGCACCACCAGGCCGATGGTCTTGCCGTTGTGGCGGACCGGCGCGTACACGTTGCACACCGTCGACTTGCCGACCGTGCGCAGCACGGTGGAGCGGAACACGACGCCGGAGCGCATCGCGGCGTCCAGCTCGCCGGACATGTCGTCCGGCATCTGGCTGCCGACGACGTCCTCCTCGCGCAGGCTCATCACCGTCGAGGGGCGGCACTGCTCGGCGATGACGTACCTGCCGTCGCCGTCCTGCAGGATCAGCAGAAGGTCGGCGAAGCTCAGGTCGGCGATGACCTGCCAGTCGGCCACCAGCTGGTGGAGCCATTCGCGGTCGGAGTCGTCGAGATCGGGACGTGTTGCCAGGATATGCGAAAAGTCTGCCATGCGCTCCACCTTACCCCAGCCGGCCTGCGCCCGCCCGCATCGCGGCGCGGCGTGGCGGCGGGACGACGGAGCGGCGCGCCGCCGAAGCCGGAGGTCCCCGATATCCACAAGCTACGATATCGTAGGTTACGGTTGCGTAACCACAACATCGGAGGTCGTATGAACCGACACACGGACGAGGAGATCGAACGCAGGCGCGCCGCCGTGGCGCAGGCCCGCGAGCGGGCGCTGCGGGCCAAGGCCGACGCGGTGCGCGTCAAGGCCCGGAACAAGGCCGACAACATCCGGCGCAAGGCCGACGCCAAGGCCGCCCGGGCCATCGCCAAGGGCGAGGCGCATGCGGCCAGGGTCGAGGGCGTCACGCCCGCCGAGATCGAGCGCCGGATCCGCCTCGACGTGCACGGCCGCCCGAAGCCGGCGATGCGCGGATGGATCCACCTGGTCGCCGCGCCGCTGTCGCTGGCCGCCGGCATCGTGCTGATCTGCCTGGCCCGGGGCGCCGGCCTGAAGTGGGCGTGCGCGGTGTTCATGGTCTGCTCGCTCGTGCTGTTCTCGAACTCCGCGGCCTACCACCTGGGCGACTGGTCGCCCCGCGTCACCGACGTGCTGCGCCGCATCGACCACCTCAACATCTTCCTGCTCATCGCCGGCACGTACACGCCCGTCTCGTTCGCGCTGGAGCCGTTCTGGCGCAACGCGATCATCGGCGGCATGTGGGCGTGCACCGCCGTGGCGATGGTCATCCACGTCGTGTGGATCAACGCGCCCCGGTGGCTGTACACCGTCACCTACATCGTCTTCGGCGTCTCGGGCGTCGCGTTCATGCGCCTGTTCTGGGTCTCGCCGTACGCCGGTCCCGCCGTCGTCGTCCTGCTGGCCGCCGGCGGCGCCTGCTACATCGCCGGCGCCATCGTGTACATGCTGCGCAGGCCGGACCCATGGCCGCGCGTGTTCGGGTTCCACGAGATCTTCCACTGCGGCACCGTCGCCGGCTACGCGTGCCAGATGGTGGCGATCTACATGGTCATCGTCAACCTGTGGCAGTGATCCATGATTCCGGCCGTCACGGCCGATGATGCGGACCGATGACAATGCGCACGGCCCGCCCCGCGTGCATCGCGGGGCGGGCCGTTCCCGTCTTAAAGTCCCGGCAGCGCGCCCGCACCCGGCATGGGGCCGAGGCCGGATCGCGCGCCGGCCGCCTGCTACTCCAGCGGCTTGGCGTCCTTGACCGTCACCGAGATCTCGCGGCCGTTGGGGGCCTTGTAGCTCACGGTGTCGCCGGCGTGGGCGCCCATGACGGCCGCGCCGATCGGGGACTCCGGGCTGATGACGTCGTAGTCGGTCGCCACGGCGATGTCGCGCGAGCCGAGCACGACCACCATCTCGCGGCCGGCCATGTCCAGGGTCACGACGGAGCCGTTGCCGACGAGGCCGGCCTTCGGCGCCTCCAGGATCTTCGCGTTGCGCAGCTTGACGGTCAGCTCGTTGATGCGCCCCTCGTTCTTGCCCTGCTCCTCGCGCGCGGCCTGGTAGCCGCCGTTCTCGGACAGGTCGCCCTCGGCGCGGGCCGCGGCGATGCGCTCCGTGATCTCGTCACGGTACTCGCCCTCGCGCCACGTCAGTTCCTCCTTGAGCTTGTCGTACGCCTCCTGCGTGAGCAGGATCGTCTTTTCCTCGGTCATGGTTCCTCCTTGTAGGATTGCGGCCCGGTCGGGCCCGTTCTGGTGCGGCGCGCCCACGCGCGCGGATTGCCTGCAACGAAAAAGCGCCGGGGATGGCCGGCGCGATCCCTCCCCCGCGTCCGTTCAGCGGGTGGAGATGATGTCGATGACGAACACGAGCGTGTCGCCGCCGCCGATGCCCGCCTGCGGCACGCCGCGGGAGCCGTAGCCGTACTCCGGCGGGATCGAGACCAGCAGCCGGGAGCCGACGTTGTGGCCGGGCACGGTCTGGTCCCAGCCCTTGATCACCTGCCCGACGCCGATGCCGAAGCTGGCCGGCTGGTGGCGGGCGAAGCTCGAATCGAACGGGTCGGTCCCGCCCCACACCACACCGTGGTAGTTCACGGTGACGGTGTCGCCGCGGCGCACCATCGGACCGTCGCCCTCGACGAGCTCGACGACCTTGAGACCCTTCGGGGCCTCGCCGTCGGGGAACTCGAACGTCGGCGTGGCGCCGAACTCAGCGTTGACCTTGGGCATGTCTGCCATCGTGACCTCCTTCACGTACACAATGTCTCATAGATTAGCACCATCGCGGCGGCGGAACCATGCGTTTCCCGCTCAGCATTCCACGACGTTGACGGCCAGGCCGCCGCGCGAGGTCTCCTTGTACTTCGACATCATGTCCTCGCCGGTCTGCTTCATCGTGCGGATGGCCTGGTCGAGGCTGACGATGTGCGAGCCGTCGCCGAGCATGGCCATGCGCACCGCGTTGATCGCCGTGTTCGCGCCCATCGCGTTGCGCTCGATGCACGGGATCTGCACCAGCCCGCCCACCGGGTCGCAGGTCAGGCCGAGGTTGTGCTCGATGCCGATCTCCGCGGCGTTCTCCACCTGCTCCGGGGTGCCCCCGAGCACGGCGGCCAGGCCGGCGGCGGCCATCGAGCAGGCCACGCCCACCTCGCCCTGGCAGCCGACCTCGGCGCCCGAGATCGAGGCGTTGCGCTTGAACAGGTAGCCGATCGCGCCGGCGGTCAGCAGGAAGCGGATCACGCCCTCCTCGTCGGCCACGTCCACGAAATGCCAGTAGTACAGCAGCACCGCGGGGATGATGCCGGCCGAGCCGTTCGTCGGCGCGGTGACGATGCGGCGGCCGCCGGCGTTCTCCTCGCTGACGGCAAGGGCGAACAGGTCCACCCACGCCGCGTCGGAGGACTCGAGCACCGCGTCGACGCGCCCGGCGTCGCGCCTGAGCACGTCGCCGTTCGTCGCCAGGCGCGCGTACATCCGCGGCGCGCGCCGGGGCACGTCAAGGCCGCCCGGCAGCACAGCCTCGTCGCTGGTGCACCCGTTGCCGACGCATTCGCGCATCACCCGCCACACCTCGAGCAGCCGGGCGCGCACCTGATCGGCGGGGCGCATGGCGGTCTCGTTGGCCCAGACGACGTCGGCGATCGCAAGCCCCTCGCGCCGGCAGACGGCGATGAGCTCGTCGCAGGAGGCGAAGGGGTAGGGCACGGCGCCGGCCCCTTGCGTCTCGGAGGCGTCCGGCTCCGCGGTGTCCGCGCCTCCCCCGTCCGCCGTCTCGTCGAACGTGTGGTCGTGGTTGCCGACCAGGCGGTCCTCGGGGCGGCCCTCGCGGATGAACCCGCCGCCGATCGAGTACCACACCTGTTCGTCGACGGCGAGGCCGTCGGCGTCGAAGGACTCGAAGCGCATGCCGTTGGGGTGGGCGACGAACCGGCGCCACTGGTCGAAGACCACGTCGCGCGCGTAGTCGAAGGCGATGTCGCGCTCGCCCGCCAGGCGCAGCCGCCCCGACCGGTCGCATTCCTCGTGGATGTGCAGCAGGTGGTCGGTGTCGACGGTGTCGGGCAGCTCCCCCTCCAGTCCGGCGACGGCGGCGCGGTCGGTGCCGTGGCCCAGGCCGGTCAGCGACAAGGAGCCGTACAGCGTCACCCGCACGCGCGCGACGCGGTCGAGCAGGCCGCGGTCGCGCAGCGAGACGACGAACGCGCGAGCCGCGCGCATCGGGCCGACGGTGTGCGACGAGCTCGGCCCCACGCCGATCGAGAACATATCGAGCATGCTGAACATCGGACGCTCCTTGGTGTGCGGTGCGGCGGATCCGGGCCGCCGGTTCGGTTCACGCCCGGCGCCCCTGCGGGCGATGCCGGGCGCCGATGCGAACGGCCCCGTTCCGATGATACGGGACGGGGCCGCGGTGGTGCCCCCGGTGGGACTCGAACCCACAAGCCGAAGCGGCCGATTTTAAGTCGGCTGCGTATACCATTTCGCCACGGGGGCAGGGGCCGGACGCATGCGGGCATGGCACGGGCCCGCATGCCGTGCACGCGGCGGCACCGTGACGCCGCATGCGATGCGACCTTCACCGTATTATGCCACGCGGGTCGGCCGGAAGGGCCGCGGCGCGCCGCGGGACGCGCTCAGCGGCCGGCGAGCAGCCGGCGCCCGAAGTCGAGCACGATGCCGTCGAGCAGCCCGTGCTCGCTGGCGACGAACGAGTCGATCGGCGTGCCGTGGTCCTCGCGCGCCGCCTCGCTGATGCGGGCCAGCACACGGCTCCACACGACGGCGCCGCCGCCGACCACGTCGATGCGGCCCGGGTGGATGGTCCTGTACGTGCGCCGCTCCTCGCGCGTCATGCGCAGGAACCGGTCGTTGACCGCGTAGGCGTCCCGCAGCGGGACGCGCACGCCGTCGACCAGCCGGTGGTCATATTCCTTGAGTCCCATCGCCAGCGCGGTCATCGTGGTCACGGTGCCGGAGACGCCGATGATCGTGCGGGCCCTGCCGGCCGGCACATGCGCGAACGCCTCGTCGATATGCGCGTCGACGTCCCTGACCGCCGCCTCGATCTCGGCGTCGGCCGGCGGGTCGGACAGCAGGTGGCGCTCGGTCATGCGCACCGAGCCGACGTCCATCGAGAACGCGGCCTGCACCTGGGTGGCCGGAGCGTCCACGCCGTCGCCGCCCAGCACCATCTCGGTGGAGCCGCCGCCCAGGTCGACCACCACATACGGCGCCGCCAGGTCGCGTTCGACCACGCTGGTGGCGCCCAGGAAGCTCAGGTCGGCCTCCTCGGTGCCGGGGATCACCTCGGGGCGCACGCCGAGCAGCTCCTCGACCATGGACTCGAACTCCTCGCGGTTCTCGGCGTCGCGGGTCGCCGAGGTGGCGACGAAGCGGATGCCGTCGACCCGGTGCCCGGCCAGGATCCCCGCGAACTCGGCGACCGCGGCGCGGGCGCGCTCCAGGGCCTCGTCGGCGAAGCGATGGGTCTTGTCGACGTCCTGCCCCAGCCGGATGACGCGCAGCACCCGCGGCACGACCTCATGCATGCCGTGCCCGTCGACGCGCGCCACCTTGAGCCTGATCGAGTTCGTGCCGCAGTCGATGCCGGCGACCACCACCGATTCCATTGGTCCTCCTTCTCCCGTATGCATCAGCATGGAACGTATGCGCGATATGGACGCCCGCCGCGTCACTCGTCGTCGACGGCGCAGCGGCAGACCGTCGGGCTGAACTCGTCGGCGATGCGCTCCAGCGCCATGTCGCCGATCGGGTTGGCTCCGGGGCCCATGACCAGGGTCTGGGCCAGCAGGGCGTGCAGGCACTTCACGCGGGTCGGCATCCCGCCGGCGCTGATGCCGGCGATGTGCTCCTCGTCGTCGCCCAGCCGCACGGCCAGCTCGTGGCGGAATGCGAGGTACAGCGCATGGGCCTGCTCGTAGGCCCGGCGCAGCTCCTCGTCGGCGGCGAGCCGGTCGTTGTACTCGTACATCGCGCCGGCCGCCTCCGCGTGCGACGCCGCCTTGACCGCCTGCGGGCCGGTCAGGTAGCAGGTGGTCGGGAACGGGATGCCGCCCGGCAGCAGCGGCCGGGTGACGACGGCGAGCGGCCTGCCGCACACGCAGCGCGCGCCGACCGCGACCATGCCGCGCGGGTACCGTCCCAGCTGGCGCTCCACGACGGCGATGTCGCGCTCGTCGGCCGGCTGCGCGAGGCATCGGTCGACCAGCCGCGTCGCGAGGGCGTTCAGATCGTCATTCCTGTCCACTGGTGTCTCCTGTCGTGTCGTTGGTCGTGGCCGCGGCGTCCGAGTCGTCGCTCCGGTCCGCCCGCCCGAACAGATAGTCGAGCTCCTCGTACCACGGCAGCGTGCTGCCGGACGGGTCCGAGGACTGGTCCGCCGCGTCGTCCGCCCCGTCGTCGCCGGTCACGGCCTCGGGGTGCATGACGCGCACGGCCTGCTCGCCGGGGAACACGAAGCCGAGGCGTTCGCGCGCCTGCGCCGTGACGTAGGCGTCGTCGTCCCACCGCGCGATCTCGTTCTCCAGGTCCTGCTTGCGCTCCTGCAGCGACGCCTCCTCGCGCTTGAGGCTGTTGAGGTCGGCGAGGTCCATCGCATAGGTGTGGAACGTGGAGACCAGCTGGATGGCGCCCAGCGCCACGATGAACAGCGAGATGAAGAACGAGATCGGCCCGGTGTTGCCGCTCCGCCTGGCCTTGCCGCCGCGCGGCCTGTTCGCTCGGGTCGATGTGCTCATAGTCATGAAAATACCCGCCGCATTCGACGAGCGAACGCGGCGGGTTCACGAAGCCTGTGCGCCTCTCACCGGCCGGTCAGGGCCGGATCGGCGATCACATGTACTTCTTGCAGGCCTTGAAGGCGCTGTAGCCCGCGTACTGGGCGGTGGAGCCGAGCTCCTCCTCGATCTCGAGCAGGCGGTTGTACTTGGCGATGCGCTCGCCGCGAGCCGGGGCGCCGGTCTTGATCTGGCCGGTGTTCTTGGCGACGGCCAGATCGGAGATCGTGGTGTCCGGGGTCTCGCCGGAGCGGTGCGACACCATGGAGGTGAAGCCGTTCTTGGTGGCCAGCTCGATGGCGTCGAGGGTCTCGGTCACGGTGCCGATCTGGTTGAGCTTGACCAGCAGCGAGTTCGCGGCGCCCAGCTCGATGCCCTTGGCCAGACGCTTCGGGTTGGTCACGAGCAGGTCGTCGCCGACGAACTGCAGGCGGTCGCCGAGGCGGGCGGTGATGGCGGCCCAGTCCTCCCAGCCCTCCTCCTGGAACGGATCCTCGATGGAGACGATCGGGTACTCGTTGACGAGCTTCTCGTAGTAGTCCAGCATGTAGGCGGACTCGCGCTCCTCGCCGTCGAAGCGGTACTTGCCGGTCTCCTTGTTGTAGAACTCGGAGGAGGCGACGTCGAGCGAGATGCCGATCTGCTTGCCCGGCTCGTAGCCGGCGGCGGAGATGGCGTCCATGATGTACTTGATGGAGTCCTCGTTGGACTTCATCTTCGGCGCGAAGCCGCCCTCGTCGCCGAGGCCGGTGTTCAGGCCCTCCTTCTTCAGGACGTTCTTCAGGGTGTGGTAGACCTCGACGCCGGCGCGCAGGGCCTCGGAGTAGGTCTCGAAGCCGTACGGGGAGATCATGTACTCCTGGATGTCGGTGGCGAAGTCGGCGTGGGCGCCGCCGTTCATGATGTTCATGTTCGGCACCGGCAGGATGTGGCCGTTAGTGCCGCCGATGTAGCGGTACAGCGGCATGCCCGCGGACTCGGCCGAGGCGTACAGGGCGGCCAGCGAGACGCCGAGGATGGCGTTGGCGCCCAGACGGCCCTTGTTCGGGGTGCCGTCGAGCTCGATCATGACATCGTCGAGAGCGCGCTGGTCGGAGGCGTCCATGCCGATGACCTTCGGGGCGATCTCCTCGTTCACGGCCTTGACGGCGTTGAGCACGCCCTTGCCCTGATAGACGGACTTGTCGCCGTCGCGGCGCTCCCAGGCCTCGGCCTCGCCGGTGGAGGCGCCGGACGGCACCAGGCCCAGACCCTGGGCGCCGTCCTCGGTGTCCAGGACGACCTCGACGGTCGGGTTGCCACGGGAGTCGAGAATCTGACGCGCGTACACGCTTTCAATAACTGCCACAACTACTCCTTACACGTTGGGTTGTGATGACACTGCCAAGAATAGTGGGTTTGATGGACGTTCGCCGTGAATTGCAACGGCATGTCGTGTTAGCGCTCACACCACACCGCGCCGAGGGATTGTCCATGGCGTGGGCCCACAATGGTGCGCGACACGGGGTGCCCGGGCCGAATCCTGAAACACGCTGGAGGACGCGACCGCGCCGAAAGCCGGCGGCTGGGCTGAGATCACACTCGTCGAACCTGATGTAGCTAGCACTATCGAAGGGAATGTCATCATGCACGAGCATGCCGTGCGCCGTCGCATCCCGGCCGTCCCGGCCGCGTGGGCGTCGACGCTCGTCCTGTTGCTGTGGTGGTATCTCGCCACGCTCACGCCGCCGGATACGCGGCCCCTCCCCTCGCCCGGCGAGGTCGTCGGCGCATGGATCGACCTGGACGCCGAAGGCCTGCTGTGGCCCTCGATCGGCGTCAGCCTGCTGCGCGTCGCCTCCGGGCTGGCGATGGGCGTCGTCCTGGCCGTGCCGGCCGGACTGCTCGCCGGGGCCTCCCGTCTGGGCATGGCCGTCATCGACAAGCCGATCCACATGCTGCGGGCGGTGCCGTTCCCGGCGCTCTCCCCGCTGTTCATCATCGCGTTCGGCATCGGCGAGACGATGAAGATCGGGCTCATCGCGGTCGGCGTGTTCGGCCTGATCTATGTCAACCTGCGCGACGGCGTGCGTCGCCTCGACCCCAGGCTGCTCGAACTGGCGCGGGCGTACCGCTTCGACCGCCGGACCCTGTTCCTGCGCGTGCTGCTGCCCGGGGCGCTTCCCGGGTTCATGACAGGCCTGCGCTTCGCGCTCACCGTCGCGTGGATCGCGCTGGTGACCTGCGAAACCGTCAACTCCTCGACCGGACTGGGCTACATCCTCTCGCGCTCGCAGCAGTTCTCCCGCACCGACCAGACCGTGCTGTGCATCGTCATCTACGCGGTGCTCGGCCTGCTGTCGGAGACCATCGTGGCACTGCTGGAACGCGCGGCTCTGCCCTGGCAGCACGCGCGGCGCTGAGGGCGCGGCCGAGGACGCACGCCGCCGACGCGCCCCATCCGAGAGCCGCGTCCGCCCGCGGCCCGCCTTCCGCGCGGCCTTGACCGTCCACGGCCGCGACGCGCGGAAACGGCGGCGCCCGCCCGCGGACGCACCCATCATCACATCCACGACCACAACGAAAGGAACCGGCATGCCCCGGAACACCCATACCATCCTCCGCCCCCTCGCCCTGATCGGCGCACTCGCCCTGGTCGCCCCGCTCGCCGCCTGCGCGCCGCGGGACGACGCCGCGACCGGAACCGACACCATGCGCGTGGCGTACCTGTCGACCGCCAACTACCTGACCACACTGAAGAACGAACGGTTCGCGCAGGACGAGCTCGCGCCGGCCACGGTCGAATTCACCGGCACGTACAACCCCGCCGACGCGCGCACCGCGATCCAGTCGGGCAACGCCGACGCCACCTCGACCGGCACCGGCTCGTTCATCAACCTGATCGCCCAGGACCAGCCGTGGACCGCGTTCGCCATCGAGTACTACGACGGCGACTCCCAGGGCATCGTCGCGGCGCCGGGCAGCGGCGTCGAATCGCTGGAGGACCTGTACGGCAGGACCATCGCCATCGACGCCAAGGGCGCGACCGGCGACTACATCGTCCACCAGGCCTTCGCCAACGCCGGGCTCGACGCCTCGCAGGTCACCGAGGTGGAGATGAGCCCGAGCAACTTCAGCGCGGCGTTCGGCTCCGGGCAGGTCGACGCCATCGCGACCTTCGACCAGAACCTCGCCTCCGCGATGACCACGCCGGGCGCCAGGCTGCTCGTCAACGCCGAGGAGTACGGCAACCTCAACGTCTCCATCCACATCGTCGCGCAGTCCTTCGCGCAGGAGCACCCCGACCTGGTCAGGGCCATGTACCGCGCGCTGGTCGAGGAGTCCGACAAGGCGCAGGAACACCCCGAGATCATCACCGACGCCTACCGCGAGTTCGGCGCCTCCGAGGACATCATCGACCAGGTGGCGAAGTTCGACGTCCCCGAGATCCTGCCGATCGACCAGAACGGCCTGGACATGCTCGAGCGGCAGGCCGCGCAGTACGTCGACTTCGGGTTCATCGACGCCGTGCCCGACCTCGCCGGCCACGTCATGGACTGCAGCGAGTGACGATGGGCATCGCGCTGCATGATATCAAGGTCGGTTTCGACGGCGTCGACGTGCTGCGGGGCGTCGACCTGTCGATCCGCGACGGCGAGTTCACGTCGCTGATCGGCCGCTCGGGCTGCGGCAAGTCCACGCTGCTGCGCGTGGCGGCGGGCCTGCTGCGACCGCGGTCCGGCACGGTCGAGACCGACGGCGACATGGCCTTCGGCTTCCAGGACGCGCGTCTGGTGCCGTGGATCCGACTGTGGGACAACGTCACGCTGGGCATGCCCGGACGGCGCGCGGAACGCCGGGCGCTGGCGATGCGGGCGCTGGAGCGGGTCGGGCTGGCCGACCACGCCGAGGCCTGGCCGGCCGAGCTGTCGGGAGGCCAGGCCCAGCGCGCCTCGCTGGCCCGCGCGATCGTGCGGCGCCCGCGTCTGCTCCTGCTGGACGAGCCGTTCGGCGCGCTCGACGCGCTGACGCGGCTGGACATGCAGGACCTGCTGGCGCGGCTGCAGGCCGACAACGGCTGGGCGACGCTGATGGTCACCCACGACATCGCCGAGGCCGTGCGCCTGTCGGACCACATCCTCGTGCTGCGCGACGGCGTCATCGACACGACGTTCGACATCGACCGCGGCACGCTGGACGACGAGGGGCTGCCGGCCGGGCACGCCGAGACGGAACGCCGGCTGCGCGCGGCGCTGCGCTGAACCGGGCCTCGCCGGCGGCGGCGAACTGCGGCGACGCATACGGAAAACGGGGCTTCCCGGATCGGTATGGTCCGGGAAGCCCCGTGCCGTATAGACAGGCCGCGGACGGCCGCATCAGGCGGTCACGCCGGACGGCCGCGCCGCCGGGCGGCCCGTATCGGATCCGGCGGTCAGGACTCGACCTCGACGAGCTCGGGAGCGCGACGCGTGGAGAACTTCGCCATCGCCAACGCGAGGACGAAACCGGCCACCGACATGCCGACGAACGCCGTCATCGACTCGGGGAACGCCTTGAGATACGAGGACCGCCAATCCATGCCGGCGGACTGCGCGGACGTGCTGAACGCGGTGATCAGCGTGCTCGCGACCGCGGTGCCGATCGCGCCGGCCGTCTGCTGCAGCGTGTTGAGCACGGCCGAGCCGTCGGCGTTCAGCCGCGCGGGCAGCTGGTTCAGCGCATGCGTCTGGTCGGGCACCAGCACGAAGCCGGCGCAGCCCATGAACAGCGTGTACAGCACCGCCACGGCCCACTCGTTGCCCGACAGCGTGATGAGCAGCACGTCCATCACGGCCATGCCGGCGAAGCCGAAGATGATGAACTTCGGCGGATAGTGCTGCTTGAGCGCGCTGCCGATCAGCGGGGCCGACACCGCGCCGACGATGGCGCCCGGCAGCAGGATCAGCGCGGCGACCATGCTGGTCTGCCCGAAGCCGCGCTGCAGCAGGATCGGCAGCAGGAAGTTGAGGCCGAGCACGCTGCCCTGGCTCATGAACAGGATCACGATGCCCAGGCTGAACCCCGGATAGGTGAAGGTGCGCACCTCGACCAGCGGATGCTCCAGCGACAGCTGCAGCCGCACGAACGCGGCCAGCGCGATGACGCAGACCAGCAGCGTCGCCCAGACGCGCCAGTCGCCGCCCCATTCGCCGAAGAAGCTCACCGCGATGATCAGCGCCGCCAGGCCGACGGCGACCAGCAGCAGCGACGGCACGCTGATCACGGCGCGCTCGCCCTTGCGGATGTCCGGCACCGTGCCCACGCCCAGCAGGAAGGAGAGCACGAGGAACGGCAGCATCGTGTAGAAGATCCAGTGCCAGTCGAGGTACTCCATCACCACGCCGCCGAACACCGGGCCGATGGCCGGCGCCGCGCAGGTGACCAGGCTGACCAGGCCGAGCATCATGCCGCGCTGCTCGAGCGGCGCCTTCTCCAGGATGATCGTCGTCAGCAGCGGCAGCGAGATGCCGGTGCCCAGAGCCATGACCAGGCGCGCCGCCAGCAGCATCGGAAAGTTCACGGCGAGCGCGCCGAGCGCCGTGCCAGCCGTGAAGATGGCGACGGCGGCCACGAACAGCGCCTTCGTCGGGAAGCGGCGGACGAGGAACGGCGAGCTGGGGATGGCCACGGCGAGCAGCAGCAGATAGCCGGTGGTCAGCCACTGCACCACCGATGCGGAGATCGAGAACTCCTCCATCAGCACGGAGTAGGCGATGTTCAGCGACGTCTCCGAAAGGACGCCGAGAAACGTCAGGATGGCAAGCGAGACCACGACGACGATGAGTTTGGGCGCCACGGCCCGTTTGCCGCCGTCCGACGGCGTGTTGGGGTTTGGTTGGTTCACTCGGAACTCCTCACTTTCTGTGTACGGTACGGGGAGTTCTTGTATTGCAGGAATGTTACGTGAAAAGACGGGTATGTCGCGCGCCGCACGCGGGCGTCACCGCAGGACCGTCTCCATGCCGATCTTCTGCGGCTTCAGGCCGCATCGCTCGTAGAAGCCCATCGCCGCCTCGTTGCACGCCCACACGTTCAGCGTGACGTTGTGGCATCCGGCCGCCTTGGCGAAGCCGAGGACGTGGCGGTACAGCGCGGTGCCGACGTGGCGTCCGCGCTGCGACTCGTCGACGCACAGGTCGTCGATGTACAGCGTGAGGATGTCGGTGAGGATGTTGTCGTCGACATGCCGTTGGAACTGGCAGAAGGCGTATCCCAGCAGACGATCGGCGTTCCCGGGGTCGCCGTCGGCGATGGATCCGGCGCCGGGTTCGACGGCGACGAAGATCGGCATGGCGTCATCGGCGATCATCGTCCGCAACTGGTCGTCGGTGTATTTGGCGGCGGCCGGTTTGAACAGGTCCGGGCGTCCGGCGTGGTGCACGTCGAGCACTTCGCGGAGCAGCACGTCGATCTGCGGAATGTCGCGGGGGTCGGCCCGTCGGATGCGCATCGTGCCGGTTCCGGGCCCCTCCTCGCCCCGCGATCGCATCCCCGTGCCGGCCGATTCGTCCATTGGGCCCATCCTCTCCTCCTATCCGCGCGGCCTCCTCGACGGCTTGTGGTTGTTGACGTACCAGTAGGCCAGCGCCACCACCACGGCGCCGCCGACGATGTTGCCCAGGGTCGCGACACCGATATTGTATAGCGCTCCCTGCACGCTCAACGAGGCGACGCCGTCCACGCCGGCGCCGTAGCCCATCGCCTTGGCGGCCAAGCCCACCGGGATGAAGAACATGTTGGCCACGCAGTGCTCGAACCCCATCGCCACGAAGCCGGAGATCGGCAGCAGGACGCCGAGCACCTTGTCCGCCACGGAGCGCGCGGCGAAGCCGATGCGCACGGCGAGGCACACCAGGATGTTGCACAGCACACCGCGGACGAACAGCGTGCCCGGGGCGAGCGTGACCTTGGAGACGGCGGTGGCGACGGCCGCGTCGCCCACCAGGCCGTCGTTCAGGCCCATCGTGCCGGCGCCGGCGATCAGCGCCACGAGCAGCAGCGCGCCGGCGAGGTTGCCGAACCAGACGATCACCCAGTTGCGCACCAGCGCTGGCAGCGAGATGCGGCGCGCGGCGAGGTTCGAGGCCATCAGCGAGTTGCCGGTGAACAGCTCGGCGCCGCAGCACAGCACCAGCACCAGGCCCATGCAGAAGGCCAGGCCGCCGACGAAGCGCTTGGGGCCCCACGTCATCGCGGGATCGCAGGTGACGATGAGGTAGAACAGCGCGCCGAAGCCGATGAACACGCCCGCGAACATGGCCAGGATGAAGGTGACGGACTTGCTCTGCTTGGTCTTGCTCACACCCGCGCTCTCGACGGCCTCCTCGGTCTCGGCGGAGTTCAGCGCGTTGACGTGCACGGCGGGGATGGGGGCCGGCGGCTGGGGCGCCGGGTTGGGGTGCGACATCGAAGTCCCTTCCTGGTCGGAGTCTCGCACGGGAGCCCCCGTGCGAGACTCCATACTACCCAGACCACGCCCGCCGACACGACGCGGGACGCATACCCGACCGCCGCCCCCGAACGCGACCGCCGCGCGGAACGCGCTCACCGGCGCGGCTGGGGCGTCCAGGCCAGGTCGTCGAGCAGCCGGTCGGTCCAGGCCACCACCTCGTCCGAGCCCATCGGCCCGGAGCCGAAGGAGCCGGCGAACGGGGTCGGAATCAGGTAGGTCTTGGTGACGGGCCGATACTGCACGCCCTTGTAGATGCGGGCGATGCGCATCTGCACCGATTCGGACGGCTCGATCTTCGCGACGCGCACGCGGTTGCCCTGGGCGATGATCTCGCTGATGCCCAGGGCCCGCGCCTTGTTGCGCAGCCGCGCCACGGCGAACAGCGTGGCGAACTCGATCGGCGGGTTGCCGTAGCGGTCGGCGAGCTCCTCGCGCAGGTCCTCCAGATCCTGCTCGCTGCGCGCGGCGGCGAGCTTGCGGTACGCCTCGAGGCGCAGCTTGTCGGAGTCGATGTAGTCCACCGGAATCGACGCCTCGATCGGCAGGTCGATGCTGACCGCCACCGGCTCGGCGCGTTCCGGCTCCTTGTAGGCCTCGACGGCCTCGGAGACCATGCGCACGTACAGGTCGAAGCCGACGCCCTCGATGTGCCCGGACTGCTCGTCGCCCAGCAGGTTGCCGGTGCCGCGCAGCTCGAGGTCCTTCATCGCCACGTCGAAGCCGGAACCGAGCGCGGTGTTCTGCGCGATCGTGGCCAGGCGGTCGTGCGACTGCTGCGTCATCGGCTTGCTCGGGTCGTACAGGAAGTACGCGTAGGCGCGCTCCCGGCCGCGGCCGACGCGGCCGCGCAGCTGGTGCAGCTGGCTGAGGCCGAAGCGATCGGCGTGGTCGACGATCAGCGTGTTCGCGTTCGAGATGTCCAGACCGGTCTCGATGATCGTCGTGCACACGAGCACGTTGATGTCGCGGTGCCAGAAGTCGTGGATGATCTGGTCGAGCTGCTTCTCGCCCATCTTGCCGTGGGCGGTGGCCACCTTGGCCTCGGGCACCAGCTCCTTGATCCTCGCGGCCGTGCCGGCGATGTCGGCGACGCGATTGTGCACGTAGAACACCTGGCCGCCGCGCAGCAGCTCGCGCCGGATCGCCGCCGTGACCTGCGCGTCCTCGTAGGCGCCGACGTAGGTGAGCACCGGCAGTCGGTCCTCGGGCGGCGTGGCGAGCGTGGACATCTCGCGGATGCCGGTGACGGCCATCTCCAGCGTGCGCGGGATCGGCGTCGCGGACAGCGAGAGCACGTCGACGTTGGTGCGCAGCGCCTTGAGCGTCTCCTTGTGCTCGACGCCGAAGCGCTGCTCCTCGTCGATGATGACCAGGCCGAGGTCCTTGAACCTGATCTTCGGGTTGAGCAGCTTGTGCGTGCCGATCACCACGTCGACGGTGCCGTCCTCGAGCCCCTTGACGGTTTGATCGATCTCCTTGGCGCTCTGGAAGCGGCTCATCGCCCTGACCGTGACCGGGAAGCCCTCGTAGCGCTCGGAGAACGTCTCGAAATGCTGCTGGACGAGCAGCGTGGTCGGCGCGAGCACGGCCACCTGCTTGGAGTCCTGCACCGCCTTGAACGCGGCGCGCACCGCGATCTCGGTCTTGCCGAAGCCGACGTCGCCGCAGATCAGGCGGTCCATCGGCACCGGCTTCTCCATGTCGGCCTTGACCTCGTCGATGGTGGTGAGCTGGTCCGCGGTCTCCTGGTAGGGGAACGCGTCCTCCAACTCCTTCTGCCACGGGGTGTCCGGGCTGAACGCGAAGCCCGGCGTGCGCTGGCGCGCCGAGTACAGCCGGACCAGGTCCTCGGCGATCTCGTGGACGTGCTTGCGCGCCTTGGCCTTGGTGGCCGCCCAGTCCGAACCGCCGAGCTTGTTGAGCTTCGGGGCGTCCGCGCCGATGTACTTGCTCACCTGGTCGAGCTGGTCGGTGGGGATGAACAGCTTGTCCGGCGGGACGCCGCGCTTGCTCGGCGCGTATTCGATGACCAGGTACTCGCGGGTCGTGCGGTTGGCGCCGGCGCCGACGCTGCGCTGGCGCATCTCGATGAACCGGCCGATGCCGTGCTGCTCATGCACCACGTAGTCGCCGGCCTTGAGCTCCATCAGGTCGATGGCCTTGCGCCGCCGCTTCGGCGTCCTGGCCTGCCCGGCGGCGCTGGTGCGGCCGGTCAGGTCGCGTTCGGTGAGCAGCGCGACGCCGGCGGCCGCGTCGACGAAGCCGTCGACGGCCTGCGAGCGGACGACGTCGAACCGGGTGATGCCGGTCTCGTTGATCGCGCGTTTGAGGCGGGCCAGCGTGCCGTGGGCCGCAGCGGTGAGGGTGACCTGCATCCCGGCGTCCAGCAGCCCCTCGATGCCGCTGGCCGCGCGCCCCTCGTCGCCGCGGTACTCGGCCGGGGCGTGTGCGTCGAGCATGACGTGCCCGGGCCGGGTGGCGTCCACGCTGAAGCTGGTGAGCCGCCACACGTCGAAGTCCGCGTAGGTCAGCGCGGCGACGGTCTCGTCGAAGTCGAGGAAGCTCGCCTGGTCGAAGCTGATCGGGGCGCCCGCGCCGTGGCCGGACGCGGCGACGTGCCAGCTGGCCGCCAGGAACTCGTTCGCGGTCTTCATCAGGTCGTCCGCGGCGCGGCGCAGCTTCTCCGGATCGGACAGCATCACCACCGCATGCCGCGGCAGCATGCCCGAGACCGGCTCCATGTCGTCCACCAGCGCCGGCAGCAGGGACTCCATGCCCTCCACCGGGATGGCGTTGGCGATCGATTCGAGCATGTCCTCGGCGTTGGGGATCTGGCCGACCAGGCTGCGCGCGCGGTCGCGGACGGCCTCGGTGAGCTGCACCTCGCGGCAGGGCGTCGCCCAGATCGACTCCAGCCCGTCGCCGTAGGTGCGCTGGTCGGAGGCGTGGAACTCGCGGATCGTGTCGATCTCGTCGCCGAAGAACTCGATGCGCACCGGGTGGGGCGCCGTCGGCGGGAACACGTCGAGCAGCCCGCCGCGCACCGCGAACTCGCCGCGGTCCATCACCAGGTCGACGCGCGTGTACGAGTTCTCCACGAGCCGCGCGGCCGCGTCGTCCAGGGCCAGCTCCCCGCCGCGGGCGAACACCAGCGGCTCGACGTCGCCGAGCCCGGCCACCACCGGCTGGATCAGCGAACGCACCGGCATCACCAGGATGCGGATCGGGCCGAACATCGGGTCGCCCGGCTTCGGATGGCGCAGCCGGCGGAACACCGCCATGCGGCCGGCCACGGTGTCGGCGCGCGGCGAGAGGCGTTCGTGCGGCAGCGTCTCCCAGGCCTCCAGCTGGGCGATGTCGCCGGGATCGCCGTCGTACCAGGAGCGCAGCGCGTTGACGGTCTCCTCCGCCTCGCGGCCCGAGGCGACCAGGTAGACCACCGGCGCGCGCCCGGCGACCGCCGCGGCCAGCGCCGGCCGGATGCCCTCGGGGGCGCCGACCTCGATGGCGGGGTCCGCCAGGCCCTCCGGGCGTGCGAAGTCGTCCGCCGCCAGGGCGTGGAAGCCCGGGTCACGGTCGAGCGCGGCCAGCAGGCCGGACAGCGAGCCCTCGACCAGCTGGTTCATCGTCGCGTCGATGCGGCGTTCGCGTTCAGCGGCCATTGAACCGCTCCTGCGTCTTGGCGAGCCCGTGGAAGATGATCGATTCGGCGGCGTCGGCGCCGTCGGCGAGGAACTCGGGCAGCCGCTTGCGCTGGTCCGGCCCGAAGCCGCCGAGCACCCAGTTGACGGTGTTGTCGTGCGCGTTCGCGCCGCGGCGCGCGTGGCCGACGCCCATGCGCACGCGCGCGTACTTCGGCGTGCCGAGCGACTTGTCGATCGACTTGATGCCGTTGTGCCCGCCGGCGGAGCCGCCCGACTTGACCTTGATGCGGCCGAAGTCGAGGTCCATGTCGTCGTGGATGACCACGACGTGGTCGGGCTCGATCTGGTAGTACGCGCTGATCGAGGCGACGGCGTTGCCCGAGTCGTTCATGTAGGTGAGCGGCTTGGCGAGGAAGAACTTGACGCTGCGACCCTCCAGGTTCATCGCGCCCTTGCCGAGCAGGGCCAGGCCCTTGTGGTCGGAGAAGGCCACCGACCAGCGTTCGGCGAGCACGTCCGCCGTCATGAAGCCCATGTTGTGGCGCGTGTCTTCGTACTTCCTGCCCGGATTGCCCAGTCCCACGACCAGCCAGAAATTCGATGCCATCTCGTCCTCTTCCTGTTGCCTTGTGCTTCCGGGCGTCGTTCGCCCGTCCCGCTCTCGTCCGCCCGCTCTGCCGCGCGCCCGCGCTCCGGGCGTCGCGCATGCGGACGGCCGCACCGCGCCGTGGCGCGCCTGTCCGTCGCCGACGTCTCATTGTATCGGCCGCCGCCAACCGCCGCCCGTCCGCGAGTCCCGGGAGGGCCGCGACGTCCGCTCGTCGGCGCCGGCGCCCCTGACGTCCGCGCGCCCCGGTCCGGTTTCGCCGCAGACCGGGGCCGGGTTCAGGCCGCCGCCGCGCGCGAGGTCCGCGGCGTCGCAGCGGCGCGGCGCATCACGTAGTTGCCGAGCGTGACGCCGCGGCGTTCGACCCGCTGGCCGCGCACGACGACGTAGCCGCGCCGCTCGAAGAACGGACGGGCCGTGATCGAGGCGTGGACGGTGATGGTCCGGCCCGGCGCCGCCGCCTCCAGCCGGTCGCACAGCATCGCGGCGATGCCGCGGCGCTGGCGGTCCTTGTGCACGTACAGGCGGTCGAGGTGGGCGTGGCCGGCGTCGGCGCCGGCGTCAGGGTCGGCGCCGGCGTCAGGGTCGATGTCGCCGAAGCCGACGATCATGCCGGTGCCCGCCTCGACGGCCACCAGCGAACGGTGGCGGCCCAGCGACTCGCCCCAGGCGTCCATGTCGATGTCCGCGGGCGCCCACGCGTCGAGCTGGGCCGGCGTGTAGTCCGCGGCGTTCACGGCATGGACGGTGTCATGGAACAGCGCCATGATCGCGGGCAGATCGGCGGGACGGTATTCCCGGATCATGACGGGCGGGGGCGTGCGGCTCACAGCGGCAGGTACCAGTAGGACATGTCGTGGTTGATGCCCGGCAGGTGCACCGCGTCGGGCAGCTCGCCGAACAGCGTGAAGCCGAACCGGCGCATCAGCGCGATCGAGCCGGCGTTGTCTGAGAAGATCAGCGTGGTGGCCATCCGCATGCCGCGTTCGCGCGCGGCGTCCAGCAGCCAGGAGACCAGCAGCGTGCCCACCCCGCGTCGGCGCGCCGGCGCGGCGACGTAGTAGCTGAGCTCGACCACGCCGTCGTATCCGGCGCGCTCGTGGTACCGCGACAGCGAGCCGAAGGCGACGACCTCGCCGTCGGCGTTCTGCACGACGACGACCGGGTAGAGGGAGCGGGGCTCGTGGGAGTCGACCCAGGCCCTGCGCTGTTCGAGCGTGCGGGGCTCGATGTCGGCGCTGGACATGCGCTCGAGCACCGCCGCGTTGTAGATGTCGGTGATGGACTGCAGGTCGGCGTCGGTCGCATCGCGGATGGTGAATTCGCTCATGGGGCACCAGCATATCGCGGGCCGGTCACGGAGGCGTCCCGACCGTGGCGACACGCCGGCCGCCGCCGCAGGGTTTGGGGGATACTCTGCGGACAATGGCGGAATGCCGGGATTGTCCGCGGACTATCCCCCGAACCCTGCGGATCACTACCCGACCGACCCGCCCCATCTGCCCGACTGACCATACCGGGCCAAGCCCGGACGACCATCCGGTCACCCACCACGCCCGGTCACTCGGTGATCCTGACCATCCCGTCACGCACAACCGCCCCGGCCACACCCACACCGGCCGACCGGATACGACGGGTGTATATGACGGCCGGACATGACAAACGGGGCGCGGCAGGCGCCGCGCCCCGTTCATGACCTTACGGCCGGGATCAGTCCTCGAGCTCGAGCGCCCGGTTGATCGCCTCCTCAAGACGGTCCTGGGCCTCGCCGTAGGCGGACCAGTCGCCGTCCTTCATCGCGGAGTCCGCGTCCTGCATGGCCTGGGCGGCGTCCTCGAGGGCCGCCTTCAGGTCGGCGGACGCCTCGCCCGAACCGGAGGACGACCCGCCCGACGAGGAATCGCCGGACGGGGAGCCGCCCGATGATCCGCCGGTTGCGCCGTCGCCCGTCGAGCCGTCGGACGCGCCGCCGGAGGACGACCCGTCCGTCTCGCCGACGTTCTCCGCGTCGCCGGCCGAGGCGCCGGAATCGCCGCCGAACACCTGGTCGAGCGCCTCGTCGAGCGTGTCGGCGAATCCGACCTGGTCGCCGAACGCGACGAGCACCTTCTGCAGCATCGGGTAGCTGGTCGCGCCGCTGGAGCGCACATAGACCGGCTGCACGTAGACCAGGCCGCCGCCGAGCGGCAGGGTCAGCAGGTTGCCGCGCTCCACGCTCGTCGAGCCGGATTCGAGCAGGTTGAGCTCGCGCGACACGTCGGCGTTGGCGTTGAAGTTGTTCTGCGCCTGCCCCGGTCCCGGCACGTTCGAGGACTGCGGCAGCTCCTGCAGCCGTATGGTGCCGTAGTTCTCGCCGATGACGCCGTCCTCGTGGCCGGCGTCGGAGTCCACGGACAGGAAGCCGGTCAGGATCTCCCTGGTGGACGAGCCGGCGGGGATGTACGTGGAGGTCAGCGAGAACACCGGCTCCTCGCTGCCGCCGGTCTGCAGCGTCAGGTAGTACGGCGGCTGCAGGATGTCCTCGGCGCCGGACTGCACGGCCGACTCGGTCGGGTCGTTCGGCGTCTGCCAGAAGTCCTCGCCGGAGAAGAACTGGCTGGCGCTGCTCACGTGGTACTTCTCCAGCAGCTGGCGCTGCACCTTGAACAGGCTCTCCGGGTAGCGCAGGTGGCTCATCAGGTCGCCGGAGATCTCGGACAGCGGGTGGTACTGCCCGGGGAAGATCTCCTGCCACGCCCGGATGATCGGGTCGTCCTCGTCCCACACGTACAGGTCCACCGAGCCGTCGTAGGCGTCGACGGTGGCCTTCACCGAGTTGCGGATGTAGTTGGCCTGCTGCGAGCCGAGCCCCTGCACGGTCGAGGAGGTCTCGGTCGTGGAGTCCTCGGTCGCGGCGCCCAGGTCGGTCATCTGCGAGTACGGATAGGCGTCGGAGGTCGTGTAGCCGTCGACGATCCACTTGACGCGGCCGTCGACCACCGCCGGGTAGACGCGGCCGTCCAGCGTCAGGTACGGCGCCACCTTGGCCACGCGCTCCTTGGGGCTGCGGTCGTACAGGATCTGCGACTCGGAGGTGACGCGGTTGGAGAACAGGATCTGCTCCGAGCCGAAGCGCACCGCGTACAGCAGCCGCGCGAAGATGTTGCCGATGGAGGGGCCGCCGTCGCCGTCGAAGGTGTTGGTGGCGCCCTCGTCCGAGCCGGTCGGGTAGTCGAACTCCCACGATGCGGTGCCCTCGGGCGCGCCGACGATCGAGTACTCGGTGGCGTTGGGCGAGAAGTAGATGCGCGGCTCGTACCGCTCGGACTCGGTCAGCGCGCCCTGCGTCGGGATGCCGTACTCGAAGAACTCGGGCTGGCCGTCGGCCGTGACCTTGTTGCCGTAGGCGGCCACGACGCCGTAGCCGTGCGTGTACACGGTGTGGTCGTTGACCCAGTTGTGGTTGTCCAGGCCCGACAGGTCGAGCTCGCGCGCGGCGATGACCGTGTCCTGGCTCACGCCGTTGACGTCGTACTTGTCGACCGCCAGCGTGTCGGCGAAGGTGTAGTACTGGCGGGACTGCTGCAGCTGCTTGAACGTCGGCGAGACGATCTGCGGGTCGAGCAGGCGGATCTGCGCCGTGGACTCGGCGTCCTCGGCCAGCGCGCCGGCCTCGCCCTCGGTGGTGGCGTCGTACTGCTCGACGACCATGTCGTCCAGCCCGTACGCCTGCTGCGTGGCCGCGATGTTGCGCTCGATGTACGTCGACTCCATCTCCTGGGCGTTCGGGTCCACGACGAGGCGCTGCAGCACGACCGGGCACACGCCCGCGAGCACGACGGCCAGCACGGCGACCGCCGCGATCGCGACGACCGGCACGCGCCACGCCTTGAGCGCCACGGAGGCGCGCACGCCGAGCGGCGCCGGCCCCTCCAGCGTGTGCGAGCGCATCAGCCAGACGCCCAGCACCACGCCCAGGATGGCGACCAGCGCGGCGAGCGCGATCGTGAACGGGATCGTGGTGTGCACCGAGGTGTACGTGGCGCCGGTGATGCGGTCGCCCTGCGTGGTCAGGTGGTCGAACACGCCGAGCACCATCTGCCCGGCGAACGCCGCCATGTTCAGGATCAGCCAGATGGCGATCTGGCGGCGCGCCCGCTTGGTGATGACGAAGATGCCGCGTCCGTTGACCGGCATGGTGACGCGGATGCCACCCATGAGCACGTGGGCGACGATCGAGAAGACGATGCCGACGAGCAGCGTCGTCGAGACGGCGGACATGACCAGCCGCAGGCCGGGCAGCACGAACACGTAGAAGCCGTTGTCGAGCCCGAACTGCGGGTCGGTGGTGCCGAAGCCCTGCGCGTGGAACATCAGCAGGATGTCGGACCAGTTCGCATTGATCTGCGTGCCGAACGCCACGCCCACCACCAGGGCGACGACCACGGCGACGCGGCGGGCGTTGCGCGAGCTGACGCCCTTGGCGATCTCGACGACGTCGCCGTTCACGCGGATCGTCGAGCCGTCGGCGTCGGCCGGGCGGGCCCGGATGGCGAGCGTCGAGGCGATGTAGCCGACCGCGGCCGTCAGCGCCGCGTAGGCGGCCCACAGGCCGACGCGCACGCCCAGCTGCGTCCACACCACGCTCTGGAAGCCGAGCTGGCCGTACCACATCAGGTCGGTGATGAAGCGCGCCAGGCCGAAGAACAGCGCGACGACGACCGCGAGCGCCACCACCACGCCGATCAGGACCTTGGTGCCGCGTCCGCTCCCCGGCCGGCGCGCTGGGCGCCGGGCGATGCGCGGACCGCCCGGACGGCGCGGCGGGGTGCCGCCCGTCCCGGCCGGGCGGGCGTCGTCGCCGTCGGTCTCGATGTCGAGGACCACCGGGTCGTCGTCGTTGCCGGAGCCGCGGCGACGCGGGTCGTCATCCGGATCGAACATCATGCCAAATGCATCGAAAAAAGACATGGCTCCCAGCCTACCGGTTGGCGGGGAGCACGCCCGCGGCGAGAGTCCGTCCTTTGCACGGAGCGCACAACATGGCCCCTCGCGTCCCGGGCGACGGGACCGGGCCCCGGGACGGCCGGCGATGCGCGCCGCATCGCCCGGTGCGGGGCCGCCCGTCGGCCCTCGGAACGGGAAAAGGGACGCGCACGCCGATCGCGTCGCGGCCGTCCTTATCGCGCCGCCCCCGTGCGATGGGATAATCGAGGGTATGGGAGCACACATTCGTCATGCACGGCTCAGGCCGCGGCGCCGCCGGGTCTGGCCGGCGGTCGTCGCGGTCCTGTGCGCGCTGGCCGTCGTCGTCGCGGCGGGGTACTGGTGGCGCGCGGTCCGTCCGCAGGCCGTCGACGCGCAGGGCGGCGCGCCCGCCGCGGCGCAGACGCACGGACCGCTGGAGCGCGCCGCGGCGCCCGCGCCCGACGACTCCTCCGCCGGCAAGGCGAGGCGCGCCGTCCGCACGATGAGCATGGAGGAGCGCGTCGGCCAGCTGGTGATGGCCCCGCTGTACGCGGGCAGCGACCCGTCGAGCCTGTACGACCTGATCGCGAACCGGCACGTCGGATCGGTGCTCATCATCGGCAACTGGAACAACGGCGTCGCCGACGTGCGCGCGGCGACCGACGCGCTGCAGTCCTACGCGCCCGAGGGCAACCGGCTGCTGACGGCCACCGACCAGGAGGGCGGCCTGGTGCAGCATCTCCAGGGCCCCGGGTTCGACGACATGCCGAGCGCCTACGAGCAGGGCCGCATGGATGCCGACGCGCTCAGGGGTTCGGCTGCCGTCTGGGGCTCCCAGCTCGCCCAGGCCGGCATCAACGTGGATCTGGCGCCCGTGGTCGGCACGGTGGTCGGCGAGCGCGCCGCCAACGAGCCGATCGGCATGCTGGACCGCGACTTCGGGCTCGACGCGCAGGGCAACGCCGAGCATGCGGCGGCGTTCGTCGAGGGGATGGCGGACGCCGGCGTGCGCTCGGCGATCAAGCACTACCCCGGGCTGGGCGCCGTGACCGGCAACACCGACTTCACGGCGGAGGGCACGCGCGACACGACGACCACGCTCGACGGGCCGGAGATCGGCGCGTTCGACGCGGCGCTGCAGGCCGGCCCGGCGATGGTGATGATGGCGCTGGCCACCTACGAGGCCATCGACCCGGACCATCCGGCCGTGTTCTCGTCCACGCTCATCGAGGGGCATCTGCGCGGCGACCTGGGCTATCAGGGCGTGGTGGTCACCGATTCGCTGTCCGCGGCGGCGCTCGGCGGCTACGAGGTCTCCCAGCTTGGGGTGAATCTGGTCGAGGCCGGCGGCGACCTGGCCTGCATCGGCGCGCTCGGCTACGTGGGGCCGATCCTTGACGGGCTGAACGCGCGGGCCGCGGCGGATCCGGCGTTCGCCGAGAAGGTCACGCGGTCGGCCGAGCGCGTGATGACGCTGAAATACGATATGGGGCTCGCCGGCTGAGACGCGGTCTCTTGCCGGTTCGCGAGCCGCGACCGACGCGCCTCACGCGCGGACGGCCCGGCCGGGCGCGCGGCGCCGACGCACCCCGTACGCTCACACGCGCATGTTGGGGAAATGCGCCTGCATGAACCGGTCGTCGAACGCGGCGTCGATGGCGCGGACCAGCCAGTTGTCGAAGTAGATGCCGTCGGCGCGCTGGGCGTAGCGGACGATCGCGGGCAGCGTCACCAGCGCGTCGACCAGCACCAGCGCGGCCAGGGCCAGCGCGATGCGGCGGCGGCATACGTCCGGCAGGCGGTGCACCAGCCGCAGGATCCAGGGGAAGACGAACCGCACCAGGATGAAGCACATCGCGCCCCACACCATCATGTAGGGCACCGTGGTGCGCCCGCCGATGTTCAGCGGCAGCCGCGAGTAGTCCCACGACCGGCTGCCGAGCAGGTACTGCTGGATCAGGCTCATCACGTACTCGCACGCCCCGCCGATCAGACAGCCGTAGAGGTACAGCAGCAGCGGGTCGGTCACCGAGCGCAGCGCCAGGAAGATGGCCAGCGCGCCCAGCCCGTAGACGTAGTTCATCGGCGTGAGGATCGAGCCGCTGCGGTCCTCGTACACGCCCTTGGTCACCAGGGTCAGGGCGGTCTCCCACACGGTCCCGCACACGCCGGCGATCGCGTAGATGAACGCCAGGTCGTACAGGTCGCTGGCCGGCATCGGGTCCAGTCGGACCAGCCATCCGTGGGCGCGGCGCCACGTCCGCCTCGCCCCTTCTCCCCCACGCTGTTCCATGAATCGGCACGCTCCTCACTCGGATTCTCTCACGTCATGATGCCACGGCAGGACGTCCCGCGGCATCATCCGCAGGGACGAGACCCCTTCGGAGACCATGCGCCGCGGGGGCGTACCCCCGCCGGCCGGGCGGCGTGGCCCCGGTTTCCGGCCCGGCCGTCAGGGGCGCGCGCCGCCGGCGATGACGCCGCGCAGCTCGTCCAGGAAGCAGCGTGCGGCCCGGGAGAACCTGCGGTCGACCCGCCACACCAGATCCAGCCCGGACTCGAAGCGCGGCGACAGCGGGCGGAAGGTCAGGTCGCTGTCCGGTCCGGTGTTCACGATCCGGTCCAGGCACAGCGCGCACCCCACGCCCTCGCTGACCATCAGCGCCGCGTTGTTGGGCAGGTTGTAGGTGCCCACGATGTCGAGCCGCTCGGGTGCGGCGCCCTGCCATCCGGCGAGCTCGCCGCCCGCGCGCATCTGCCGCGACACCAGCAGCGGCAGCCCCTCCAGGTCGGCCGACGAGACCGCGTCGCGGGCGGCCAGCGGGTGGTCGCGGCGCATGAGCACGCCCCAGACGTCCGCGGCCGGCAGCCGCACGTACTCGTATTTCGACACGTCGGCCGGCTCGATGAGCACGGCGAAGTCCAGCAGCCCCGAATCCAGCCTCTCGCCCAGGTCCTCGGCGTTGCCGCTGTACAGGTGGAACCGCACCTGAGGCCAGCGCACGCGCACGCGCCGGGCGGCGCGCGCCAGGATGCGCATCGCATCGCTTTCGCCGCAGCCGAGGTACACCGGCCCGCCGACCGGCTCGTCCATCGAGGCGATCTCCGTCTCGGTGCGGTCGGCGAGCGCGACGATCTCCCGCGCGCGGTCCCGCAGCAGCTCGCCCTCGGCGGTGAGCGTGATCGTGCGGCTGCCGCGTTCGAACAGCCGGTGGCCGAGGCGCTCCTCGAGCTGGCGCAGCTGGCGGGACAGCGACGGCTGGGAGATCCGCAGGTATTCCGCCGCGCCGGTGATGCTGCGCTCCTCCGTCACGGCCAGGAAGTACCGCAGGACGCGCAGTTCCAACGTCTCCATGACTCCCCTTTCGTTGATGCCGGGCCCGCCGCCCGCCGGCCCGGCCCCGCCGCGCGGCGGGGGATGCCGCCATACATATCCGTTAAGCATGGGTTAGCATCTTTCATAGACATTTGATATGGCAAGCCTATCGCCGTACCCTGACAGTCGACAACCGATACGCCGTGGCATGCCGCCCGGCGGGCCGCGCCTCTCCGACGGCGGCGGCGCCGGAGAGGCGAAGGGGACGAAAGGAGCGATGCATGACCGATCGGGTTCCGCACACGCGACGCATCGCCGCGGCGCTGCTGTGCGCGGCGCTGGCCGTCGGCGGCGCGGCGTGCGGCGGGACCGGCGCCGCCCCGACGGCCGACGACGCATCCGACGCCGCGGCGGACGTCACGGCCGGCGCCGGGACCGACGCCACGGCCGGCGACGGCACGGACGACGAATCGGCCCGCGAGGAGGAGACCCACGCAACGCCGCCCCGCAAGGAAAAGACCCGCAAGGAGGAGACCATGACCGCGATCACCATCACCGTCGGCGGCGCCGAGTTCGCCGCGACGCTCGAGACGACGCCGGCCGCGCGCCGGTTCGCCGCCATGCTGCCGCTGACGCTGCATATGGACGAGCTCAACGGTAACGAGAAGTACCACTATCTCGACGAGACGCTGCCCGCCGAGCCGCAGTCCGTCGGATCGATCGGGGCCGGCGACCTGATGCTCTACGGCACGCAGTGCGTCGTGCTGTTCTACCGTTCGTTCCGCACCCCGTATTCATACACGCGGCTTGGCCGGGTCGACGACCCGCGGGGGCTGGCCGACGCGCTGGGCTCGGGCCCGGCCGACGTGGCGTTCGCCGCGCGCTGAGCCGGCCGGCCGCGCACCGGGCCGCCATCCGTCGCCCGCCATCCGCCATTCGTTTCAGGAGGTTCACCATCCATGCCCAACATCCGCATCCTCATCCTCACGCTGGGCGTCTTCAGCATCATCAGCACCGAGATGGGCGTCACCGGCATCCTGCCGGTGATCGCCGACGCCTACGACGTGAGCGTGTCCACCGCCGGCCTGCTGGTCAGCCTGTTCGCGCTGGCCATCACCGTGGCCGGCCCCACGCTGCCGCCGGCCTGCTCCGGCATGCGGCGCAAGCCGGTGATGGCGTTCGTGCTCGCGGCGTTCACGGCGGGCAACGTCGTCGCGGCGTTCGCCCCGAACTTCGCGGTGCTGCTCGCCGCGCGCGTCGTCCCCGCGTTCCTCCAGCCCGTGTACACCTCGCTCGCCTTCACCGAGGCCGCCGGATCGGTCCGGCCCGAGGAGGCGCCGAAGGCCTCGGCCGGAGTCATGATGGGGGTGTCGGCCGGCATGGTGCTGGGCGTGCCGGTGGTCACGGCGCTGGTGGACGCCACGTCGCTGAGCGTCGGCTTCCTGTTCTTCGCGCTGGTCAACGGGGCGTCGCTCGCCGCACTGCTGATCGTGCTGCCGCGCGGCGAACGCGGTCGCGCGGTCGGCTACGGCGACCAGCTGCGCAACCTGGCGCGGCTCGACTCGTGGCGGGCGATCCTGGCCGTGGTGGCGCTCAACGGCGGCGTGTTCGCGGTGTTCAGCTACCTGTCCGACTACCTGGGCACGGTCGCCGGCATGGCCGCGATGCCGATCAGCGGCGTGCTGCTCGCCTACGGCCTGGCGAACCTCGTGGGCAACGGCGTCGGCGGGCAGGGGCTGACCAGGCGGCCGCGGCGCTTCGTGCTCGTCGTGCCGGCGCTGACGATCGCCGTGTTCGCGCTGCTGGCGGTGTTCGGCAGGTCGCCGGCCGCGGCCGCCGGGCTGCTGGTCGTCGCCGGCGTGCTCGCCGGATGCGTCGGCGTCATCAACCAGTACTGGATCAACGACGCGATGCCCCAGGCCCCGGAGTTCGCCAACGGCGTCTTCCTGGCCGCCACCAACCTGGGCACGACGATCGGCACCAGCCTCAACGCGGCCGTGATCGCCTCGATCGGCGTCTCGGGCATCATGGCGGGCGGCGTCGCGCTGCTGGTTCCGGCGCTGGCGCTGTTCGCGTGGCGCGTCGCCCCGGCGGGCGCGCGCGGCCGGCTGCGCCCGGCGTCCGGACGGTGACCCGCCCGGACCGGCGCGGACAGCGGGGAGGCCGCCGGTCCGGAGGCGTCCCCATCCGGGCGCCTGCGACCCCGGACCCGCCCCGCGGCCGCAGGCGCCCGACCGACCCGACGGCCGGCACCCCCATCCGGGCACCCGCGCTCCGGGACCGGCCCGCGGCCGCACGGGTTTCAGCGTGGGCGAACACGCCGGGCGCGCCATGCGCATACGGTATCGTCGTGCCTGGGCCGCAGGCATTTGCACGGACGGACGGAGGCGACCTATCATGCCGCTCGTCGTCCAGGAAGCACACAGGAAGATCGAAGAGGGATTGGCAAGCATCATGAGCACCACCACACAGACCGTCGCAACCCCCGACCACGGCCACGGCGCCGGGAGCGCCGGCGGGCGCGTCGAACAGGGGTTCCTGACCGGCGAGCGCGCCGCGTTCGCCGCGGACGGCGTGACCTACGTCGACACGATTTTCGCCGACGGCGAATCGCCGCTCAAGCATGCGTCGAACATCACGCTGTCCCGCAGCTCCTTCCAGTGGAAGTATCCGCTGTGGTACTGCCGCGACGTGGAGGTGCGCGACTGCACCTGGTTCGAGATGGCGCGCGCCGGCGTGTGGTACACGAACGACATCACGGTGGAGGATTCCACGGTCGTGGCGCCGAAGAACTTCCGCCGCTGCAACGGCGTGACGCTGCGCAACGTCGAGTTCCCGAACGCCGAGGAGACGCTGTGGTCCTGCACCGACGTGACGCTCGAGCACGTCGCCGTGCACGGCGACTACTTCGCGATGAACTGCACGGGCATGACCGTCGACGGCCTGCGCCTGGTCGGCGGCTACTCGTTCGACGGCGTGCGCGACGTCGAGATCTCGAACTCCCGCCTGGTCACCAAGGACGCGTTCTGGAACTCCGAGAACGTGACCGTGCGCGACTCGGTCATCTCCAGCGAGTACCTCGGTTGGAACGCGAGGAACCTCACCCTGATCGACTGCACGATCGAAAGCCTGCAGGGGCTGTGCTACGTCGACAACCTGGTGATGCGCGGCTGCCGGCTGCTGCACACCAACCTGGCCTTCGAGTACTCGACCGTGGACGCGCAGATCGACGGCCACATCGACAGCGTGCTCAACCCGGCCGGCGGCCGCATCCAGGCCGATTCGATCGGCGAGCTCACGCTCGACCCGGCGCGCGTCGACCCGTCCGCCACGACGATCGAGTGCCCGGCCGTCGGCACGCGGCGCTGAGGGCCGCGGGAGACGGCATACCGACAGGCAAGCGAAAGGAACGACGATGACCTTCGATTTCGACGAACCCGTCGACCGGCGCGGCACCGGCGCGCTGAAGTGGGATGAGGCCGGCGACGCGCTGCCGATGTGGGTGGCCGACATGGACTTCCGCACCGCGCCGGCGATCCGCGAGGCGCTGCGCCGCCGGCTCGACCACGGCGTGTTCGGCTATTCGGTCGTGCCCGACGCCTGGGCCGACGCGTACGCCGGCTGGTGGCGCGAGCGCCACGGCCTGGACATCGACCCGTCGTGGCTGACCTTCTGCACCGGCGTGGTGCCGGCGATCTCCAGCATCGTGCGCAAGCTGACCACCCCGGCGGAGAACGTGGTGATCATGACGCCGGTGTACAACATCTTCTTCAATTCGATCCTGAACAACGGGCGCAACGTGCTTCAGGCCCCGCTCGCCTACCGCGACGGCGCGTACGAGATCGACTGGGTGGCGCTGGAGCGGGCGCTGGCCGACCCGCAGACCTCGCTGATGATCCTGTGCAACCCGCACAACCCCACCGGTCGCATCTGGGACCGCGCCACGCTCGCCCGCATCGGCGAGCTGTGCTGGGAGCACCACGTCGTGGTGGTCAGCGACGAGATCCACTGCGACCTGACCGACCCCGGCCACGAGTACGTGCCGTTCGCCTCGGCCGGCGAGCACTGCCGCATGAACTCGGTGACCTGCCTGGCCCCGACCAAGACCTTCAACATGGCCGGCCTGCAGACCGCCGCGGTGATGACCCCGGATCCGACGCTACGCCACCGGGTCTGGCGCGGGCTGAACACCGACGAGGTCGCCGAGCCGAACGCGTTCGCCGTCGACGCCGCCATCGCCGCGTTCACGCAGGGCGCCGGATGGCTCGACGGGCTGCGCGGCTACCTCGCCGGCAACAAGCGGGTCGTGCGCGAGGCCATCGACGGGTACAACGCCACGGCCCCGGCCGACCGGCGGCTGACGCTGACCGCGTCCGACGCCACGTACCTGCTGTGGATCGACTGCTCGGCGATCAGCGACGACACCGACGAGCTGTGCGACCATCTGCTTGCCGACCAGCGGCTGATGCTCTCGCCCGGCGCGCAGTTCGGCGGCGACGGACGGCTGTTCGTGCGCATGAACGTGGCCACGCAGCGCGACCGCGTGCGCGAGGGCGTGCGCCGGCTGCTCGACGGCGTGCGCTCGTACCGCTGAGCGCGGACCGGACCGGCGGGCTCGGGTGTGCCTCGCCGGTTTACGCTACGGTAGGCGGTATGAGCGAAGAGCAGGGAACCCGCCGGACCGTCCGAACCAGCCCCGATGCGGTCGTGCGCCGCGCCTTGGACGCGCGCGGCCGCATGGTCGTCACCGTCACGTTCTTCTCGATGTTCTTCGGCGCGGGGAACCTCATCTTCCCGCCGTTCCTCGGCGCCCAGGCCGGCGCCGCCACCCCGCGGGCCGCGCTCGGGTTCATCGTCTCGGCGGTCGGCCTGCCGATCCTTGGCGTGCTGGCCGTCTGCGAGGCCGGCGGGTTCGAGCGCCTGGCCGGCCGGGTCTCGCCGCGCTTCGCGCTGGTGTTCGGCGTCGCCATCATCCTGACCATCGGGCCGTGCTTCGCGATCCCACGCACGGCCACCACCTCCTTCGAGATGGCCGTGCTGCCGTTCGCGCAGTCCGCCCCGACGTGGCTGACGCGGCTGCTGTACTCGCTGGCCTTCTTCGCCGCCTCGTATGCGGTGGCGCAGCACCCCGAACGGCTGTCGAAGGCCCTGGGCCGGTTCATGGGGCCGCTGCTCATCGCGCTGATCGCCGTGCTGTTCGCCGCCTGCCTGTTCGTGCCCCACGGCGGCTTCGCGGCGCCGTCCGGCGATTACGCCGACGGCCAGCTCGCCCGCGGGTTCCTGGACGGCTATCAGACGATGGACCTGCCGGCCGCGCTGTACTTCGGCATCGTGATCTCGGCGAACATCCGGCACATGGGCGTGGACGACGAGCCGGCGAACCGCCGCGAGACCGGGCTGGCCGGGCTGGGCACGGGCGTGCTGCTGGCCCTCGTCTACGGCGTGCTGTCGTTCGTCGGCATGGTCTCCGGCGCGATCGCCCCGGTCGATCCGGCCACGCAGAACGGCGCGACCGTGCTCACCCACCTGACCTCGGCCGCCTTCGGACCGTTCGGCACCGCGTTCATGGGCGTGGTGTTCGTCGTGGCCTGCTTCAACGTGTGCACCGGGCTGATCTCGACATGCGGCACCTACTTCCGGCAGCATTGGCCGACGGTCGCCGGCCGGCGCGTCGGCTACCGGACGTGGAGCGCGCTCTTCGCGCTCTTCAGCTTCGTGGTCTCCAACGCGGGGCTGAGCACGATCATCGCGGTGTCCGTGCCGGTGCTGTCGGCGCTGTACCCGATCGCCATCGTGCTGGTCGCGCTGGCGCTGACCCACCGGGTGTTCGCCGCGCGGGTGCCGCGCGTGTACTTCTGGACCGTGCTGCTGGTGGGCGCCGTCGGCGTGGTCGACTGCCTGGACAGCCTGGCCGCGCTGGCCGGATTCGCGATCCCCGGCGTGCGCGACGCGCTGGCGCTGCTGCCGCTGGCCGACGCCGAGCTGGGATGGCTGGCGCCCGCCGCGTTGGGCGTGGCGATCGGCGTCGCCGACAGCCTGCTGCGCCGGCGGGCGCGTCACTGAGTCCCGGTCTCGTCGTCGGCGCCCAGGCCGGCCAGTTCGCCGCCCCAGGACCGCTGGAGCGCCTCCAGGCGGTCCTGCTCGCCCACCACGATCCACTTCGGGCCGGACAGCGTGGCCCATTCGGCGTCGGCGAGCTCGCCGGCGCGTTCGTCGAGCATCGAGGTCGCCTGCGCCTCCAGGGGCATCCGGTACAGCGGCAGCGCCGCGTCGTTGTCGAAGGTCGCGTACGCGACGCGGGAGGACGCGCACATGCGGATCGCGGTCACCCCCGGGTAGCCGGTGGACGAGATGCTCTGCCAGCCGTCCGCGCACCCGTCCGCCGACGTGGCGTCGATGCCCTGCTCCATCGCCGTCTGGTCGCCGATGGGCGCCTCGTCGCGGATCGGGGCCGCGATCAGCCCGTCGGGGAACATCGTGCCGACGGCGGCCGCCAGCCCGGTCAGCACCAGCGTGATCACAATGGCCAGGACGCCCCAGCGCGTCGAGCGGGTGTGGCGGTTGCGGTTGCGCGCGCGGACCCGGGCGATCACGACGAACACCGCCGTGACCGCCGAGCAGACCGCCGCGGCGACGTACACCGACGTGTCGTCGATGGCGGCCAGCCAGGGCGCGATCTGCGGGGCGAGCGCCCGGAACAGCGCGGCCGCGCCGGTCAGCGCCGCGCAGCCGCCGGCGACGGCGCATAGCACGCCCCACATGCCGGATGCCGAGAACATGCGCCCGTAATGCTCGTATCGGTGTTCGCCCATGGCGTTCCCTTCTCTCGGTGCGCCGCGGCCCCTCGCCCGTGCCGGCCGCGTCGTCGTCAGAACTGGTCGAGTTCGATGGCCTCGCAGGCGCCGGTGCGCAGGTAGCGGTCCAGCGCCTCGGGCGAGGCGAACAGCGCGGTGAGCGACTGGGCGATCATCAGGTTCACCCGGCCGCCCGGCCGCAGGCCCTCCAGGTAGCCGTACACCGGGATGCCGTGGGCGTAGGCGTAGCCGATCTCGTACATCGTGCCGGGGTCCTCGTCGACGAGGTTGGCGATCACCGCGGCGGAGGCGCGGATGCCGGCGATGTCGTCGCGGAAGCACCCCGCCGGGCCGACGACGGCGATGTCGCTGGCGAACCGGGGCTTGAACAGCGTCCTGCCGTTGGACTCGAGGACCTGTTCCATGCGTTCCATGCCGGCCACCTGCTCCGGCGTGAAGAACGGACCGGCGGCGTAGAAATCATAGTCAGCCATATCTTCAATGTACTCCGCCGGATGTGGCGATTTGGCGTGGGGCGCGACGTCCCGTCCCCGGATCAGGATGCCGGCGCCGGTTCACGGGATTCCCCGGCGCGATCCCGTGAACCGGGCCCGTGTGCGTTCGCTCACGCGACGCCCGGTATCATGCGGTTTCGGCATCATGGTGGTGTACGTTGTTGTTCGGTTCCGGTTCACAAGATCCGAACGCTCCGAAGCGTGAACCGGCCGATCGACCAGAAAGGGGCGACATGGCGATCATCGACGACCTCAGGGCCATGCGCGACGACGGCTACCGCGCGTTCAACGCCGCACTGGTGCCGAACGTCGATCCGTCGACGATGCTCGGCGTGCGCGTGCCGAGGCTGCGCGCCTACGCCAAGGCGCTCGCGCGCCGCGACCGGGCCGGGGCGGAGGCGTTCATGGAGCGGCTGCCGCACGCCTGGTTCGAGGAGAACATGCTGCACGGCATCCTCATCGGCCTGATGGCGGCCGACCAGCCGCAGGCCCGCGCGATGCTGGACCGGTTCCTGCCCCATGTCGACAACTGGGCGGTCTGCGACGTGATCCGGGCCCGCGCGCTGATGGACGACCCGGAGGCGACCTGGCGGGCCATCACGGCGTGGGCCGCGAGTTCGCACCCGTACACCGTGCGCTTCGCCGTCGACGAACTGATGATCGACTATCTCGACGAGCGCTTCCGCCCCGGGCATCTGGCGTTCGTCGCCGGCATCGGCACCGGCGAGTACTACGTGGACATGGCGCGGGCGTGGTACTTCGCCACGGCGCTGACCAAGCAGTGGGACGCCGCCATCCGGGTCTTCGAGCCGGGCTCGCCGGTCGCCCTCGACGACTGGACGCGCAACAAGTCGATCCGGAAGGCGCGGGAGTCGCGGCGCATCGACCCGGGGCGCAAGGCGCTGCTCGCCTCGCTGAGGCGGCCGGCCGGGCGCGTCAGCGGATCCGCTTGATCCGGCCGCGGTTCAGCCGCAGCACCGTGTCGGCATGGGCGGCGAAGCGCTCCGAATGGGTCACGGCGATCACGCAGATGTCGCGTTTGTGCGCGTAGTCCGCCAGCAGGCCGGCGATCGACTCGGCGTTGTCGGCGTCGAGGCTGCCGGTCGGCTCGTCGGCCAGCAGCACCCGGGTGCCGGCGGCGAGCGCCCTGGCGATGGCCACGCGCTGGCGCTGGCCGCCGGACAGGCGCAGCACGTTGCGCCGCATGTCGGCGTCGTCGAAGCCCAGCGAGGCGAGCAGTTCGACGGCGCGGCGCCGGTCGGCGACCAGGGCCACGTTCTCCAGGGCGTTGAGGTAGTCGATGAGGTTGAACTCCTGGAAGACGAACGAGACGTGGCGCCGGCGGTGCATGGACAGCCCGCCGGCGGTCAGCGGCTCGCCGTCGTAGACGACCTGGCCGGATCCGGGCAGGTCGAGGCCGCCGAGCAGCGAGAGCAGCGTGCTTTTGCCGGTGCCGGACGGCCCGACCACGGCGGTCATCAGGCCGGGTTCGAACCCGGCGCTGACGCCGCGCAGCACCGTGCGCTTGCGGCCGTGGCCGTCCTCGTAGGCGTAGCTGACATCGTTCAGCGCGATGATCGACATGGAAAGGCTCCTTCGGGTCTGCGGCGGGCCGTGCCGGCCGCCGTGCATGTCAGGCGGGCGGCGCGGCCCGCGGTGGGATGATCGGTTGGGTGGCGGGCCGCATGCGGGCGCCGGCGCGTGGGGGCGGGGCCGGCGCCCCGGACGGGACCGCCCGCCGGCATGCGATGTTTCGCGACCGGCGCCGGCGGATCCGAACCCGGGCGGGACCGCCCGGGGACGGCGGTCACGCCATCGAGGCGAGGATGTCCTTGGGGCGGCGGCGCATCAGGACGATGCCCGCCAATCCGACCGAGACCACGACGAGCGCGAGCCCCAGGCCGAACAGCCAGGCGACGGTCCATCCGTCGATGGCGACGTGCAGGTCGGCCATGTCCGCGTTCGGCAGGAACACCGGCGACATGCCGTCGCCGCCGACCACGGCCATGCCGTCCTTGGACACGATGTCGCCGCCCGGATCGGAGACCGGCGCGCCGCCGGCGTCGGACAGGTCGAGCAGGCGGTCGCCGACGGCCTGGCCGATCAGCGCGCCGACCGGGATGCTCAGCGCGAACGCGACCACGGCCACCATCAGCGCCTCGACGAGGTACTGGCCGAGGATCGACCACCGGCTGAAGCCGAGCGAGAGCAGCACGCCGCTCTCGTGCATGCGCTCCTTGACGCGCGAGGCGAGCACCAGGCACAGGATGACCGTGCCCGCGACCAGGGCGATGACCACCAGCGCGATGACCAGGCCGTCGAGGTTCTCCAGCGGCCCGGAGACCGCGTCGGCGTCCGAGGTGTCCTGGCTGACCGCGTAGTCGCCGCCGGCGAGCGCGTCGAGGCCCTGGACCTGACGGACGATGTCGGCGGTGCGCGCGGGGTCGTCCACGTAGAAGCTGATCTTCTCGAACCCCTCCTCGGCGGTGCCCTGCCGTGCGTGGTCGACCACGTCCATCGTGGTGAACATGGCGTTGGACATCGACCAGTTGCTGGTGAGCACGCTGGATTTCGCGGTGTCGTCGAACAGGCCGACGATGCGCACCGGGGTCCGGGTCCGCTCGACGGTGGTGCCGGACATGTTCGCGTGCACGGTGGCGCGGCGCAGCACGATGGTGTCGCCGATCCTCAGGCCGTTGAGCTCGGCGAGGCGGCGGCCGATCATCACGTCGCCGACGACGCCGTCGCCGTCCGCGGAATCCCCGCCGTTCCCGTCCTCGGAAGCCGCGCCCCGCGCCGCGTCGCCGTCCGGCACGGCGTCGGGGTCGATCACCGGGTCGCCCTCCGCGAGCCTGAGGTAGCCCTTGGCGAAGTTCGCGTCGAAGCGCGTGTCCGTGCCGCCGATCACGGTGACGGTGTTGCCGAAGTCGTCGGCCCGGAAGGCCTGCTCCATCGCCGCGTCGGTGCCGGCCGCGTCGTCGATCAGCGCGAGCATCGCGCCGTCGGCCGTCTCGGGCACGAGCACCTGCTCGGTGGTGGCGTCGCAGCCGCGGATGCCGTCGACCTGCTCCATCACGGTGCGGCACAGCCCCGCGGTGATCGGCTTGCCGGCGAACACCTGCTTGCTGCCCATGCCCTCGATGTCCTGCATCGTCCAGTTCGCCGGGTCGTCCTCGTTCTGTTCGAGCGTGAACACGCCGCCGAGCGTCTGCCGGATGATGCGCTGGGCGTTCGATGCGGCGTCGCGCACCGCCAGTCCGGTCAATGTGGTGGTGGCGACGACGAGCAGGATGAGCAGCAGGCTGAGGGTCCTGCCGCGTTTGCGCCATACGTACCGCGCCGCCAACGTGATGCTTCGCATACCGGGGTCCGCCTTCCTGTGATGTCGGTGATGGTCGGCGGGGCCCGGCCCCGGGCGATTCGATCGGCCGCCGGCCGTGCCGGCGCCGACCGGGGCCGGGCGCCCCGCCATGGCCGATTCAACAGGACGAGGGTGTGGCTTCGGTTTCGTTTCGGTGTGGTGTCGGTTTGGGTTCCGCCCCGCGCCGCCCCCGCCGCGTCGATGCGGCGGGGATGGCCACGGCGTAGCGGAACACGCCGTCGGCCATGGCGATCGACGGCGTCCAGCCCTGCGAGCGGAACACCGTGTGCGCGATGTGGATGCCGAGCCCGGTGCCGCCGGTGGCGCTGCTGCGCGAGGCGTCGGGCCGGAAGAACGGCTCGCCGAGCCGTTCCAGGTCGTGCGGGTCGAGCTGCCGGGCCGGATTGGCGACGCTCAGCGTCAGCCCGCCGTCCCCGTCGCGGCCGGCGGCGACGTCGACCGTGCCGCCCGGCGTCGCGTAGGCCACCGCGTTGCCGATCACCGCGTCGAACGCCTTGTCCGGCAGGCCGGGCACGGCCAGGACCTCGATGGCGGGGTCCACGGCGCGGCGCACCGTGACGCCGCGCCGCCGGGCCGTCGCGCGATGGGCCTCCACGGCGTCGTCGAGCAGCGCGTCGAGGCGCCGCCACCGCCGCTCTCCGAGCTCGGACGCCTCCATGCGGGAGACCGCGAGGGTCTGCCCGACGATGCGCTGCATCCGCTCCACGCTCTCCAGCGCGCGCGGCAGCACCGCGTCGCGGTCCGCGTAGTCGCCGATGTTCAGCATCATGCCCTCGATCTGAGCGCGCAGCACGGCGACGGGCGTCTTCAGCTCGTGCGACGCGGCGGCGAAGAAGTCGCGCCGCTCGCGTTCCATCGCGCGCACGGTCCGCGTCTCCCGGGCCAGCTCGCCATTGGCCGCCTCGAGCCGGCCGTTCGCCGTGGCCAGCCGGCGGTTGGCCTGCTCCATCGGGCGGATGATCAGCCGGCTGCACAGCCACGCCACCACGGCCGACAGCGCGACGATGACACCGACCATCGGCAGCAGCAGCGTGAGGAACGTGTGCTCGATGGCGGTGCGCTGGGCGGCGACGGTGATGCTCACCGACGCGTCGGGGTCGAGGCCGGAGGCGCCGGGCCCCGGGTCGACGAGCGTCAGCGTCGTCATGCCGTCCGCCCGCACGGCGCCGCCGAGGCCCTCCTGCGCGGCGATCACCGAGTCGAACCCGTACGGGAACGCCAGCGAGACGATGACGTAGATCAGCACGCCGCACAGGCTGAACGCGGCCAGCAGCCCCGCGAACAGCCGCACCGACAGGCGCCCGGCGGCGCGCCGCGCGGCCGCGAGGCACCGCGCCGGCAGCCGCGTCGGACGCGGTTCGGGCACGACGGGGTCAGCCATGGCGGCCTCCGGCCCGATACCCCACGCCGCGCACCGTCTCGACGCTGTCCGCGCCGAGCTTGCGGCGCAGGTTCATCACGTGGATGTTGATGGCCTTGTTGCCGCAGTCGTCGGCGTACCCCCACACCTGCCGCGCCAGCGACTCGCGGGTGAACACGCGCCGCGGGTGCTCGGCGAGCAGCCGCAGGATGTCGAATTCGGTGCGCGTCAGCGCCACCGGCTCGCCGCCGCGCAGGACCTCGCGCGCCTGCGCGTCGACGACGATGTCGCCGAAGCCCGACAGCCCCGACCCTCCGGGGCCGCCCTCCCCCACGTCCGGCGGCGCGCCCGCCTGTCCGGGCGCGGCCGTCCCGACGCCGCCCCCGGAGCCCGCCACGGCCCCGGAGCCCGCCACGGCCCCGGCGACGGCGGTTCCGGTCCGCGACGCACAGCGCCGCAGCACCGCCCGCACCCGCTCGCGCATCACGATCAGCGAATACGGCTTGGTCACGTAGTCGTCGGCCAGCAGCGAGAACCCCTGCAGCTGGTGGCCCTCGTCGTCCAGCGCGGTGGTCACGATGACCGGCACGTCGCTGTCGCGGCGGATCTCCCTGCACACGGCGAACCCGTCGAGCCTGGGCAGCAGGACGTCGACAATGACCAGGTCGACGCCGCCCTCGCGGAACCGGCGCAGCCCCTCCTCGCCGTCCGTCGCGGCCACCACGTCGTAGCCGTCGTGGACGAACAGCTGCTCCAGGGCATGCAGCAGCTCCGTCTCGTCCTCGATGATCAGCAAAGTCGCCATGGCACCGTCCTTATAACTCCCGCGGCGGCCCCATCCGCCGCTGAACACAGGACATGGTACCCGACGATGGTATGCGTTCGGTTTGTGTCGCGTCTTCCGGCCCGCGACAGGCCGGAAGACGCGCAAGGCCCGCGCGCCATGGCATCGCCTCGGCGCGCGGGCCCTCGACGTCGGTCCGCGGTCAGCGGGCCTTGGCCGCCTCGGCGTCGAGCGCGTAATACGTGTCGTCGTCGACGGGCTCGAGCCACTCGTTGCTCACGTTCTCGTTCGGCAGCATGATCGCTAGGTGCGCGAACGAGGCGTGCGGGGTGGCGCCGTGCCAGTGCTTGGTCTCGGCCGGCACGTAGACCACGTCGCCCGGCTGCATCGTGACGACGGGCTTGCCCCACTCCTGGTAATAGCCGACGCCGCCCACGGCGATCAGGATCTGCGGGGAGTTGTGGTGGATGTGCCAGTTGTTCCGGCAGCCCGGCTCGAACGTCACGTTCGAAAGCCCGATCTCCTTGTTCAGCAGCGGGGCGAGGTAGCTCTGGCCGATGAAGTACCGGGCGTAGGCGTCGTTCGGTTCGCCGAGCGGGAACAGGCTGGGGTTGTTCATGACGGTTCCTTTCTGTTGGCTGGGCCTGCAATCGTCCACGTCACATTGAACACCCAGGTCGTCGATAAGGGAAATGTATGTCGCACATGAGCGCCATGCCTCGCGGCTATTCCTTGCCGTCCCCGCCGTCTCCCTCCCCGGCGAGCGAGGACCGCAGGAAGTCCACGAACGTCGCCGAGGCCGCCGACATCAGCGCGTCTTTCTTCCAGACCACCACGCTGTCGGTGCCGATGGACGGGCTGAGCGGCACGTAGCGCAGATCGCCGTCGCGGAACCCGAAATCGAAGCTGAACGCGATGCCGACGCCCTGCGAGACCATCGTGGCGGCGTTCAGGATGAGGTTGAACGTGGCCGCGACGTCGATGCGGTCGGCGTAGGGGCCGAACCAGCTCATCACCTCGCTCATCACCTCGTCGCGAGCCGGCATGATCAGCCGCTCGCCCACCAGGTCGCCCGGCCCGATCGCGCGCCTGCTGGCCAGCGGGTGGTCCGCGGGCATGAGGATGCCCCAGTGGTCGGGCGTGTGCGTGCGCAGGTATTCGTAGCGGTTCACGCTCACCGGGCCGGCGAGCAGGCCGAAGTCCAGCAGCCCCTGCTCGAGCTGGTCCTGCGCCACGTCGGCCGTCACGGTGCGGATGTCGAAGCGGACGCCCGGGTGCATGCGCCCGAACGTCGCGATGCGCTGCGCCAGGTACGCCATGCCGTGCGACTCGGCGCACCCCAGCACGATGCGCCCGGAGATCCGCTCGTGGCTGGAGCGCAGGTCGCGCTCGGTCTTGTCGGCCAGCGAGACGAGCGTGCGCGCCCGGTCGTAGAGCAGGTGCCCCTCGTTCGTCAGCTCGACCGAATGCGCGCCGCGGTGGAACAGCGTGACGCCGAGGTCGTCCTCCAGGTTCTTCAGCTGCCGGGAGATCGTCGGCTGCGAGACCTGCAGCAGGTCGGCCGCCCACGTGATGTTGCCCTCCTCGGCCACGGCCAGGAAATACCGCAGCACGCGCAGGTCGAGCCCGGACCTCACCGGCTTCGACGCCCCAGTCGCACGATCCGCCATCGCCGCCTCCTTCCGTCCTCCCAACAGTTTACCCATGCGCCCGCGGCCCGACGGACTCGCCCGGCGGGCGCGGCCGTGCTCCGTTCGTGCCCGCCCATGCTCCGCTCGTCGCCGGACCCGCTCCGTTCGCGCATTTTCCCGGCGCCGCCGGACGCCGGTCCGGCACACTGGGGTCCACGGCGGTCCCACGCGGACCCACCAACGAAAGGAGACGACATGACGTCCATCATGTCGATGGAGGGCGTCTGCCTGGCGTTCGGCACCAGGCAGGTGCTGCGCAACCTCACCTTCGCCGTGCGGCGCGGGGAGACGTTCGGCTTCCTCGGCCCGTCCGGCGCCGGCAAGACCACGACGATCAAGCTGCTGACCCGGCAGCTGGTCAAGGACGCCGGACGCATCACGCTGTTCGGCCGGCCCATCGAGCACGCCGGCGACGCCGACTACGACCGCATCGGCATCCTGTCGGACACCAGCGCGCTGTACGAGCGCATGAGCATCGCCGACAACCTGCGGTTCTACGCGCGGCTGCGCGGCGTGCCGACAAGCAACGTACGGCCGCTGCTGCAGCGCATGGGACTGGACGGGGACGCGGCCACGCCGATCAAGCACTGCTCGAAGGGCATGCGCCAGCGCGCCGCCCTGCTCGCCGCGATGATCCACTCCCCCGAGCTGCTGTTCCTCGACGAGCCGACCAGCGGACTCGACCCGGCGACGCGCGCCGAGGTGCACGCGATGCTCGGCGAGCTCAGGGCCTCGGGGACGACGGTCTTCCTGACGACGCACGACATGGCCGAGGCCGAAAGCGTCTGCGACCGCGTCGGCATCCTCGCCGAGGGACGGCTCGTGGCCTGCGACCGGCCCGAACGGCTGCGTCTGCGGTTCGCGCGCAACCGCATCGTCATACGCACACGCACGCACGGTACCATCGAGACGACGAAGGACGCGGCCGCGGCGCGGCGGATCGCCGACCTGCTCGAGGCCGACGACGTGCTGTCCATGCATTCCGACGAGCCGAACCTCGAGGAAGTGTTCCTCGAACTGACCGGAAAGGAGTTCTGACATGAACGCCAACGCCCGCAAGATCGCCGCGCTGTGCGGCAAGGACCTGCGCGACCTCGCGCGCAACCCGACGATGCTGGTCTCGTGCCTGATGCCCGTCGCGTTCATGGTGCTCTACCGCTACCTGTTCTCGCGCAACGGCGAGGGCGTGGCGGACCTGGACCGGATCGCGCCCGCCCTGAACGGGTTCATGATGTCCACGGCCGCGCTGCTGTCGATCGCGATGGTCGGCTCGATGGTGCTGCTGTACGGGCTCGCCGAGGAGAAGGAGAAGCACACGCTGCGCACGTTGATGCTCGCGAACGTGGGCGCGGGCCAGATCATGGCCGCCAAGCTCATCATCACGTTGGCGATCACCGCGCTCGCCGAGCTGCTGAGCTTCCTGGTCATCGGCGCGCCGGCGGCGATGCTGCCCGCCTATCTGGCCATCGGCGTGGTCGGCGCGCTGCCGATCCTGCTCGTCGCCGCGCTGCTCGGCCTGGCCTCGCGCGACCAGATGACCTCGGGGCTGTACGCCGTGCCGCTGCTGCTCGTCGCCATCGCACCGATGTTCGCCATGATCGACGAGACCTTCGAACGCATCGTGGTGTTCCTGCCCACCGGCGGCCTGGACCGGCTGTTCAAGCTACTGGCCGAGGGGACGCTGTTCGGCGCCGAGGCCGTGCTGCCGGTCGCGGTCACCGCCGCGTGGATCGTCGTGTGCGCCGTCGCGTTCACGCTGCTGTTCCGGCGGCTGTCCCGCGACAACTGACGCCAGCCGCGCGTGAAAGCGGCGCGACGCCCACCACAGGAACCACAGCGCGGCCGCCATCCAGCCGACGCTCACCGCCGCCGACGGCAGCCCGCCGATCGACGGCGGCCACGTCGTGTACGCCTCCATCACCCGCCCGACGAACAGGTTCGCCGGCAGAAACTGCGAGATCATGGCCAGCGACCGGTCCATCGGCGCCATCGCCCCGAGCAGCAGGACCGCCGCGATCACGGCGGACGGTCCGGAGGTGGAGGACTGCGAGCGCAGCAGCGTGCCGCACGCCACGCTCGCGGCGGACACCGTGACCACGGCCGGCAGCAACGCCGCCAGCAGCGGGCCCGCCGGACCGACGTCCACGCCGAGGACCAGCAACGACAGCGCGGCGAGCGCCACGCCCCAGCACACCGACGCGGCGAATTTCGAGGCCACCGTCGCCCACGCCGGCACGCCGGCGCGCAGCAACGTCTCCGGGACGTGCCGTTCGCGTTCCTCGACCTGCACATAGATGCCCGGCAGCGTGCAGGCCATCGCGACGGAGAACAGGCCGCCGAGCAGGACGGCGAAGGCGTGCGCCCACCGGTCGCCGTCGACGATGAAGGTCTCGAACAGCCAGGCCGCGGCCACCGGCACGACCAGGTACATCACGTACACCGGCGAGCGCAGCAGCATCAGCATGTCGCGTCTCCACAGCGCCATGACCGTCCGTCGCATCGGCGTCTCCCCCTGTCGCGTACCGTCGTCGTATCGTTCGCGGTTTGCGCCGCCCACCCTGCCGGCGACATCGGGTCTTGCCGTCGCCTTGCGGCGCGCGCCGGGCGGGCGGCGGTCAGTACTCCATTGTCGCACGGTTCAGGGCGGGTCATCCGCGGCGGTCTGCTAGGCTCTAAGCCGGTACCGGTACCCGCCCGCGAAGGAGCATGCGATGCGCAGCTATGATTCGGTGGAATCGCTGATCGACGCCGAGGAATCATCGAACATCCACATCGAATGCGGGCAGCCGATCACCATGCGGGCGCTCGCCCGGGTGCGGGAGCGCTACGCCGCGCGCCGGTGCGCGTACTATCTGCGCTCCGATCAGGGCTTCGACCGGGAGAGCGTGCGCTCATACCTGCGGTTCTTCGCGGCCCTGGCCGGCACGGGGGCCGACCCGGAGGCCGCGTTGGACCACTTCGGGCTGCGAGCCGACGCCCGCACGACGATCTCGAAGTTGGACGACGAGCGCCGCGCACTGATGAACTTCGCGAGGATGAGCCTGTTCGAGCCGGAGGTGTGCTTCTGCGAATACCCGCTCGGCTGCCTCGGCCCGCAGTCGCGCAGCCTGGTGCTGCGCTGGATCGCCGAGGCCACCGAACGCGGCGCCCTGTTCGTCACCACCGGACAGCCGCTGCGCGACGCGCTGCTCATGCCGGGCACGGCGTGGTGGATCGAGGACGACCGGTGCATCGCCGCGCAGACCGAAACCGGGGACGGCGAGGACGATGGGCCCGGCGACGGTGCGGACGGCACGGGGACGGCCGGCGACGCGCCCGGATCCGAGGACGACGACGCGGACGGGATGGAAGTCGTCAAGGTCGTCTGCAAGTCCGGCGCCACGACGCTGCTGTTCGATCCGCGCGAGATCGACTTCATCGAAAGCATCAACCGCTCGAACTACGTGTCGGTGCGAGGCGAGCGCTACCAGACGGCGGCGACGCTGGACGAGCTGGAGGCGATGCTGGGACGCTTCGGGTTCTTCCGCTGCCACCGGTCGTACATCGTCAACGTGCAGAAGATCGCCAGGATGGAGCGATTCACCCGCAACAGCTTCAATCTGACGCTGTCGGACGCGGCGCAGTCCACGATTCCGCTCGCCAAGGGGCGCGCGGCCGCGATGCGCGAGCATTTCAGGCTGCGTTGAGGGCCGCCGGCGCCGCGCGCCCGGCGCCGGCCCGACGGCCGGATCGTCACACGTAGTTGCGTTCGATGAGGATGTCGGCGACCGTGAGGTTCGCCTCGTTGACGAGGTTCGCCAGGATCACGCCGGCGCAGTCGACCGGGCTCATGAAGGTGCGCTGCTTCTCCTCGGAGACGTAGTCGTGGCTGTCGCGGTAGAACGCGGTGTCGATGCCGCCCGGGTAGACGCCCACCACCTTGACGCTGCTGCCCTTGTAGGCCGCCTTGAGGCTCTGCGTGTAGCCGCGCTCGCCCCACTTGGTCGCGCAGTACACGGATTCGCCGGGATTGCCGCGCGTGGCCGCGGTGCTCATCACGTTGGCGATCTTCAGGTCGCGCTCCCCGTCGGCCTTGAGCGTCTCCACGCTGAACAGGATCATGCCCTTGAGCCCCTTGAGGCACCGGTCGACGTCGGCGGCCTCGTATCCGGTCGGCGGCTTGAACGACGGCTGGCCGGCGTTGTTGATGAGCAGGTCGATGTGCCCGATCCCCGCGGCCTCAGCCACGGCGGAACGGACGAACGCCTCATCGGACACGTCGCCGACGAGCGCGCGGTACGAATCCGGGCCGAACCGCCCGGCCAGCTCCTCCTGGCGCCCGGCGTCGAAGTCCACGCCGCACACGAACCAGCCCCGCTCGATCAGCTGCCGGGCGAGCTCGTAGCCCAGCCCCAGCGCGCTGCCGGTCACGATCGCGATCCTCTTGTCCATTCCCGACCTCCTCGTCCTGTAGAATCCTCGGGCCCGGGCGTCGCCCGCGCAATGCGCGCGGCGCTCCCGCGGCCCGCGCAGCCGGTCGTACGCCCCGTGCACCACCACTGTATCGAACCGGTGTGACCCAGCGTCGCGGCTCGGCGGGCCGTCAGGAGACACGCCGCCCCACCGGCATTCACACTGATAATTATGGGGATCTTCCGGGTTTCGCGCGCGGCCGAGCGTCTCCAGGATCGGCCTGAAGGAGTCCATCCGCAGGCTTTCGCGCGTACGCGGCGCAGTGAGCCATCGGAAACGCAACGACATGCCGTTCTCGCAGCTCTTCCGGCTTCGCGCGTGCGATGGACATGGGAGAGCCATGAACTGCGCCCCCATCGCTTCGAACCCATACGATCCGGTGGCCAATGCGCCTCGCTTGGGGAGTGCGGTCCATGGTGCAGTTCGGTCGATGACGTCGACTGCGGACCTCGAACCGGATAGTCGTGGACGACGGAAGCCGGCCTCGTGGTACGGTATGCCGACGCGCCGCATCCGAGTCGCGCCGTACCGTACCATGGTACGGTACGGAATCCAAACCCTTGAAATTCCGCCATTCTTGATCGCCCACCGTACCGTACCATGGTACGGTACAGTACATGGCGCATGCGCGGGACACCGTACCCCGCGGCCCTTCCGCAGCTCACAATGCCGGGCGGGTGCACCGGCGCGCGGAGACCGTACCGTCGAAGTCACGGACATCATGGCCGCCGCGCACGCTCAAGGCTCGCTCCCTCGAAACGGCCAGGACTCGTTCCCCCGAATCGGGGCGGACCGCTAAGACCGCGCCAGGAGACACTGGTACCCCCGACCGGCGCCCGGTGCCTACACTGACGAGTATGACCCCTTTGCTCCATGTCGACCATCTCACCTGCACGATGCCCGCCCCGGGCGGCGGCGACGTGACGCTGTTCCGCGACCTGGCGTTCGACGTCGGCGCCGGCGAGGTCGTCGACGTCACGGGCCCCTCCGGCTCCGGCAAAAGCAGCATGCTCACCGCGGTCGCCCGGCTGAACCCCCATGCGACGGCCGCGATGGCGCTTGACGGCGTGCCGGCCGAGCGGTACGACCCGCAGCGGTGGCGCGCCGCCGTCGCCTACCTGCCGCAGCGCCCCACGCTGACCGGCGCCAGCGTCGCCGAGGCGATCCGCCTGCCGTGGACGCTCGCCGTGCGCGACGGGACGGGCGACGCCGACGACGGCGCCTCCGGGCGGCAACGCCGGTTCCCGCGCATCCGGACGGGCGGCGACCGCCGCGCCCGGCACCTGCTGCCGGACGAGCGGATCCGCGCGACGCTCGACGCGCTGGGCTGCTCGGACATCGAGCTCGAACGCCCGCCGCACGAGCTGTCCGGCGGGCAGGCGGCGCGCGTGGCGCTGGCCCGGACGCTGCTGACCGGGCCGCGGGTCCTGCTGGCCGACGAGGTGGACGCTGGCCTCGACGACGACAACGCGGCCAGGGTCGCGGCGGTCATGGCGCAGGCCGCCGGCCGGGGCATGGCGGTCGTCCGCATCCGGCACCGGCCGCCCGACGGGCTGGCCGCGCGCGTCCTGACGCTCGACGGCGGACGGTTGACGGCGCAGGCCATCGGCACCGCGGCGCGCACCGCCGTGCCGGGCCGGGCCGAGGGGCCGGGCGGCGCGTTCCGGCCCGATGGCGCGACTGACCGGGGCGATGCGGGCGACGCGCGCCGTCCGGGCGGCGCGCGGCACGACGACGAGGAAAAGGCGGTGGCGGCATGACGACGGGCACGTACTATGCGATCGACGTCTGGGGTCTGCTGGCGGCGATGCTGATGGTGGCGGTCGCGGCCGGCGTCTCCGGTCTGATGCGGCTCGGCGTGGGCCGCACGCTGCTGTGGTCGGCGTGCCGCGCCCTGCTCCAGCTGTGCGCGATGGGTCTGGTCATCGGCGTGGTGATCCGCTCCGGCAGCCCCTGGCCGGTCGTCGCGCTGATCGCCGTGATGCTGGCCGCCGGCGTGCAGATCACCCTGTCGCGCGCCAAGGGCGTGCCCAAGGGCCTGGCCGGCCCGGTGTTCCTGGCGCTGACGGTGACGATGCTGCTCATGCTGGCGCTGGTGGCCGAGCTGATCGTGCGCCCGACGCCGTGGTACTCGGCCCAGCTGGTGGTGCCGCTGGCGGGCATGCTGCTGGGCAACACGGTGTCGGCGCTGGCCGTCGGGCTGACGCGGTTCTTCGAGAGCATGCGCGAGCGGCGCGACGAGACGGCGATGCTGCTGGCGCTGGGGGCGACGCGCTGGGAGGCGGCGCGGCCCTCCGTCGTCTCGTCGATCCGGCTGGGCATGCTGCCGACGACGGCGTCGCTGGCCTCGAGCGGCATCGTGACGATCCCCGGCATGATGGCCGGGCAGGTCATCGCCGGAGGCAACCCGCTGGACGCGGCGAAGTACCAGTTCGTCATCCTCGCCGCGATCGCCGCGCTGACGCTGCTCGCCGACACGATCATCATGCTGCTGGTCTACCGCGTCTGCTTCACCGCGGACGACCGGATCCGCTGACGAGGCCGATCAATCGAAAAAGGCCGTGCGGCCCGGGCATGCCGGGCGCACGGCCTTCGCGTACGGCGGTCGGCGCCGCCGTCACAGGATGTCGGGATCGTCCCGGTCGATGGTGCCGGTGGCCTTGCCAATGGCCTTGAGGCCGTGGTAGGCGACGAGCACGACGATCGTGCCGATGGCGATGCCGTTGAACTGCACGCCCTGGATGGCGAACGTGAAGTCGGCGATGCCGATGATCATCACGATGGCGGCGGTCATGACGTTGAGCGACTTGTCGAAGTTGACGTGGTTGTCGACCCAGATGCGCACGCCCATCATGCCGATCATGCCGTAGAGCAGCGTGGTCACGCCGCCGAGCACGCCGGCCGGGATTGTGTTGATGATCGCGCCGAACTTCGGGCACAGGCTCAGCAGCAGCGCGAAGCCGGCGGCGAACCAGTAGGCCGCGGTCGAGTAGACCTTGGTGGAGGCCATCACGCCGATGTTCTCGCCGTAGGTGGTGGTGCCGGAGCCGCCGCCGAAGCCGGCGACCGCGGTGCCCAGGCCGTCGGCGAACAGCGCGGTGCCGATCTGGTCGTCGTAGTCGCGGCCGGTCATCTGCGCGACGGACTTGACGTGGCCGACGTTCTCGGCGATCAGGACGAGCACGACCGGGATGAACATCGGCAGGACCGAGAAGTCGGCCTGCGGCAGGTGGAACTGCGGCAGACCCACCCAGGAGGCCTCGCCGACGGCGGCGAAGTCGACCTGGCCGCGGAAGCACGCGTAGACGTAGCCGACGATCACGCCGAGCAGGATGTTCAGGCGGCCCAGCAGGCCCTTGAACAGCACCGAGATCAGCAGCACGGCCACCAGCGTGACCAGCGCCGTGTCGGGCGCGGCGGAGAAGTTGTTCCACACGCTCGGGGCCAGGTTGAAGCCGATGATCGCCACGATGGCGCCGTTGACGACCGGCGGCATGATGATGTCGATCCACTTGGCGCCGGCGAAGTGCACGAGCAGGCCGATCAGGGCCAGCAGCAGGCCTGTGACCATGATGCCGAAGCTGGCGACCGCCAGCCCCTTGTTCGCGGTGGTCACGGCGGCGATCGGCGCGATGAAGCCGAAGGACGAGCCGAGGTAGCTCGGCAGGATGTTCCTGTTGATCAGCAGGAACAGCGCGGTCGAGAACGCCGTGAAGAACAGCGTGGTCGACGGGTCGAAGCCGGTGAGGATCGGCACCAGGAAGGTGGCGCCGAACATGGCCACGACGTGCTGCGCGCCGATGCCGGCGGTGCGCACCCAGGTCAGACGCTCGTCAGGCTCGACGACCTCGCCGGGCTTGAGCGTCTTGCCATCGCCATGGATGGCCCAAGTGAACAGATTCGTCATCTGGTTCTCCTTAACTCTCTCCGCGCGGCACACGACTCCCGCCGCGCATCACAGGCCATTGTAGCGATACACCCGACCTCGGCCCCCGAACGCCCGCGGGCGGGCGCCTCACAGGTGCGGATCCACGGCGTGGACGACGTCGACCAGGTCGCCGTTGGACAGCAGCGGCTTGGCGAACTCGCGCCACGGCTCGACGCTCACCTCCCAGCGGCCGGTCGCCTCGTCGAGCACCGGGCGCGCGGTCTGCTCCCAACGCATGCGCAGCGACGTGCGTCCGGTGTGCGGGTCGCGGCGCGAGTAGTGCAGGCACGTGCAGTTCGTGATCTGCCATTCCGGGCTGTCGGCGCGGCGCAGGAACTCCTCGTCGGAGATGTCCTCCAGCGTGAGCATCAGCGCGAGCATGAAGTCGCCGTGCGTCACCGCGACCACGGACTGGGCGTCGGAGCGCCGGTTCAGCGAGGTCAGCAGGTTGTGCACGCGGTCCTCGGCGACGTCCGCGATCGACTCGCCAGCCGGCGGCCGCCAGTACAGCGGGTCGGTGCGCTTGAACATCCAGTTGCGCGGGTAGTTGGTGCGGAACTCCTCCTGCGTGACCGTGTTGATCTCGCCCCAGGAGCGTTCGCGCAGCACGCGGCACTCCTCCCATTTGGCCTTCGGCAGCGCCATCGTCGCGGCGGTCTCGCGCGTGCGCACGTACGGGGAGACCAGGTAGCGGTCGAACAGCTGCTGCCGGCAGACCAGCCAGCGGCCGATGCAGTCGGCCTGCTTGCGGCCGACGGCGGTCAGGCGCCAGGAGCGGTCCGGCACGGTGACGTTGTCCTGCGTGTACAGCGAGTCGTCGCCCCGCTCCCCCGCCTGCACGATGACGTTCGCCTCGGACTGCCCGTGGCGGATCACATAAAGGTCGAGCGGCATGCCCATGGTTTCCTCACCTTCCGTGTCGTATTCGTCGTGCGCGCCGCATGCGCGCGTGCGCCGCGCGGCCGCGGTCGCGCCCGCCGCGGCCATGCCCGCCTCGGTCCGTCATCGGCCGGAAGCCGGGACCGGGCCACGGCGGGCACGCCCGGATTCCCGCATTGGAGGCGTTCGGCCCGTCATCACGCCGGGTCGCGGCGGCACGGCCGACGATACCGCCGCATCGGCCGCCGGCGCAACCGCCGCGCACGGCCGCCGCGCACGCATGCCCCCGCGGGCGGGCCCTGCCTCCACGGTATCGCCGGTACGTTCCGGCGACCCGCCGGGACGCGCGTTCCCGCCCTGAAATTCACCCCCGCGTCCACCGCCGTTCACCCCCCCTCGGCACGCCGCCGTTGACGATTTTCAAGCATTGCCGACAGATATGACAAAAGTACGACGAAAGCGGCATGACGGCCCCCCGGCGGCGACGTAGGCTGGAGCCACAACAGAAGAACGAACAAGATGCGACACGGGCGGCCGCGGACCAAGACGGCCGCCGTCAACGAAAGGATGACAACCATGATGGATCAGCAGATGTTCGACAAGGCCCTGCGCTCCCCGCTCGCCGCGACCGACCCGTCGCTCGGCAGCTACGCGCTCTCCCAGACCGTGTGGAACGGCCTCAAGCGCGTGATCGCCAAGTAAGGAACGCGCCGATGGCCGCATGAGGGCGCGCAACGCCCCGCGCGCGGCCCATTGAAGACCCGGCCGCCGCCGACCGACAGGCCCCAAGCGGCGGACGACCCTCCCGACCGGAGTCCCGGCGGGAGGGTCTTTTCGTTTGTGCGGCCGCACGCAGTCCGTCACGCCCGACACCTGACGGACCGTGCCGACGGACGTTCCGGAGCCGGAGGTTTCGGAGCCATCCGCTCCGGACCCGGAGGTTCCGCGGTCGCCCGCAGCCCGTTCCGCGGATCGCCCACCGCCCGCAGCCCGTTCCGCGGATCGCCCACCGCCCGCAGCCCGCCACCCGGTCCGCGATCCACCGCCCGGTCCGCGGTCCGCAATCCGTGTTCCGCAATCCGCCGAAGCCGCCGAAGCCGCCGGACACGCGCTACTCGGGCCACAGGCCGGTCTGCGCGTACCGCTTGCGGTACTCCCCCGGTGTCATGCCGCTGTGCTCGCGGAACACCTTCGTGAAGTGGCTCTGCGACCGGTACGCCAGGATCTGCGCGATCTCGCCCAGCGGGTACTCGGAGTACTTGAGCATGTTCTCGGCCGCCTCCATGCGCTGCGCGGTGACGTACTTCGAGATCGTGGTGCCGGTCTCCCGCGCGAACAGCTCCGACAGATACGTCGGGTTCAGGTGCACGTGCCCGGCGAGGATCGGCACGGTGATGCGCTCGTGCAGATGGTAGTGGATGTAGTCCATGCATTCGACGACCGCCTTGGAGTGCACCTCGGTCTTCTGCATGTCGGCCATCGCCCAGGTGAAGAAGGTCATCATGTCGGTGTTCAGCCGGCGCACCTCGTCGACCGATGTGCACCGGTCGACGCTCTGGATGTACAGGTCGCTGGCGTTGTAGGCGTCCTCCTCGTCCATGCCGCCCTCGATGGCGAAGCGCGTGGCCATCGTCACCGAGGCGACGAACAGGTACTGGGCGTTGCGCAGCGGATCGTCGCTGACGTGCCCGGTCAGCCCCGAGGACCACATCCGCGCGCTCTCCCCGATCGCCGCCAGGTCGCCGGCCTTCATCAGGTCGAACTGCTTCATCTCCTCGACGTAGCGGTGGTGGCGGACGCGGTCCTCGCGGCTGAGGAAGTCGAGGTACCTCAGCTTCGCCTCGTCCACGACCGGCTGCTGTGCCATGTCACGCCCCTTTCGCCCGCCTTATGGTTATCGATATTCAAGAATAGCCGACGGATATGTCAAAAAGTCGAGGAATCCGGCATGCGCGGGCCCGCACCGCCGTCGTAGGCTGAAACCACAACAGAAGAACGAACGGAAACGAACACACGGGCGGCCGCGGACCAAGACGGCCGCCGCCACGAAAGGACCACCTATGAACAAGAACGAAACGATGCTGAACGAAGCCCTGCGCTCCCCGCTCGCCGCGACCGACCCGTCGCTCGGCAGCTACGCCCTCGGCCAAGCGGCCTGGAAGGCGATCCGCCGCGTGCTCGCCAAGTGAGCCACAGGGGCCCATCGCCCCGCGCCGATCGCGGCCGGCGCCACAACCGCGCCCGGCACCGCGAACGCATGCGCCGCCATCAGCCCGGCGCTCCGGTACCTGAACGGACGAGGCCCTGTTCCGGTTCGCATGAACCGGAACAGGGCCTCGTCCGCAATCCGCCCATATCCACGGCGCCACGGTCCGCACGGCCGCGACCGACGCCGGCGTGCCGTCGGACAACCGCCCGCGCGGATGCCCGACGGCGAAGCAGCCGAGGCGACGACCATGGCCGCATGGGTCATGGTCCGGCCGCCGCGGATCCAGGCGGATGGATCAGCCTTCGATGGCGATGGTGTGCTTCTGCTCGACCTGCTGCTCGCGCTGCGGCTTCGGCAGCTCGATGCACAGCGTGCCGTCCTTGTAGCTGGCGTGGATGTCGGACTCGGTGACGTTCTCGCCGACGTAGAAGCTGCGCGAGCACGAGCCGACGTACCGCTCGCGGCGCAGCCAGCGGCCGTTGTCGCTCTTGTCGTCGTGGTGCGAGTCGCGACGGGCGCTGACCGTCAGATAGCCGTTCTTCAGCTCGATGGCGATGTCCTCCTTGCGGAAGCCCGGCATGTCGATGTCCACCGCGTAGCCCTTGTCGGTCTCGCGCACGTCGGTGTTCATCATGTTGCCGGCCACCACGGTGCCGCCGTCATTGACGCGACGCAGCCCCGTGAAGAACGGGTCGTCGAACAGATCGCCGAACAGGGAATCGTGAATCAGTGAAGGAAACATGGCCATAGTCAAACACACTCCTTAACTTCCTTGGAGAAGGCCGGCGCCCGGCCGCATGGGCGACCGCCGCCGGCCCGGAGCCCCTCCGGGCTCTCATCCTTGACCGTTCACTTCGTACAACCGACCCCCGCCGCGGCGCTTCCGCCGTTTCGCCCCGGGCGAAACAGCCGTCCGGTCCGTCAGAAGAACAGCTTGGCGACGAGCACCGCGAACGCGACCAGCATCACCGAGGCGATGAAACTGGCCAGCACGGCCTTGGCGCCCTTGGAGGCGATCGCCTTGAAGTTCACGTTGATGCCGAGCGCGGCCATGGCCATGCCGAGCACGATGTAGGCGACGTCGACCAGCTGGGCCGAGATCGCGGCCAGGAACGGCACGTAGGTGCCGAGCACCGACGCGGCGATGAAGCCGAGCATGAACCACGGGAAGGCGACCTTGCGCTTGCCCTCGTGCCTGACGGTCGAATGGGTGCGGTCCCACCAGATCGCGATGATGATCGCGGCGAAGACCAGCATGAGCACGCGGCTGAGCTTCATGATCGTGGCCATGTTCAGCGCCTCCTCGCCGAACGCGCCGCCGACCGCCACGGCGTGGGCGATCTCGTGCAGGCTGGCGCCCGCGGCGATGCCCTGCTGCGCGGGGGTCAGGCCGAGCGCCGGGAACAGGGCGATCTCGACGAGCGCGAAGACGGTGCCCATGATGGCGACGGTGGCGACGGCCATCACCTCGTCGTCGGCCTTCTCCTCCTCCTGGTCCTCGGAGACGGTGATCGAGCCGGACAGGCCCATGACGGCGGCGGCGCCGCAGATGCCGGTGCCGCCGGCGGTGAGGATCGCCAGCATCGGGCTGACCTTGAGCGCGCGGGCGATCAGGTAGGTGACCACGATGACCAGCGTCACGATGACGGCCGCGATCGGCAGGCACTTGATGCCCTGCGTGAACAGCACCTGCAGGTTGAGCTTGAAGCCCAGCAGGATGATGCCCAGGCGCAGCAGCTTGTTGGAGATCAGGCCGGCCGCGTCCTTGACCCCCGCGCGGCGCGAGTCGTTGGCGCCGACGTAGAGGGAACGGATCGGGAACTGGATCACCATGCCGATGAGCAGGGCGATGATCAGCGGCCCCAGCAGCGAGAACCCGTCGAGCTGCTTGAGGAACGTGCCGATGAACGAGGCGATCAGCGTCAGGACCGCGATGAACAGCATGTCGGTGGTCGCGATGCGCTTCCACCACTTGGTGCAGAACTCTCTCATGGCTTCATTGAACAACGCCACGCATCATCGGTCAAATGGAACATATCGATGAATATCATCGATACAACCGATGCAACCGACGTCCGTCCCGGCGCGGCCGCGCCCGTGCGCCCGTTTCCGTAGGCACTTGGACGCTTCCGTGGGCACATCGCCGGCGGCAACGCCTCGCCCATTCCGCCGCGACGGCGCCGTTCCGCCGTCGGGGCCCGCGGACCATGTGCCTACGGAGGCGTTCAGGTGCCTACCGACGCCGGCCGATGCGCCAGACGAACGCTACCTCGGCAGAACGATCCGTTTCCGTGGCGGCTTGTCCACCCGACGCGCCGGGCGGGCGTCGCATCAGCGCAGCCTGACGTCGCGCAGCGCCGCGATGATCGCATCGGCCAGCGCGCGTTGGCCGCGCGTCAGCCCGGACCTGGGCGTCAGCGCGTAGAACCGTCGCACGAACTCCGGGCCGAGGTCGCGGGTCGCCACGCCGTCGGGGCATGCGGCGCGCGAAAGCACCGAGCAGCCCACGCCCGCGCCGATCGAGGCGACGATCGAGGCGTTGCTCGCCACCTCGACCACATGGTCGGGCACCACGCCGGCGGTCTTGAAATACAGTTCGGTGTAGTACCGCACGCCGGAGCCGTGCTCGCGCACCAGCCATACGCCGTCCGGATCGCCCGCCAGCACCAGCTCGTCCTCGCACAGCGTGACGCGCTCCACCGAGTCGTCGATGATCGGCTTCTCGACGACCCCGAGCTGCGCCTCCTTCATGCCGACCCGCTCCAGGATGCCGTCGGAGTTCATCGGCGCGACGCGGACCTCGAATCCGCCGAGCCCGGGCAGGGCCGCCCGCAGCGCCGCCGGCATCAGCACCGCGCCGGCCGTATGCGAGAACAGCATCGCGAAAGGCTCCCGGTTGGCGCGAGCCCGGGCGATCTGCTCGCGCACGTCCCGCCACGAGGCGCCGATGTCGACGGCCGCGCGGTACAGCAGCGTGCCGGCCTCGGTCGGCGTCACGCTGCTCTTGGCATGCCGGTCGAACAGCGGGGCGCCCACGGCCGACTCCAACGCCGCGATGCGCGAGGAGACGGTGGACTGCGAGACCTTGAGCTCGTCGGCCGCCAACGTGAACTGGCCGGTCTCGTACACGGCGATCAGCGTTTCCAACAGGGCGAACATGCTTTCCAGTATCGCGCATCCCGGCGCCTGCGTCCTTTGGGGCGCGGCGCGGGCGCACGGGCACGGGCCGCCCGCGTTCGCGCCAGGCGTTCCAGGCCGCGGCGCGGGCGCACGGACGCACGGATGCACGGGCGTCGGCGCGGCACGGCGCGGCCGGCGTACGGCAGGTCAGAACACGACGTAGGAGACGCCGGTCAGAGTCAGCAGGCTCGCCGCCGTGGTGACCAGCACCAGGCCGACCGCGTACTCGGGCATGTTGCGCTCGCGCTCCGCGAACATCACCAGGGCCGTCATCGTCGGCATCGCGCAGACGACCGTGACCGCGTGCACCATGTCCGGGTCCAACGCGCCCAGCCCGACCAGCGGCGGCACGTGGGTCAGCAGCAGGTACAGCGCCACCGGGACGATCAGCATCTTGACCACGATGCCGACGTACACCTCGGCGCGCTTCAGCGTGCCGGCCCAGTCGCGCAACGCGAACAGGCCGCCGATGTACATCAGCGACAGCGGCGTCGAGACCGAGCCGACCGTATGCAGCGGCTCCAGCACGACGTCCGGCAGCCGCACCCCCGCGAGGATCGCCAGCAGCGAGACGACGACGGCGACCAGTCCCGGGCTGAGCACGCCGCGCAGCCGTCGGGGCAGCGGCACCGCGGCGCGGCCCGGATCGCGCCGTTTGGCCGCGGGAGTCGTCAGCCACACGCCGTACGTCCACATGAGCAGCTGGTCGAGCAGCGCCATCAGCGAGTAGTACAGGGCGCCGCGCCCGGGGAACAGCGCAATGAGCAGCGGCAGCCCGATGAACCCGACGTTGCCGAAGACGAACGCGGCCTGGAAGACGTGCCCGCGGTCCTCCGGCAGGCGCATCAGCCGGGCGACCAGCCACGTCGAACCGATGAGCAGCACGTACATCGCCAGCTGCATCAGCAGGATGACGCCGGACTCGAACAGGTCCTCGCGGGTCGCGCCGGCCGTGGCGTTCGAGAACACCATCAGCGGGATGCCGACCTTGAGGATCAGCTGGCAGATGCCGTTCAGCGTCCGCTCGCCGTAGACCCTGAACCGTACGCAGATATAGCCGACGACCAGCATGATCGCGAAGCCGATCAGCTGATCGAGCACGACATGGAATTGCCCCACGGTCCTCCTCTCCCGTTCCCGTATCCCTCATACCTGTTCGTGCCGCCGCATCCGCCGCATGCCGTCGGGCATGTCGACGCCGCACGCGGCGCACGCGTCCGTCGCCGGTCGCCGACCGCCGCGGGCCTTTGCCGCCGCCGCTTCGGTGTCCTGCCCGCGCTGTCCGTATGGTCTACAGCGGCAGCTGCGCGGCCCAGTCGGACAGCAGCGCCCTGACCTGCTCCGGCCGGTCGATGTGCACATTGTGCCCGGCCTCCTCGATCACCGTGTACCGCACGTTCGGGTAGTGCGGCAGGATCGCCTCCTGGTCCTCGTAGCCGACGATCTGGTCCTGCCGACCGCAGATGATCGTGGTCGGCCCGTCGAAGGTGCCGAAGGCGCGCTCGGGGTCGTCGGCCAGCCAGTAGCGGTTCTCGAGCTTCATGTAGGCGTCGCGGTCGAAGGACCGGATGCCCGGCAGCACGTACATCTGGTACCGCTTCCACGCCTCGTAGGACTGGTTGACGCCCATGCGGATGAAGTCGAGCACCTGGTCGAGCGGCAGCCTGTGCATCAGGTCGGGGTTCGGCTCGTGCACATTGTGCTCGGCGACGCGGCGGTGCGCGATCACCGGGTCGATGACCGGCGCGATCAGCGCGAGACCGGCGACCCGGCCGGGCATGTGCGCGATCATCTCGCGGGCGAGCGCGCCGCCCATCGAGTTGCCGACCAGCGCGAACCGCCCGCGGCCGGCCAGCTCGTCGATGGCGTCCAGCAGCCAGTTCGCGTATTCGGGCAGTCCCCCGGGCCCGGGCATCACCGACGTGCGGCCGTAGCCGGGCAGGTCGAGGTAGATGCGCCTGGTCCCCTCGGGGAAGGCGTCGTCGAGCAGCAGCAGCGAACGATGGTCGACGCCCATGCCATGCACGAGCACCACGGGGAATCCCTCGCCCCTGACCGCCGCGAACGGTTCCGGATCCATCATCGCCGCACTCCTCTCCTCCGGGTCGGCGCCGGCCGGGAGCGGCCCGCCGGCTGAAACGTCACGAACCGCATCTTACGCGCCGCACGGTATCGGAACACACCGGGCGCGCGCCGGTGCGCCTCTCCCCCGGTGGCCATGGCGGATCCTCCCGTCGTGACCACACCAGGCGCGCATCGGTGCGCACGCGACCGGCAACGGCACGTCCGGCACAATGTGCCGGCGCCCCGAGCCACGGAATCGGCATGCGCCACGGCGCGACGGCGTCGCACCAGCGACACAATGTGCGACGGCGCCCGGCCGACGCTGGTACAGTGGACCTCCTCACCCTTTTCGTTCGACCGGCCGGAACCCCATCGACTCCGCGCCGCCGCCCGGCGATGACGTCGCTCCGCGATGCCGTCAGCCATCTCCGCCGCCACCCGCGCCGCCGCGGACGGACGCGACCCGGCATCGCCGCCGCGAATCGGCAGCGGCCCCAGACACGAAACGGAAAGGATCGGATATGAACGACATTGACCATTGGATGACGCAGGCCGTCGCGGCGCTGCGGCGGACGTTCGGCGACCGGCTGCTCTGCGTCGGCCTGCAGGGCAGCCGGCTGCGCGGCGAGGCGCGACCGGACAGCGACATCGACATCCTCGTCGTGGTGGACGGGCTGCGCTTCGACGACCTCGACCGCTTCCACGCCGCGATGGCCGGACTGCCGGACGGCGAGCGCGCGGTCGGGTTCACCTGCGGCAGGCGCGAGCTGGCCGCGTGGCCGCGCTACGAGCTGTTCCAGTTCCTGCGCGGCACGCGATGCTGGTTCGGCGACCTGAAGGCGCTGCTGCCCGCGCTGGACGAGTCGGACATCCGCTACGGCGCGCGGGTCGAGGTCGCCGACCTGTACCACATGACCGCGCATGCGTACCTGACCGCCGGCGGCGCGATCGGGAGCACGGTCGGAGACGTGACCGACGGCGTGACCGGCGAAGATTACGCCATGCCGGCCGGCGGACACGATGACGGCACCCCCGCCGCCCTCGGAAGCGGCGATGACCATGACGGTCATGGCGGTTCTGACGGCCAGACCGCGGACGGCATGCTCGCGGCGCTGTGCAAGGCGTATTTCTTCGCCCTGCAGATGGTGCTGTACCTGCGCACCGGCGAATTCCCCGACACCAAACGCGCCGCGCTGGGCCTGCTGCGGGGCGCGCACGCGGATGGGCGGAACGCCGCGACCCCGGAGCCGCCCGCCCGGGCGGAACGGCGCGGCGCGCAGGAGGGCGGGCCGGACGCCGGCGCCATGACGGACGAGGAGGCGCTGCTGCGCTGCAGCATGGACCCCGCGCTGCTGGATGCGTGCGACGCCGCGGAACGCCGGCGCATATACCGACGCCTGTTCGACTGGTGCGGCCGGCAGCTGCGCGCGTTCGACGCGCTACACTGAGGTCCGGGACCGTCGCGCATGCGTCCGGCATGCCGGCACCGGCGGTCGCAGGAGGGGCCATGACCAAAACCGAATCGATCGACAAGCTCGAACGCGACTGGCGTATGGAAGAGGACGCCGCGCATATGCTCGGCTGGGATTTCTCGCATCTCCGCGGGCGGTACCGGGAGGAGGACGACCTGCCCTGGGACTACGAGGCGGTCGTGCGCGAGCTGCTGGATCCCGGCGACCGGCTGCTCGACGTGGACACCGGCGGCGGCGAGTTCCTGCTGTCGCTGGGCCATCCGCACGAACTGACCGCCGCCACCGAGGCGTATCCGCCGAACGTGGAACTGTGCCGGGCCACGTTCGGGCCGCTGGGCGTCGCATTCGCCGCGGTCGACGGCGACGCGCCGATGCCGTTCCCCGACGATGCCTTCGACATCGTCATCAACCGGCACGGCGCGTTCGACGCCCATGAGCTCCATCGCATCATCAGGCCCGGCGGCCTGTTCGTCACCGAGCAGGTCGGCGGGCGCAACGACCGCGAACTGGTCGAACTGCTGCTGCCCGGCACGCCGGAACCATATCCGGATCTGACGCTGGCGCACACCGCCGCCGAGTTCGAGGCGGCGGGGTTCGCCGTCGAACGCGGCGAGGAGGCGTTCCGGCCGATCGAGTTCTACGATGTCGGCGCGCTGGTGTGGTTCGCGCGCATCATCGAGTGGGAGTTTCCGGGGTTTTCGGTGGACCGGTGCCTGCCGCAGCTCCGACGGGCGCAGCAGGAGCTCGAGCGCGACGGCGCGGTCCGGGGCACCATCCACCGGTTCCTGATGGTCGCGCGCAACAAGGGGTAGGGCGACCGAGTCGTCGCCGCGGCGATTCCGGCCGGGGCGTCCGCATATCCCGATGTTTTCGGTTGCATATTCGCGCAACTCGACGATTCGGCCTCGGCCGCCCGCGCTTCAGGCGGTTCCGGTCGGACCGATGACGCATTCCGACGATTCCGGCCGGACCGATCGCATGTCTCGACGCCTCCGGCGAGGCCATCTGGCCTACGTGTGGTGGATTTGGGGGCTTGCGGACATCGATCGGCGTTACGTGAGGCAGCCGGGGCGCCAAACCCTGAGTATCAATGGCGGAATATGGCCGATGTTGTCGGGCGGCAGGCCTCCAAGTCGCCTCACGTAGCGCCGATCGATGTCCGCAGAGGCCGAAATCCGCTACACCTAGGCAAGATAACCCCTCCCGGACGCCCATAGCACCCGGGCGACGCGGCCTACTCGCCCTACTTGATGCGGATGACCTTGTCGCCCCTGACCAAGTACGCCGTGCGCGCGATGTCGATCATCGGCTGGTCGTGCCGGCTGTCCGTGTAGAACTCGTCGATCACCGCGTCCTCGCCGTAGATCTCGCGGAACCGCCGCACCTTGTTCGAACTGAAGTTCAGATACGAGATCTCCAGCGTCTCCGGATCGATCGTCGAGGCGATCACATGCTCCACGCCCAAACGACGGCACGCCTCCCCCACCGTCAGATCGAACGACGCCGTGATGATCACGTCATCCGGCCGCGGCACATACCACGACTTGATCTTGCGGAACTTCCGGTCCCAGAACAGCGTCGACAGCACGTCCAGCCCCTCGCGGGACAGGCCGCCGAGGCCCTCTCCCGCCATATTCCCCATGCCGCCGGCCCCGGTCATGGCGGCCAAGGCCGGCGTCGCGCCCCCGGCCGGCCCGATGTTCGGCGTCACGCCCCCGTGCGTTCCGGCGCCCGCCGGGGCGCCGGAACCCGGTATGGGATTCGCGTCATGATACGGAATCCGAGCCTTCCCCTCATGGAACCGACGCTGCGCGCGCCCCAGCCGCTTGGATGCGGCGAGGTCCAGCAGGTAGCGCCGCACGACCGCGTCGAGCTTGCGCTCCATCTGCCCGAGTTCGGCCCGGCCCATCTTGTAGCGGATGCCGCAGTTCAGCACCGGGGCGATGTAGCGCAGCACGCGCGGCTCGTAGCGGACGCTGAACAGGTACAGGTCGAACAGACTTTCGCCGTCGTAGATCGTGCCGTCGAAATCGAACACCCTCATGCCTTCACCATCCTGCACGGCGCCGTGCCGCCTCCCCGAATCGGTCCGTTTTCATCCTACCCACGGATCCGCCGGGCGTGAAGGGCCGAACATGAACATCACACAAACTGCAGGTAACGCGGCATGATCCACGGCGCCGTCCCGGCACCCGGCGGGAAGACGCCCGAACCGTCACCGGCACCGCCCGCCGGATGACGCCCCACGCGGCCCGGGGAAGGCGCCGCCCGGGACGCAAGCCCGGCGACATGGCCGATGACGGCGTCGCGGCTCCGTGGAAGAACGCCTGGCGGAACCCGCCCCGCCGCACCCACGGAGGGGACACGCCAGGCCGCCCGCCGCGCCCCGCGCTCAGCGCCGGACGCCCGACACCAGCAGCATCATCGGACGGCGCATCTCGTCGCGCATGCCCGGCAGGTCTATCATGTCCTCGGGCGGCATCGGCTCGACCACGCGCGTGATCTCGAAGCCGTTGTCCGGCAGCGCGCCGAGATAGGTGGTCAGCGTCCGGTGGTACTTGACCACCTTCTCGCCGAGGAACACCGCCTCGCGTTCGCCCTCGTAGTAGTAGCGGTCGACCGGGAAGTGCAGGATCTCGCCGTCGGGACCGTACCACCAGTCCTGCGAGCCGTAGGCGGTGAACACCGGATGCTCGACGGAGAACACCAGCGTGCCGCCCGGCCGCAGCCACCGCGCGATCCGCCGCATCAGGCCGGCGAAGTCCTCGACGTAGTGGAAGGCCAGCGAGCTGAGCACCACGTCGAACGAGGCGTCCGGCGCCTCGACGTCCTCCATCGCCGCGCGGCGGTATTCGATGGCCGGGTCGGCGTTGATCTCGCGCGCGTGCTCCAGCATGCGGCGCGAGATGTCGACGCCCAGCACGGATGCGGCGCCGTGGTCGGCGGCATATTTACAGTGCCACCCGTACCCGCAGCCCAGGTCGAGCACGCGGGCGCCGTGGAAGTCCGGCAGCATCGCCCGCAGCGCCCGCCATTCGCCGGCGCCCTCCAGCCCCTGCCGCGACCGGGCCATCCGCCCGTACTTCCCGTAGAACTCCGCGTCGTCGTAACGGTTCTCCCTGGCCATGCCATGCCCCTTCCCTCGTCGGCGTGCGCCGTCCCGTGGATGCACCATTGTCGCACACCCGCCCGAACAGGGCCACCCGCCGGCGGCGCATGTCACGTCCGGCGCCCACGGCCAAGCCCCGCGGACGGGCGGCACGCCGCGTCACAGGCTCAGGTCGCGGCGACGGAACACCTCCACGGCCGCGACGCACATCGCCGCGCCGGCGACCGCCAACGCCACGGCGCCGCAGACCGCCGGCCCCTCGCCCGCGGCCAGGCCCTCCGGATCGAACAGCGTGAGCGCCGTGGCGCAGCGCAGCACGTCCATGCCGTCGTCGGCCTGCGCCAGCATCCTGATGAGGAACTGCGCGGCGCACAGCCCGGCGCCCGTCCACAGCGCGGCGGACGCGTTGCCGATGGCGCAGGCCGAGAGCGCGCAGACGCCCGCCATGCTCAGCCACAACGCCAGCAGCCCCAGGTTCATCGCCGCGATATCGGCGAGCGCGACGTCTCCGGGCGCGCGGACCGCCACGCACACGGCCTCCGTCACGCTCACCGCCACGGCCATCGCCGCCGACGACGCCACGACCGACGCGAGCGCCGAGCCGGCGATCGTGCGGCGGGAATGCGGCGAGGCGAGCAGGTAGGCCATCGAACCGGTCTCGATCGGTCGGATCAGCGTGCCGTGCACCGCGGCGACCACCATGACCATCGGCAGCAGCACCAGCAGGAAGCCGTACAGGTAGTCGACCATGAACCCCGACAGCGTGGCCGAGGCCCCGTCCATGCCGAACGCGGCGAACAGCTCCGGCATCGTGGCGACCAGCGCGTCGAGCCCTTCGTTGGCCCGCGGATCGTACATCGCGACGACCACGGCGATATAGGCCGCCGTTACCGCGGTCAGCGCCGTCCACATCGGCAGGATGCGTCTGAGGTCGTGCAGCAGCAGCGTGGGGTTCATCGCCGCGTCTCCTTTCCGTTCGCGCGGCCGGCATGCCCGGCGGTCCGTCCGGCGGTCGCGCCGTCGTAGATGTGCAGGAACGTCTCCTCCAGCGTCTGTTCGCGCGTCGTCAGGTCGACGACGCGGTAGCCCGCCAGGTCCGCGATGAAGCCGCCGACGTCGCCGACGACGGTCGCCTCGAGGCCGACGCCGGACGTTCCGTGCGCGCCGGCACGCAGGCCCGGCCCGGAGGAACCGACGCGAACGGCGCCGCCGTCCGCCGCCCGCGCTTCGGCGTCGCCACGGACCGCAGCGACGACGTGCGGCGAGCGCATATGCGCGGCGCGGTACCGCGCGCATTCGCCGGCGTCGGCGAACACGATGCCGTATACGCGGCGCCTGGCCCCGCGCACCTCGTCCATCGACTCGACGCCGGCGAGCCGCCCGGCGCGGACGAACGCGACCCGGTCGCAGGTGCGCTCGACCTCCGGGAAGATGTGCGACGACAGCAGCACCGTCGCGCCGCGTTCCCGCTCCTCCCGCACCAGGTCGACGAACCGCTCCTGGATCAGCGGGTCGAAGCCGCTGGTCGGCTCGTCCAGCAGCAGCACGCGGGGCCGGCCCATGAAGGCGCATACCAGCGCGACCTTCTGCTTGGTGCCCTTCGACATGCGGCCGATGCGGGCGGACGGGTCGAGCTCGAACCGGTCGATCAGCGCGCGCATCGTCGTCTCGCCGCGCAGCCCCTTCAGCCGCGCCATGAACCGGAGGAACTCCCAGCCGGTCATGCCGGCGGGGCAGGCGACCTCGCCGGGCAGGTACCCGACGTCGCGCTGGATGCGGGCGCGGTCGCGGTAGCAGTCCAACCCCGCGATGCGCGCCGAGCCGCGGCCGGCGCGGATGAAACCCATCAGCGTGCGCATGGTCACGGTCTTGCCCGCCCCGTTCGCGCCGAGGAAGCCGCAGACCTGCCCCTCGGGAACCTCCAGGGTGAGGTCGAACACGCCGCGCCCATGGCCGTAGTCCTTCGTCAGGCCGCGCAGTTCGATCATGGCCGGGGCGTGCGCGGGCGCGTTGGCCTTGCCGTCGTTCATATCGTCGTCCTTTCCGTGGTCGATCGGTCGCGCGGGGCGGGCGCATCGCCGTCCGGGGCCGGACCGTCCGGCTGCCGGTACGCGTAGCGCCGCAGCATGGCGCACCATTGCCCGCACTGGACGAGCATGTCGTCCAGGTCGACCGGCAGCCCGAGGCCGACCTGCCGGTGCAGGTAGCCGTCGGCCAGCCAGATCAGCATGTCCAGCACGTGGCGCGGGTCGACGTCGTCACGGAACCGGTCGAGCCGGACATGCGAGAGGTACCGCTCGTACATCACGGTGATCTGCCGCTGCATCCACCGGTTCACCGTCGGCGCGACGTCGCGGTGGCTCGGATACCACGCCGCGAGCGCGAACCTGAGCATCAGCGGGTGCCGGGCCAGCTCCGCGCGCTTGCGCCGGCACAGATGCATGATCAGGTCGAAGAAGTCGTCGATGGCCCATGCCGCGTCGTCCACGACGGCCTCGCCCATCACGGTGGACACGTAGTCGACGGTGTTCAGGTACAGGTCGCGCTTGTTGCGGAAGTAGAAGAACAACAGCCCCTTCGACATCCCGGCGGCGCGGGCTATGTCGGCGGTGTTCGCGTCGCGGTAGCCGTGCCGCGCGAAGACGCGCATCGAGGCGAGGATGATCGCGTCCCGTCTCGCCCGCGGCAACGCGGCGAACCGTCGGCCTCCCTCGGTGGTCATGGGGATCCTCCCGTCGTCGTGCCCGGACCGGCCGTCTCCGCGCCGGCCGTGCGGCCATCGTCGTTCCTGTCGTGCGTCGCCGGACGGCGCGATGCCCGCCGCGCGACGTGGACACCACTGTATGGGATTGACCGCGGACGGCAAGGCCCCCTGCCGCGTCGCGTGTTCCAACGGTCTACGGCGCGGACGGAGGTGCGGACGGCGATGAGGACGAAACGGGCGCGCGGGTGCGACGGGCCGGGCGCGGTGCCATGCGCCCGCCGCATGACGCCACGCGCATGGCGAACATTGGTGCGGCGACGCCGGCATGTATAGGCTGGAGGCATATCTCGACATCGCATCATGACCGAAATGGAGGGAACCATCATGACCGACACCACCGACGACACCGCCGCGACCGGCGGCTCCGCGGACATGCGCTACGCGCCGCTGGGATGGTCCGGCATCCAGGTGTCCAGGGTCTGCCTGGGCGGCATGAGCTTCGGCAAGGCGTCGCCCGACTTCCACCAGTGGACCATCGACGAGGCGGGCACCGAGGCCGTGATCGCCAGGGCGCTCGAACGCGGCGTCAACTTCATCGACACCGCGAACTGCTACGCCTTCGGCACCAGCGAGGAGTACATCGGCCGCGCGCTGAAGCGGCTCGGCGTGCCCCGCGACCGCGTCGTGCTCGCCAGCAAGGTGTACTTCAACGACGGGCACCTGTCGGCAGAGGCCATCCGCCGCGAGATCGACGGCACGCTGCGCCGGCTCGGCACCGACTACCTGGACCTGTACATCATCCACCGCTACGACTACGACACACCGGTCGAGGAGACGATGGAGGCGCTCGACGCCCTGGTGCGCGCCGGCAAGGTCCGCGCGCTCGGCGCCAGCGAGATGTACGCCTACCAGCTGCACAACATGCAGGCTGCGGCCGAGGCGAACGGGTGGACGAAGTTCACCAGCATGCAGTGCCACTACAACCTGCTGTACCGCGAGGACGAGCGCGAGCTGATCCCCGTCTGCCGGCAGTACGGCATGGCGCTCACCCCGTACTCCCCGATGGCCTCCGGGCATCTGGCGCGGCCGACATGGGAGTCGTCCTCGAAGCGCGGGACGACCGACGCGACGATGCGGGGCAAGTACGACGCGGCGCGCGGGCAGGACATGCCGATCGTCGCGCGCGTCGCGGAGGTCGCCGAGCGGCTCGGCGTGCCGATGGCCCGCGTCGCGCTCGCCTGGCATTGGGCCAGGGGCGTCACCGCGCCGATCGTCGGCTGCTCGAGGCCGGAGCGCGTGGACGACGCGGTCGCGGCCCTGGACGTGCGGCTGTCGGCGAAGGACATCGACTACATCGAGGCGCCGTACACCGCGCACGAGCTCGTCGGACCGCTCGCCCGGCCGGGCGAGAAGGCGCTGGCCGGCACCAACGATCCGACGAAGGGCATGCCGAAGACGGCATAAGGCGGCCGCCGTCCGCCGCCATGCAGCCGGCCGGTTCACAGGATTGCCCGGTGCGATCCTGTGAACCGGAAACTCACGGCGACGATGGTTGGGCACATGGATAAACGGCGGTATGCCGCCAAAACCATTCATCGACCATCGTACGGACCGGTTCACAGGATCCGTCCCGGCAATCCTGTGAACCAGACTCTTCCGCACAACGCCGCCGTGCAACGTTATACATGACGATAACGGCCATCCAGCGACGAGTGATTGCCGCCAGTGAAATCAATCGGCATCGCGAATCTGCGTAAACCCCAGCCGTCGATACAGCCGCTCTCCCGCGCTCCCGATGGTCACGGCAAGCTCGACATTAGTCCAGCCCTCAGCGGCAAGCGCCGCACAGGCGCGTTGGATCAGCATCGTCGCCAATCCGTGTCGTTGCACGGCGGGATTGGTGAACACGTAGCAGATCAGCGGCTTGAGCCCATACTCGGTCGTGATGATCACGCTCATAGGCTCGCCCTCACGAATGATCACGCCACTCGCCGCCGTGATAACAGGACCGTATGCGCCGTTTCGCACCAAGCGCAGTTCCGTTAAGGCATCATCCAGAGTTTCGCCCTCATCGTCGACGGTTCCGCGATACGCGGATAGCATCAACACAGCAAGGCACCGTTCATCGACATCGTCGATGGAAACAACGTTATCGCAGACTTTTCCTATATCGCTCTCCGACAGACTCCGGCTCATGCGCACACGATGCAATGGCATTATCCCCCCATCTTTTATGCGTTGCGGCCCCCACACGCTTTCCCACTATCACTGCATCCATTATCACGCCACCGAATGCGAATCAGGTTACAGTCCACCATCCGTTTCACGGGATGGTAAAAAGCCACAGACACAGCATCAATCGGTCCAGACCTGATATGCAGGTCCTCACTTCTTTGACCACCATACAGCGTCAGTACCGAACAGATGCGCACCATATCAAGCCAACCGATACAGCAATGTGGTCACGGTGTCATGACGGAATATACCCTGCAAAAGGACCTCCCAATCCCGGTATCATGGAAGCCACATCCGTGATGGCATGTCGAGAAGGGGCAATGATGACCATACTCGTGTCGGGACTGATCAACATCGAAACCACCGTGGCGGTCCGGGAGTTCCCGATTCCGTACTATCCGATCGACTACCCGTTCTTCGGGGTCTCGAGCGCGGTCTCCGGTGTCGCGTTCAACATCGCCCGCGCACTGCGCGCGCTCGGCGACGACGTGGATCTGCACACCTTCGTCGGGCCGGACGACGACGGCCGCCGCGTACTCGACACGCTGGCCCGCGACGGCATCGACGATGCGCACGTCCGGCAGGAGCTGCGCCAGACCGCCGCCTCGGTGGTGCTGTACGATCCGAGCGGACGCCGACAGGTCTACTGCGACCTCAAGGACGTGCAGGACATGCAGCTGCCGGTCTCGGGCCCGGCGGGCGCGGCGGTCAGGGACTCGCTGGAAACCGCGGACATCGTGGTGGCGTGCAACACGAACTTCAACCGCGATCTGCTGCGCGCCGCGCGGGAGGCGGGCAAGCCGGTCGCCACCGACGTGCATGTGCTCGACGACATCGGCGACGAGTACAACCGCGACTTCATGGCCGCGGCGGACATGCTGTTCCTCAGCGACGAACGGCTGCCGGAGCCTCCCGCCGATTTCGCGCGGCGGTTGGCCGACCGGTACGGGCCGCGCATCGTCGTCATCGGCATGGGCGGCAAGGGCGCGATGCTGCATCTGCGTGACACGGACGAGACCTGGACGCTGCCCGCGGCCCCGACCACGAAGGTGGTCAACACCGTCGGCGCCGGCGACGCCCTGTTCTCGGCGTTCCTCCACGGCGTCGCCGGCGGTCTGGCGCCGCTTGAGGCTCTGCGGCGCGCCGAGCTGTTCGCCGCGCACAAGATCGGGTTCAGCGGCGCCTCGGTCGGTTTCTGTGATGCGGCGGAGCTCGATGCGATGGCGGCCGATCCGACGCTGGCCATCGAGCCGGAACGCGTGCGCTGAGCGCCCACGCCGACCGCCCGGTTCACAGGGCGGAAACGCCGAGGAACCGACTTTCGTTTTTGGAACATTAGGCACCCATTGCAGGCACACCTATTTGTTCCTTTTGGGAAATGGAACAATAGAGGTCGGACGCCCGACACCGGAAGACGCCGCGAACACGCATCTGGGGCAATAGCCTGGACTGCAAGAGCGTCAAACGCCCCCTGCACATCGTCGCCTCGACCGAACGGCCGCGGGCGAGAAGGTACTCAAACGCTGGCAACAGCAGCCCGACACGTGGCGGAAACCGACGCTTTCCAGACATCCAAAAACGGCGCGGTTCCACCGTCCCGAAGCCGGAAACCGTTGGAACCGCGCCGTTTCTTGACGAGTCAACCCGTCACTTGGACACGTTGAACTTGAACTCGACGATGAAAACGGAAACCCAATGATTCCAACGGTTCCGAGCCTGCCGAAAACCGTAGGGCACACAAAAGGCACTCTATATCGTTATCGCAAATCATCATACAGCGCCCGCGAATACGAGAAAAGCGCCCCGCTCCCCCGCGTGTATCGCGGGAGGGCGGGGCGTTGTGATGCAGCAGGCTATTCCTGTGTCGTGTGTCGTGCCTTGAGCGCGCTGGCGCCGATGAGCGCACCGACGAGGGTGCCCAGGGCGGTCAGGATGGTGACGGTCAGGTCGGTGCCCGACCATCCCGCCGCCGTGCCGATGGTCTGCACGCACACGGCGATGGCCGGCAACGCAATCAGACCCACCCACTTGAGCACGTCATACACCTTGTCGGGAATCAGCCACGAAGGTGCCACCGCGGGATCGGCGGCTCCGGTGTCACCGGGAGTGATCGTCTCGAAGCGAATCTCATTCGCCTCGAGTTTCGCTTCCGTGACCGCGTTCGCGGTGATGGCCTCGCTGGTGACGGGCTTCGCGGTCTTGTTCTCGTTGGTTTCATCAGCCATGATGGCCTCCATAAAATCCTGGATTGGCGGCCGGCGCCCCGTATGGCGACGCCGGCCTGGTATCTAGTAGTGCAGGACCTCGCCCGGGTAGATGAGCGACGGGTTGCCGGAACGGTATCCGGTGAGCTGGGTCCAGCTGATGCCGAGACGCGCCGCGATGCCGGACAGGGTTTCGCCGGAGCGCACGGTGACCGTGCGGCCGCCGTTGCCGGCGGAAGCGGCGCCGCCGTTGTGGCAGACGGTGTCGCCCGGGTACACGCGGTTCGGGTCGCCGCTCGGGACGGTGACGTTCCACCAGTCGGTCCAGAACATAGAGACGTACTGGCCGGACTGGATGACGCGGCAGTCCGAGCCGCAGGAGCCGGTGGACGGCTGCGGCGCCGGCGCGGGTGCCGGTTCGGGCGCGGGCGTCGGAGTGGTGGTGCCGTCGGGGCGGCTGCCGGCGTACGCGTACCAGGTCTCCAGATCGCCGTACACGACGCTCAGGTCGAGCGGGCCATCGTACCCGTTGACGTGGCCGGAGCTGGTGTACTGCCAGGCGACCGCGAACGGCCAGTTCTGCAGCACAGGCTGCACGGACGGCGGGTTGAACCCGTAGATCGGCGTGTAGCCGAGCGTGTACGCCGCGACCCACAGGCCGACGTTCCGCTGGACCAGCGGCGACCAGTCGTAGGAGTTCTCGGTGGACTGGTTCATGTAGATGATCGGGATCGTGTCCCACCTGGCGCGCACGGCGTCGACCCACTGCGCGGCCCACTGGACGTTCCACGGCTGGGAGGGCTCCCAGTCGAGGATCGGGACGATGCCCCTGCCGATGTAGCCCTCGGTGTTGCGGTTGAACCATGCGGCCTCCGCCTGCGGGCTGTTGGCGGTGTTGGCGAAGTGGTAGACGCCCACGCCCTGACCGGCCTTGAGCGCCTGCTGGACCACGCGGTCGCAGTCCGGGTTCACGTAGGTCGTGCCCTCGGTGGCCTTGGCGACCACGATCTGCGCGCCGGTGGTGGTCACGTTGATGCCGGTCTGCCACGAGCTGACGTCGATCATGTCAGCCGCAAGGGCGGACGCTGGCGACAGGCCCAGCAGGACGGCCGCGAGCACGGCGAGCATGCGGATGATGATATTCGGACGGTTCCTGTTACGGACCAATATCCTCTCCTTCCATTCTTATTTGGATATGACGAGGCCCCGGCCGGAAACCTCCGGACCGGGGCCAAACCTTGAGAAACACGCCCATCATTCACGCGGACGAATGGGCGCACGCTGGATGTCGTTGTTGATCGCGGTGCCGTGCCCGTTGCCGTCCAGACCGTGGTAGGCGTCGTAGATCCGCTGACTGCGTGATTTGAGGTCCTCGTCCGCGATGCCGCCGGCGGCGACCATCTCCGCGCGCAACTGCTCCAGCTTGCACAACAGCAGCTCGCGCACGCCGGCCTCCAACGCACGGTCACGACGACGACCGCCACGCCACCACGACGCCAGCCAACCGACCACAACGCCAAGCACACCAGTCACCGCCCACGTGACAACCGACTGCACAATCTGCTCGGTCAATCCATCACTCCTCCTTGACTAAGACGATTCCGGATTCGGACATGATTCAGCTCCTTCGTGGCATGGTTGATTGGTCGAAGTAGACGAGTCCGAGGTCTTGGACTTGCCGGTATTCGGTTTCGGTGCAGCAGATCACGCTCGCGAACATCGACCGCTGCCCCGTCGTGGATGGCGCGTACAGGCGGATGTGCGAGACGTTCACGCTCGGGGTGAACGTCATCGTGTACCGTTTGTTCACCCCGTCGTACGTCGCGCTGCCGGCGATGACACCGGCGTCCACGGCCAGGACCCTGTCCATCGGATAGGGGCCGGTCGACGAGCCGTCCCGCAGGTACGCGCTCAGCACGTACCGGACACCGGGCGTCGTGTCCACGACGGTCTCGGCCCACGCCTGCATCATGCCGGACAGGTCCTGCCTCGCGGTGACGACCAGCGACAAATCCGCATACGACAGGGACGGCGCCTCGGCAAGATAGCACGACCCGCTCCACCCGGTCGTGCCGACGGGCTTCGGATTGCGCACCAGATTCACCAGCCTCACCACGACCACCCCCTTGCGGGGGTGATTGCGGTCAGGAGCGCGTCAGCGGCATGAGGTCCCAGTACACGCGTTCCGGCCTGTCCTGCATGGCAAGGTACGCGCTGTAATCCGCCTTGGTCATCAGCAGCGGCGCATCGAACGTCACACTCTGGTTGGCGACCGTCGGACTGTTGAACAGGAACTGCACGTTGTCCGCGCCGGAGGGGATCGTGAACTCCTGCGCGTACGTGTACGTTGAACCCAAGTGGTCCCTGTACTCCATGCCTATCGACGCGACCGTGGTCCACGAACCGTATCCGATGGTGCACAGGCAGCCGTTGCGGAAGCCCGTCGACTCCTCCGGAACATACGCGAGGAACCGGAACACCAGCGTCTCGCCCAGCGGGATGCCGGTAAACCGTAGCGGACACTGCATGCCGGTTGAATCCGCCGATACGAGCATCAGGTGATTGTCCTGGTAGCGCATCGTCCCGTTTCCGGACTGCGAATGCTTCGCGCCGGTGTCGCGGAACAGGGGGTTGGGGTAGTATTGCGTGATCCTCACCGGGCACCACCCCCGGCAGGCAGGTCACCTGGGCATGGTGTCGTACGCGAAGAAGCGGGGATACCCCCCCCCACCGCGGAATCAAAGGTCTCCGCGAGCTCCAATTGCATGCCGTTGCGGATATTGACGAACGACGACGTCCTGACCTGCAGCATGGCACGTCTTGCCGCGTCATACTCGAAATGCAGGGTCGCCGCATGGTACTCGTTGTCCCCGACGGAATCCAGCTTGGCGTACTCCTTAGAGAAATCGTCGGCTACCATCCTGAATTCAAACCAGACGCCCGACTGCGACGCCACGTCACAGGAGAAGACCCACCTGCCGGCGTCGATGTCCGGCAACAACAGGTTGATCTGCATCTCGGAGCCGTCCGTGGACAAGAGATTGTATCCGATCCCCGAGTAGAACTCGCATGACGCGTTACCGGTCTTTGAGCCCAAAGCGAGCGGCTGCTTCACGAAGAACGGACTCGGGATACGATTCACCCGCATCATGCGACCACCCCCGTAAGGATGGCAGCACCTGCTACGAGCTGCGCAGTGGCATGAGCTGGCTGTGGATCCACCACTCGCCGTGCTCGCGCATCCACGCCAAACCGGCGTCCGAGACGACGCTCAACAGGCTGATCTTGGTCTGCGCGCCCGCAGCCAGCGGGCACACGCCCTGGAAGCGCACCAAGCCGGACGACGGGGCCTGGAACCTGACGACCTGATGCACGCCGGACTGGGACTTCGTGACCGACGCGATGATCGCGCTCGAATCGGACGCCGGTCTCGACGCGTCGTAGAGCATGAGGATGTACCCCCACTGCAGGTTCGGGTCCGCTCCCACGCATTCCACGGTCGCCACAATATTCAGCCATTCCCCGGCCGGAACCGAGAAAACGACGGTTTTGAAGTACGCCAACGAACCCGAATCCGCGACCACGTCGACGCCGCGCCCGCTCGACCAGCGTCCGGCCGAACAACCATTCAAATCCCAGCGATCCGTGTGCGTGAACCTCGGGTCCGGCCACCAGTTCACGAACCTCATCGGGCATCACCCGCCCGACCGGATCGTTCAGCCTCGCGGCATCGTGTCCCAGGCGAAGAACCGAAGCCCCCCCCCCCAGCCACGGCGGCATCGAACGTGGACGCCAGTTCGAGCTGGATGTCGTAGAACGCGCATGTCATGTCACTGTTCGACGAATCCTGCGGATTCGGGCCGCGGAATTTCAGGTAGACGACTCCGTTGTCTGGAGCCGTGAACCTCAGAGTCTGATGTCGCTCCGTGGGCTTGTGACTGCCGCTGGAAATATTCGCGAGTACTATACCATCGGTGTTTCCGCTGGTCTCCACGCTGATGATGGAGCCTCTGGCGGTGCCGGCGTTCCAGTATCCCACTTCGCAATCAAGGACATATCGGGACCCGGGGTCCAGCCCATCGCACTTGAAGATGACGATAGCACCAATCCCATCTGGATCGGAGGTGATGCCGAAACCAATGAGCGAAGAATACTGCCAGATGATCTTCGAAATATCTTCCGTGTACACAGGCTTTGTACCGGAGTCCACGCACCTCGGGTTGGGGAACAGGTTGACGCGCTTCATGCCGCCACCCCCAGTCCGAGGAAGGCTAGCTCCGGTTCAGTGGCATGAGGTCCCAGGAGAGGAAGCCCTGCTTGACGATTTGTGTCAACGCCTGCCAGTCCTCCAGTGTTCCGACGAACACGTTGAAAACCGAAAACCTCTCTCCGTTCGTCCTGGAGCAGCGGAACGTGACCTTGACCTGCCCGTTCGACGGGACCGTGAACTCCCCGCTCGCGTTCAGCCAGCCATGAGTGTTGTTCGCCATCCACGTCGCCCCGTCCGAGGTCCATATCGACATGGCCGCGCCGTTCGACGTGACGTCGCCGTTCGAATTGCAGGCGGCGACCAGTCTGGCGCCGGCCGGCAGAGGGATGTTCATGTCCGCCCAGTTGTCCCCGTCCCGCGTCGCCCTCAACGTCAACCCGGGGTAGCGCGAGCTGGACGGCTCGTATGTCGACGTGTAACTGTCCATCGCGCACCCGTGGTACGACAGCATCGAGTCGATGCCGCGCATCCTCGGATTCGGGAAATGGTTCACGATCCTCGTCATGCCACCAACCCCCACTCACGGAGGCGAACAGCATGATGGCGAGGGCGATTACGTAAGCCCCCCCCCGAGCCCGCGGGGCATGGTCGAATAGTCGAAGTACCAGAGCTCGGGATCGTACGTGCTCTCGAGTTCCAGCAGGGGACGGCACAGCATCACCATGCTGTCCGTGTTGACCGGGACGATGCGGAAAAGGAGCCCGCGTCCCGACAGCTGGAGCGTCGTGTCCGCTAACTTCGTGACGCCGTCGTTGACGTACAGCTCGTACAGTCTCGTATACGAGCTCGCGTTCTCGTTCCTCTGGAAGATACGGAGACAGCCCTGGCCTCCCTGCGCGTACAGTTCGCAGCGGAACCGGTACGATCCGGGCGCCACGTGCTGGAGCGAAGCGAAGTCCACGTACGGGTCGCCGCCCGACAGGTCGTAGGCGCGGATGTAGCGTCGACCGTTCTCATGCGTGATCGCGTCGGCGGTGCAGGAGTTCGACGTCGCGTACGGTTTGTCCCCGTGGAACAGCGGGTTGAGGATCTCATTGACGCGTCTTGTCACGTCCGCCTCCCTTCCCCAGCAGGTCCAGCAGGTTCCTGATCTGCAGTTCGCGCAGGTCCGCCTGGTATTCGAGGTCGCTGATGCGTTCACGCAGGCGCTTGATCATGTCGTTCGCGTCGACCTGCTGCCATTCCGGCACGACGGGCGTGTCCGCCGTTTTCCTGGTTTCGCTCATGATTCCGTCCTTTCCTGGGGTTAGTGGGCGTCTCCGCTGACGAGGATCCGGGAGACGAGTCTGAGCCGGCTGGTGTCGAGCACGGCCTGGTTGCCGGAGTCCGTGTCCTGGATCGTGACCGGAGTGCCGGCCTCGGCCGGGAATTCGGCCAGGAGGTGACGCTGGTAGTCGCGCCACTGCTCCACGCCGCTCGCCTCGTCGGTCCGGTCGTACCTCAGGCCCAGGCGGAGCAGCTCGCTCTTCGCGCTCTCCGCGGCCGGACGCAGGTCCAGCACGAACATGCCCTCCGATCCCACGGGCGTCTGCCCGGACGCGTCCGCGGTCTGCGCGTCCCCGGTGACCGGATCGGGTGCTGTGCCGTCATCGACGGCGCCTCCCGTCATGTCATCAGCGATGTCATTGGAAGTGTCGTTAGAAGTGTCGTTAGCGGTGTCGTGAATGGTGTCGTCGGCCATGGCCGGCTCCTTTCCTGTGATGGGTGTGGATATGCGTGGACCCCGGCAGGCTTGCGGCCTTTCCGGGGTCCTCGAGTGAATACGTGCTTGTGTTCGGTCAGCGTCCGCCTGCGGGCAGCAGCCCGTCCGCGAACCGGGATCCGGCCTCATGGATGCGCGCCGCGACCTGCGGGTCGGCGAGCAGCGCTTCGAGCGCTTCCGCGTCCACGTTCCCGGGCATGGGGATGGACTGGTCGGGCGGATCATCCTCCTCGTCCATGAGCCGCATCGCCATGACGCTGCCCGTGGGCAGGCCGAGCAGACGCCGCGTCTCCACGCGCCCGTCGTCCACCAGGGCGAGCGAGACCGGCGACAGGGCGCGGTGCGTGGCCGCGCGCGCGGTCTGGTTCAGGTCCAGCAGCCTCTGCCGCTCGCACTCCTCGTAGGCCGACGTCCACGCGTTGCGGCTTGTTTCCGCGTCGAGGACGCCCGGGTCCGTGGCCTGCAGGATCGCCGCGACCGCCTCCGAGTCCGAGCCCAGGCCCAGGAGGGTCCGCCATGAGGCGATGGCGTCGAGCGGGATCACGTTCGTCGACCAGCCGTTCTCGTCGCGCATGATGAGGTTCCCGTTCTCGATGGATGGTGTCAGGTTCATCTCGATGCCCCTTTCCGTTACTGGGCGAGCCATGCGCACACGGCGGCGTACAACGTTCCGGTGAACGTGTCGCCGGCGTTGCGTCCCATGACCTGCACGCTCGACGCGCCGCCGGTGTTCGCGACGTGCAGGAAGATGCCGTACGCGTCGGTGTCGCTGCTGGCGACGGCGAAATACCGCCCGTATTTCGCCGGGTTGAGCGTGAACTGCGCCTTGTTGAAGTTGCCTCCGGCCTGGAACGTGCCGTTGTTGTACAGCCATTGCGCGGCCTGGAACGTATTGCGTCCGGTGAGCCCGCCGAGATAGCCTCCGAGATAAAGGCATCCGGTGTCGATGCACGCCTGCACGCCGACGGCGCCGTTCTGGTCGGACGCCTCGATTCCCGAGTATGTGCGTCCGCCGTTGTTGGCGTCGTTGGCCCACGCGTACACGTTCGCGTATCGGCTCCCGGGCCTGTGCGCGTACAGTTGCGCGTACGAGCCGTTGCCGCTCCTGTTGTGCGCCGCGATCCGCGTGTACCATTCACGCCTGTTGGTGTCGGAGCTTTTCTCCAGGTAATCGGTCTTCGTGAGCACGTAGAACTCGGCCGACTCCAACCCGCCGTTGCGGTACTGTCCCAGGCGCATGAACGAGCCGAACCCGGTGCCCGCGCCGGCGGACCCGTCCGTGCGCATGCCTCCGTTCAGGCAGATTGTGCTGATCAGGCCCCGGTCGGAGTCCTCGAACTCGGTGCCGATGTACGGGGCGCGCGCGTACGAGCCGTCAGGGATGAACTGGATGCCGACGCCGGTCTGCGTGTTGTCCGGGTCCCCGACGATGCTCGTGTGGAAATCCGGGTTGATCAGCACGCGTTTGCCCGAGATCGCGGTCTGGAACGTGCCTGTGAGCAGGTTGCTTCCGCCGTTGCCGTCCAGGTGGACGGTGTGGTTGTGGCTCGAGTCCCACATGTCCAGGCCACTGTCGCGCAGCTTGAACCCGGTGTTCTCCGCGGTCGAGGACTGGTAGACCGCGCCGGTGAACACGTAGCCGCGGAACTGGCCGGCGGCGATCTTGTCGGTCGTGATGCATCCGGCGGCGATCTTGACCGCGGTCACCGAATTGGCCGCGAGCTTGTCCGCGGTGACCGCGCCGGACACGATCTTCGACGCGTTCACCGAGTTCGCGGCGAGCTTGTCCGCGGTCACGGCGCCGGCGGCGATCTTCCCCGCGTTCACGCTGTTCGCGGCGAGCTTGTCCGCGGTCACGGCCAGTGCGGCGATCTTCGCGGATGTGACCGCGTTGGCGGCGATCTTGTCGGTCGAGATCGCGCTGGCGGCGATCTTGTCGCCGGTGATGGTCAACGCGGCGATCTTCGCGGCGGTGACGGCGCCGGCGGCCAGCTTCTCGGTGGTCACCGCTCCCGCCGCGATCTTGCCGGCGTTCACGCAGTTCGCCGCGAGCTTGTCCGCGGTCACGGCCAGCGAGACGATCTTCTCCGACGTGACCGACCCGGTCGCCAGGTTGTCCGCGACGATCGTGCGCGCGGCGATCAGGTCGCCGGTGATCGTGCCGGACACGATCACGTTGCTCGCGACCAGGCTGTACGTGTTCCACCGCGACCCGTCCCAGACCAGGACCTCGACGATCTCCGAATCCAGGGTCACCAGCACCGATGGGCTGTTGTCCGGTTCGCCCTCGCTGTAGGTGTAGAAATCGGCCAGCGCCGAGGGGCTGTTGTCCGGCTCGCCCAGTGAGGTGGTCCAGTAGCGTTGGTACCGGTACCACAGGTCGCCCACGTTGGGTTCGAGCGACGGCGTGGTGACGGTGGGGTCCTGCCAGTCGTGGAAGATCCGGTTCCTGCCGTCCGCCGTGGTCTGCGCGGCCGCGGCGTCCTGTATGGCCTGCTGGGCCTTGGCCACGGCGTCCGACGCGTTCCTGCCGACCGTGTCGAGTTCCTTGTTGGCCTGCTCGAGCGCGGTCTTGTTGGATTGGATGTCCTTGGTCGCCTGCGAGAGCGTGTTCTGGACCTGTCCGACGGTCTGCTGGGTCTGCGTGATCGTCTGCTGGTTCGCCTTGACGTCCTGCTGGACCTGCGCGACGGTCCTGTTGGCCTCCTCGAGGGCCGTCCTGTTGTCCTGGAGGTCCTTCTGCGCCTGTTCGATCGCCTTGTCGTTGTCCTCGAGGTCCTGACGGATCTGCTCGACCTGCTCGCTGGTCACCGCGGACGCGACCGTGATCCGGGCGGTCGCGGACCATGCGCTCGTGTTGCCGGCATGGTCCACGGCCCGGAACGCGTACGTCCACGTCTCCCCCGGCTGGACGTTCGTGTCCACGAAATCGTCCACGTCGATCATCGACGCGCTCACCACGCCCAGGGCGCCCGCCGACGATCCACGCCCCACCTCGAGATGGTCGAAATCGGGTTCCATGCCGCCGCCCGACGCGTTGCGCCCGTCCCAATGGATCGTGACCACGCCCATCTCCGAGCTCAATACCGGTTCGCTGGGCACGCTCGGCGGTACCGCGTCCGACGCGACCCTGACCGACGCCTCGTCGGACCATTCGCCCGGCCTGTCGCTGTACGAGGGTATCGCGCGCACGCGGGCGACCACGGTGCGCCCGCAGTCCAGATTCGACCATGCCAACGTCAACCCGTCAGTCACACCGGCCGCACGCCAACCGTCCTCTTCCGCATACCGCCATTCGACCCGGTAGTCGGCGATATCGATGGCCGTGTCGTCCGTGGCCTGCGTGACCTCGCCCCACCCGGCCGTGACCAGACCACGCGCGTACCCGCTCGAATCCAGGTACGCGTCCGTGGACAGGACAAGCCCGCCGGGGGCCTTCGGAACACGATGGTCCTGCGCTGGCGCTGGTCTCCCGCCCTGGGCTCCGCCGGCGACGGCGCCGCCGGTGATGCCCTGGATCCGTTTGGCCTGTCTGGTCTGCGCGTCGTACAGGCGGTCGTTGAGGATGAGCGCCGCCTTGACTCCGGACGACGACCAGTTGAGCGTGATCCGTTGGACGCGGACCTTTTCGCCGTGCGATACCGTGGGGGCGGTGATCCAATCACCCGGACGGTAGTCGATGAGCGGGAGCGCGTCGACGTCGTTGACGAGGACGCTGCGCGTGTACTGTCCGCGCACGCGTGCGGCCTGGTCGAGCTGGGTTTGCATGAGCAGGCGCGCGGTTCCCTCGTCGCTCACGCCTCCCTGCGAGCTGTACAGTTCCCATTTGCCCCACGGGGTCGGCGCGGCCTGGTTGTCCTGGGTGAAGTCGATGCCGTCGCCCATGACGAGGATGTGCGCGGCGAGGTTCTCGATGGTCTCCTCCTCGGGGCTTTCGAGCGCCTGGGTGGCCAACGGGATGATGACGCTTCCGCTGAGGTCGCGGCACAGCGCGGTCGAGTCCGCATTCCATATGCGCAGCGTCATGCCTTGGGTGCGCCAGTCGCACACGCCGTTCGCCGCGAGGTTCGACAGTGCGGTGAAGCAGTCGACGCCGGGATCGTAGTAGAGGGTCATCACGTTCGCCCATGCGGCGCCCGCAGAGTCCATGCCGGTGTCGAATCCCGCGTCGATGTATCCGGCGACGCCGTCGCGTCCGCGGTTCTCGTCGAGCATGGTCTTGACGATCGTGCCCGGGTTCGCGCTGTAGAAGGCGCGCTTGCCCTTGTTGTCTCCCTCCGTGAGCAGCTTCGAGGTGTCAAGGAGCAGGGCCTTCCTGAGCAGCCACGCGTAGGTCATCAGGTTCAGGGTGACGGTGTCGGACCTGTCCTTGGCGTCCCTGCTGCGGGAGACGAGAACGAACCGTCCGTTGTAGGGTTCGGTCCACGCGCCGCCGTCGGATACCTCGTAGCCGACGGCGAGGCCCTGTTCGAGGCCGCGTTTGAGGATGTCGCCGCCGAGAGCGAGACGCGAGTACGTGACCTTCAGGGTGCCGGCGTCGTCGTGCTGGAAGTCGACGTCGACGCTCAACGGCCTTGGGAGCATGCCCAGGCTCGTGCCGTCCGGCTCGTATGCGTGCAAGCGGAAATACAGGGACCTGCCCATCGTCACCACCATGATTGCTTGTAATGGACGACGATGTCGCCGTCCGACCCGGTCAATGCGGCCGACATGTCGTATCCGCCGTCCGGTTTCGGGTACAGGATGAGCGGCCCGATGGCCGGATAGTCGACGCCGGTCGTCGTTGTGCCGCCGTCCCACGCGTCCGCGGCCGTCGACCGCCACGCGGTCAGCCTGCCGGCGTCGACGTACGTGTACTGCTGGGCAGCGCTGCCGGCCCATTTGACGCCGGTGCCGGAAACCGGGTCGATCAGGTCGGCGGACGTGACGCCGGACGGCAGTCGGATCACCGCGTCGGGGATCGGCGCGGACGACAGGAGCCCGTACGGCATGTCCGTGTACAGCAGGCTCGGGCTGTCGTCGGGCAGCCCCAACGGCATCGTCCAGTAGCCGGCCTCGTTGTCGGCCGGCCCGGCCGGCGGGTAGAGGCCGCCGCCTTTTGCCGGGAGCAGCCTGTCGACTGGGTTCGGGCTCCGCCACCAGACTCCGGGGATGGCGAGGACGATCGTGTACGAGGCGGCGCGCCCGTATGTCTCGTCGCCGTCCGGCTGCAATGAGACGAGTTCCGCGTCCGCCTCCTGGCGCACGCCGTCGACGGTGCGCGAGACGGTCAGCCTGCCGGACGCGCACAGCATGGCCACGCGCGTGGTCTGCTCCACGAATCCTGGGCCGGCCACGCCGACCTTGATGGTCAGCTGCCGTTCGTCGAACACCGGCGGCATGCCCGATGGCACGCTGCCGCTCACGCCCGGCACCGTGACGACCGTCCTGACCGCGCTCATCCCGGCAAGCCAGTTGGATCCCAACGCCACACGGCAGTTGCGGGAGTCCAACGGCATGCCGTTGATCATGTAGTCGACGTTCGGCAAGACGCACCTCCCATCACCCGTAGAAGCTGTGGTCCGACTCGTCTGCGGTCCTTAACGGCCACGGGTCGGCCTGCGGATAGTAGTTCGTGATCGTCACGTTCGATCCGGTCATGGCCGTCGCCGGCCATGGCCCGGTTCCCGACGTGGCCCATGCGGGCAGCGCGTCGAGGCCGATGGTGCGTCTGGATGGTATGGCGGCGTCGAGCGCCGCGTCGATGGCGTTCGACAATGGACGGATGCCGTTGTCGACTCCGTTCTGCACGCCGGGGAGGATCCATGCTCCGACCTCGTCGCGGAACACCTTGGACGGGCTGCCGATGCCGAGCGCGCTTTTGGCGGCGTCGACGAGACCGCTCAGCGCTCTCTTGATGTTGTTGTACAGTCCTCCGATGGCTCCGCTGATGCCGTTCCAGAGGCCGCTGACGATGTTGGCCCCGGTGTCGAGGAGCCATTGCCCGGCTCCGCTGACGGCGTTCATGACGGTGCTCTTGATGCCGCCGATCATGTTCGCGAGCGCGTCGATCGCGTCGGATGCGGAGTTCCTGATGCCGTCCCAGATGTTTCCGAAGAACGATTTGACGCCGTTCCAGACGTTTTCCCAGATGGTTTTGATGGTGCCGAGCACGCCGTCGATGACGCCTTTGATGGCGTTGATGGCGGTTTCGACGATGCCTGTGATGGCGTTCCATACGCCTTCGCCGACGGTCCTGATCCCGTTCCATGCCTGGTCCCAGTTGCCCGTGAACACGCCGGTCAGGAATTCTATGACGCCTTGGAGCACCTGGGTGACGCCCTGGATGACCACGGTCAGGCTTTGGATGACCGGCATGGCGGCGTCCGAGATGGTGGCGATCACGCCGGTGATGACGGGGATGATGGCCTGAAGGATCGCGGACAACGGCGGGAGGACGGAGGAGACTATGGTCCCCACCGACGACGCGACGGACGATATGAGCGGGATGATCAGGTTGAGCGCGCCTCCGATGACGGTGCCGAGCAGCGTGCCTATCTGCGTGAGCACGGGCATGAGCGCGGCGCCGACCGTGGAGAATGCGGTCTGCAGCGTGGCGAGCATGGTCTGCAGCGGGGTCCAGTCGACCGCGCCGATGACGCTTTTGATGACGCCGATGACGCCCTGCACGAGCCCGCCGATGGTGGTGGTGAACCCTGTGATGGCCGTCTGGATGGCCGGCATGGCGTCGGTCAGCGCGTCGGCGACGCCCTGTACCGCCGGCGCTACGGCGGTCCCGAGTCCCTGCGACAGGGTGCGGGTGATGCTTTCCCAGGATTGCTCGAGTCCTGCGGCGTTGGAAGCCGCCTGCTGCGCGGCGCCGTCGACCTGTCCGATGGCGTCGACGGCGGATGACGGGTCGAGGCTGTAGAGCGCGTTGCCCAGGTCCTCGGCCTGCGTTCCGAACAGGTTCACGGCCGCGGCGGATCTTGCGACCGGGTCCTCGATGCCACGGAGCCTGTCGAGCACGAGGTCGAACGCCTCGGCCGCCACGTCCCCGCCCTGGCCGAACCTGGCGGCCATGTCGTCGGCGCTCAGCCCCAGGGCCTCGAATCCGGCGATCGTGGTCTCGGACCCGTCGACGGCGCGGATCGAGAATTCCTTGATCGCGTCCGCCACCAGGTCGGCGTTGCGCGCTCCGTTCTGCAGTCCTTGGCTGATCATGCCCATGGCCTGTTCGCCGGACAGGCCCAGCTTCTCGAACTGCGCTGGGTATTCGGTGAACGTGTCGAGCAGGTCCTGTCCCATGTCGGCGCCGGATTGGAATCCGACTGTCAGGATGTCGAACGCTTCCTGCGCGTTGTCCGCCAGACCCGTCTTGATCATCTGACCGGCCGCGGTGGCCATGCCGCCCACGTCCTGGTCGAACGTGTCGGCGAGTGCCATGGCCTGTTCGGTAAGGTTGGTGAAGTCGGCGCTGTCGTCGATGTTGCCGAGTTGCTGCATGAGCAGGCTTGCGGCGTCGCCGACCTCGTCGAGGCTTTCTCCCCATCCGGCTGAGTAGACCTGTCCGGCGATTTCGGCCGCTTCGGCGGCTGTGGTGGTGTCGCCGAGTCTGGCTTTGAGGGTGCCTTCGAGGTTGAGTTGGTCGAGTCCGGTCTGGACGGCGTCGCCGAGCGCGGTGGCGAACGCCGCGCCGATGCCGAGGCCGGCGAGTGTTTTGCCGAGTCCTCCGGCGAGGTCGGAGAGTTTCGCCGTCATCCCGTCCTGGATGTCGGTGGATTCGTCGATCGCGTCGGAGAGTTGTTGGCCTATTCTGTTGCCTGCCCTGTCGGCGTCTACTCCTGACAGTTCGCGGTCTATGCGGTCGGCCGTGCCTTCCATCTTCGGGATGAGACGGAAGTATGAGGTTCCTAGTTCGCTGCCGTTCGAGGCCATGGGTCGTCCTCATTCCCGCCAAGTCCTGAGTCCGATGGGTGTGTCATGCCGTTCTGGGCAGGGAGAGCATCATGTCGATGTGTTGGATGCTCCATGATGGGGTGGTTGCGGGTTTTCTGTCATGGTGTTTCTTTCCCGGGCGTGCGAGTCTGGTTTTCCAGCGTGCGCCCTTGCGTGTGGATTCCTTGGTTTTGGTCCATGCGATGAATTCGAGCGCGTCGATCATGCGTGCCGTCATCCATTCGCCGGTGGTCCATTCGGCCTGGGGGTTGACTGCGGCCCATGCCATGGAGTCCTGTGGGAGGTTGGCGGCGAGGTCCGCGAGGTCGAGGACGCCGATGTCCGGGTGGGAGAGGTTGAGCCCATAGTGTCGTCGCAGGTCGGCGCGAAGCTTGTCCGGCGCGGCCTGCATGAGGCCTATGAGCGTGAGGAGTTTGGGAGTGCCTTGCGGAACAGTTCGACGAGGAAGTGCTCCACTTTGGAGACGGGGACGCGTCCCGTTTCGGGGTCGCGGAGTTCGTCGATGACGGTCTGGTACTGGTCGCCGAGGAGTCGTCGGATGACGTCGGCGATCTTGAACCTGCCGTTCGCGTCGCCGTTGATGACGTCGTTGAGGTCGGCGAGCAGTTCGAAGTCGTCGACGGCCGCGGGGTCGAAGTCCACGGTGATGCCGTCGATGGTGAGACGTCGGGTCTTGCGGTCCTTGGTGGCAACGGTTGGTTCGCTCATGATGGTCCTTCTTGTGGTGTCGCCTGGTCCTTGGGATGGGTTGTGCCGTCCGGGGCCGGACTTGGCGGTGAGCCCCGGACGGACTGGATCCGGGCCGTGTCCGTTCGGACTGCCCGGAGGTTTCATGCGGCGGTGACGTTCACGGCGTACATGGCGGTCTTCTCGCCGGCGCGTACGGTGAGCGTGGTCTCCCCTTCGCCGACGAGCTGCACGTTGACGGTGTTCCCGTCGACGCTCGCGGTCGCCACCCCGTCGTTCTGCGAGGTGACGGTGATCGGCGTGGAATCGGCTCCGCCCGGGGCAACGTCGACGGTGAACGTGTCGACGTCTCCGACGGTCCCGCCGCCGGACTGTCTGCTCAGCATGAGCGTGTTGACGCCCGCCGGGGATGACGTGTAGGCGAAGTAGTCCCGGCTGGTGGCTTCCCCGATGCGTTCGTCCGGGTTGGCGGAGATGGTCATGTCGTAGCCGATCGCGTCGGTGCCGACCTCGACGAGGTCGCCGAATTCGACGCGCGTGCCGTTGGGGATGACGGTGCGTTTGACCGTGCCGCCGGTCATCAGGATTTCCTTGACCCATGTGGAGGGCGTGCCGTCGTCGACCTTGTGGTCGACGCTGGTGGGACGCCCCTGTTCGTCGGTCTTCACGTTGTCGTCGCCGTAGCGGGCCTTGAGCGATTCGGCGTTGGTCTCGATCATCACGAACTGGTAGGTCTCCGCGTAGCTGCTGATGGCGCTGAGCACGCGCGTGCCGCCCATGTCGTTGATGTCGGTGGTCTCGCTGTCGGTCGCGTTGGTGATGCCGTCCTCGCCGATGTAGCCGACGCTTTTGAACGCCGCGTCCAGCTCCTCCACGGCGTCGCCGGGCAGCGTGGTCCCGTACGGGGCGCGGTAGAGCACGCCTTTGACCCCGGGTTTGCCGAGGCTGACGTTGTTCGCGTTGTATCCTGTGGTGTCTTCGGCCATTTCTGGCTCCTTTCACGGTTGTGTTTTCGCCGTCACCTGGACGGACAGCTGGTATCGCGCCGAATGAGGCGGATCCGGTTCAGGGAAGTTGTAGATGGATGTGACGACGCACGAGCTGACCTGCGGGTGGTCGTCGAATCTGGGAAGCATGCGTGCCAGCTTGTCGGCGAGGTCGGACGCGCGCGATCGCCTTCCCGCCCATACCTGGACGGCGAGCATTGCGGTGTCGTTGAATTCGCCGCGCGAGCCTCCTGTGCGTTCCACGGTGATGAACTCGTTCGGTCGGTCGGCCGGGACGCTGAGGCTGGCGGTCGGGCCGAGGCCGCTGGATGAGATCCATTCGGCGAGTTTCTTCTCGATGTTCATGCGCCTGCCGCTTTCTTCAGCGTGTTGTGCTTCTGGTTGTCGTAGGCGGTCTGCCAGAACGTCGGGTTGTCGGACGTGTCGCCCGTGGTGACTATGGCGACGATGCCGTTTCCGGTGTTCGTCGCCGGTTTTGCGATGTAGTTGGCCTTCTCCTCGACGGCCATGCCGTTCGCGCGTTCCGCGATGCTTCTGGCTTCGCCGTCGATGAGGTCCCTGACGGGGCGTGTGCGTTTGAACGCGTTGTAGCCTTTCCGGTCCCATTTGAACGGCGTGTGTTTCATCCCTCGCCCCTTTCGACGTCGACGCTCATGTTCCACCGGGTGGGTGTCATGCCTCCGTCGATGGGCGTTGGGTTGCCGACGACCCGGTAGTCGTCGCCGCGGACGCGGCATGTGGCGCGGCGCAGGTCGCGTGGCGCGAACGTGCGTGGGAACAGGAGCGTCAGGTCGACGTTGACGCCGTCGGGGCGCGTGGATTCGCCGGCGTCCGCCGTGGAGGCTGGCGCGACGAGCACGTCGTCGACCTCGACGGGATCGTCGTCCAACCATATGGTGTCGCCCGCATCGTCCGCGCCCTCGGGGTGCCGGGTGGTCAGCAGTATCGTCTCGCCGCGCATCATGCCGGCCATCGTCGTTCCCCTTCCGATGCGCGTGCGTGCGGGTCGAGGTCGATGCTGCCGATGCGCTGTCCGGATCCTCCGCCGCCGAGCGAGCGTTTCTCGCTCGCCGTGAGATACAGGTCGCCGTCCGGGTTGCTGTAGCTCATGGATTCGCTGAAGCTGCCGGCGGTCTGCGTGCTCTGCGTGACGCCGGCCGTGTCCATGTTGATCATGGAGCGTTTGACCATGGCGCAGACGATGCGTCGCAGCGTCGCCTCGGACGCCGTCCTCCAGCGCGGGCATTGGGTCGTGATCAGGTCGGAGGCGTCGACGATGAGCGTTTCCGCGGTCGTCCGTTCGGCTTCGGTCAATGGTCTCCACCGTGCGGCGAGGTCGTCCGGGGTGGCGAAGGGAGGTTCCGGCGGTTTCGTCTCGTCCGTCATCGGATCCTCCCCTCGGTCAGCTTGCGGCCATGATGCCGGCGGTGACGAGCGCGTCGCGCAACGCGACGTACTCGGCCTTGGTCGGGGTGTCGCCGGCCGGGTCGGGCACGTGCGCGGCCTGCCGGACCACGCCGGCGGTCGAGGTCGTGGCCTCGGCCGGCGTCAACCCGGATGCGGCGAACGGCGTCCCGTCGGGGTTGACGAGGTTGATGGGAGCGTCCAGGGGGCCGGGCTTCTTCTTTTTCCCGGGTTTCTGGACGACAAGTGTCTGGACGGGGAAGCTCATCATTCACCCGCTTCCTTGAGGACGGCGAAGCCCTTGGGGTCGAGGATGGCGTAGCCGAACATGGCTTCGGTGCGGTAGGCGATCTGGTTGTTGGCCTTCAGGTCGACGCCGCTCTGGTCGGGGTCGCCGTAGGGGATGACCTCGGCGGTGATGTCGCGGACCATGCCCCACTGGATGAGGCTGAAGTCTCCCATGATGGCGAGCACGTTGGTCGGTTCTGCGGCGAGGCGGCCGTTGACGGTGCCGGAGGTGGCGGCGGTGATGCCGTCGAGGCTGCCCGGCTGCAGGTTCAGCGGGATCTCCGGATAGAAGCGCATGCCGGTGGCCGGTACGCGCAGCTTGCGCAGTCGGGACGCCCAGACCTTGCTCATGGCGATGCCGTTGATGTCGTACGTGTCGTTGAGCGCGTCGGCGAGCGCGTCGACGTTCGTGATGTCGTCGTCGCCGGCGGTGACCTGCTCGCACTGGTCGCACAGCGCGTCGAAGCCGTCGATCCTGGCGCCGGTCTTGGGGTTGACGGCGTGGTAGACGACGTAGTCGAGGGCGCGGCCGATGGCCTTGGCCTGGTCGTTCTGGATGGATTCGATGATGGCTAGACGGTTGTCCTCGTCGGCCCATTTGAGCTCGCTGGTGACGCGGGTGGTGGTCTGGACCTTGAAGCGTTTGCCGGCGACGAACGAGAGGTCCTGTTCGTAGCTGCTCTTCTTCTGGCCTTCGGCGGTGACGTCGGCCTCGCTCTTGCCGTTGAAGATCATGAACTCCTTGTCGGTGAAGATCTGCGGGCTGGCGGGGCTGAGCGCGGCGATGGTCGAGGTGTCGGCCACCTTGTTGATGACGGCGGTGGCGACGGTTCTGGGAAGGTGGAGTTTGGTGGTGTCCATTGCCATGGTTTTCTCCTGATCGTGGTGGGTGGTTCGTGTGTTACAGGTTGGAGAACAGCTGGTTGGCCCAGTCGAGTTCGCGTGCCTTGTCGGGCTTGCCGTTCGGTGTGCCGCCCTGGTTGGGCATGCCCTTGGGCTTGGGGTGCGCGTACTGGTCGAGCTGGTTGGCGAATTCGCGCATCTCGTCGAGGCTGTCGCCGCGCAGCAGGTTCGCGGGGACTCCGGTCTCCTCGCTGACCTTGCGCGCCCATTCGGCGTGCTGGCGTTCGCTCTTGTACCGGTTGTTCTCGGCTTCGAGCTCGCTGATGCGCTTGGCGGTCCTCTCCGCGTCGCTCATGCTGGATTCCTTGAGCTTTTCCAGCTCCTCGGCGGCCTGTCGGTTCGCGTCGGCGTCCTTCTTGTTGGCCTTGGCGCGTTCCTCCCATGTGCGAGAGTGCTTGATCGCCTCGTGGTATTTGGCCTGCCAGTCGACCGGTTCCCCGCCTTCGCCGGTTCCGCCGCCTCCGGGTTCGGCCGGGGCGTCGACGAGGCGGATGCGCCATGGGATGCGGTGATGGTTGAACATGGTTCTCCTTTCCCTTTCCGGGCAATAAAAAAGCCACCCGTGCGGGTGGCTGTGGAAAATCGGTTTGGTGGTTTAGAGTCCGAGCCGGGGCGCGTAGTCGTCCTTGTCCTCGTCGTCGAGCGCCGCGAGGATGTCGAGCACCGTGTCGTGGGGGATATTGATCTCGTCGGTGACGAATCCCAGGAGCCAGAGCAGCGCGGTGTATGGCTCGCCGGCCGACATCGGCGATTCGTAGGCGTCGATGTCGTCGTCGGTCATGGACGGCCTGACGTATGGCAGCAGCGCTGTGGCCGCGGTTTCGGCGAGGGAGTCACTGGCCATATCGTCTCCTTTCCTGTTCGGTGATCGGGTAGGCGGATTCGACGCCGAACATTCCGTGGGTGTTCCTGCGGATCTTCAGGTAGACCTCGATCATCTGCCCGTCGATGAGTTTGCGGCGGCGTTGGATCCTGCCGTCGGGCGCGGTCATGGGTTCCGTGTCCGGCGCGCAGATCGTTTCGCGCACCGCCCATTTTACCTTCTCCTCGGTCCAGTCGTCGGGGAAGTGGGTCTTGCCGCGCACGCGCGTTCCGGGACCGTGTCCGTCGAGGATGTGCCGCCATATCCTCTTGTAGGGTCTGATGACGTCGTCGGGCCATGGCGCGCTCAGCTCGTATACGCCGCCGCGCACTTCGTCGGGGTACAGGTGGTTCATGGCGACGGTGACGGCGTTCATGTCGCTTGTTCCGGCGGAGCGTCGGGCGGTATCGTACATGTCCATCCATTTCCGCTGCTGGTCGAGCAGATGCGTGTCCTCGCCCCAGTTGGGTTCGACGGTGCATTTGCAGTGTCCGTCGTGGAAGCTTCCACCGAAGTCGGCGCTTTCGCGGCTGGTGTACTCGTAGCCGCGTGCGGCGAGGGTGACGCAGAACGCGCATGGGCGGGTGCCGTGGCAGACGCGCGCCCATCTGGGTCGCGTGGGGTCGGCGCGGATGTTGCGCTGCACGGTGACCCTGACCGCGGTGGCGATCATGTCGGCGATGAACTGCTGGGCGTCGTCGATGTCCGTCAATGGCGGCCACAGGTCGTCGATGGTCATGCCGGCGCGGCTCCGCCCCTCCTTGACCTGTTGGAAGGTCAGGCCGTTGAAGTCGGTGTTCGTGAAGCCGCCCTGCTGCTGCCAGAGCACGCGGTCGGGGTCGACGAGCTCGCTGTGGTCGAAGTCGGGCATGTCGATGCCGGTCTCCTGCGCCCACAATTGGCGTTGCCGTTCGTAGTGGTCGTTGGCGAGCTGGCTGGCGTCACGCACGTAGTCGCGGATCACGTCGCGCGGGTCGTCGCGTCCGCGGCGCAGCGCCTGTTCGATCACGTCGGTGGCCTCGTCGGTCAGGTTGTCGATGTCGGTCTCATACTGTCCGAGCTCCCGTTCCAGCAGCGTCTTCAGCCGTGCCGTCGCCTGCGCCATCGTCGCCCTCCGTTCCGGTCACGCCGGTCTCCCGACGGAGCCGGTCGATGTTCTGCTGGGCGCGCATGCGCTGCTGGTGGGCGCGCAGCGACCTGATCTCGTCCATGCCCAGTCCGAGCCGGGCGAGTCCGACGTCACTGTCCCCCCAGTCGCCGTTGACGGCGGCGACCTTCTGGTAGTAGTCGGCGCGGGCCGCGTCGCTGACCTCCCTGGTGGGGGCCCATATGGGGCGCACGCCGGACAGGTCGGGTGTTTCGGCGGTGTTGTCGCGCAGTTGGACGGCCATGCGCATCGCGTTGATCAGCTGCACTCCGAAGAAACGGTTCTGCCGGTTCGCGGTGCGGGTCAGCTGGTTCTCGGATGCGGCGAGCGCTTCGGCGCTGGTCGGGTTGGTGACGCGGATGCCGAGGTTCTCGGGCGGTATGTCGGTTTCGGCGCTGGCGAGCATGGCGATGGTCTCGAGCATGTCGCCGTGCGGCTGCATGCTCGCCTGGGTGACCTGCCGCATGTCGGGGATGTTGTTGTCGATGTCGCGGCTGACGGTGTTGATGCTGCTGACGAGCGCGCTCCATGTGTCGGTGTCGAACGCCTCGCTGTCGAGGCCGAGGAACCAGAGTTTGGGCGCCGAGTAGAATTCGGCGTTGGCCTCCATGCGGACCATGGTGCGCATGGCCATGTCGGTCAGGTTCATGAGCGTGCGGTTGATGCGGCTGCGTCCGAACGGGCGGTCCATCTGCCGGTCGTGGACGAACGGGACCACCGCCACCCGGTCGAGCCTGTTGTCCTGGCGTTCGGCGGTCCACCATCCGTGGGCTTCGCGCCGGCACGCGTAGTTGCGGCCGGGCAGCCACGCGTTGAACGTGGTGATCGCGCCATTGTCGTCGCATGCGGTGATGGTCAGCGCGGCGCCGATCCTGCGTCGGCTCGTGTCCCATAGGGCGACGCTCCAGTCGGCCGACCTCGGGGTGATCAGGATGCGTTCGCCGGTCGTGTCGTCGGGGTCGTAGTCGATGGTCAGGAAACTGCAGGAATGCTTGTAGCAGCTGATGATCGCCTCGCCCACGTCCCAGGTCAGCTCGTTGCTTTCGCAGATCTCCGTGATGCCGTGCGTGTCCGGGCCGGAGATCTCGAATCCCTCGAACGCGCTTTTGTCGGCGAGGGCGCGCACGCTTTTGCGTGGCCATCCGACGACGTTGCCGGCTTTGGCGGCGATGCTCGGCGGGATGCTGATGCCGAGGTTGCGGAAGCGTTGCTTGCCGTCGTAGAAGAGGGTGCGCAGGAGGTTGCGCGGGTATTTGCGCCGCCATAGGTCGAGCAGGCGTTGGATGGTGTCGAGGTCGTGGCCGTCCATGCCCCGGATGCTGGTGATGCGGCTGCTGCCGGTGGAAAGGAACGGCGTGTTCGGGTTCATAGGCTGTTCACCTTCTGTCGGCGGTTGGGGTTGCGTTTGGTGATGGCGGTGCCGTATGCGGCGAGGGTGACGGCGACGAGAGGGCTGATGTCGGCGTCGGCGGTGAGTTTGTTCCAGCCGAACGCGCCCTGTGTGCCGATGCGTCGGATGGTCGCGTTTTTGACGGCGAGGGCGAGGGCTGGCTGTTTGTCGTCGTCGAGGTGGGTGAGCCGATGGTCGTGGAGCAGGTCGATGAACCGTCCGCAGGCGCGTCCCATATCGTTCGCTTCGGTGAGGATGGGGCGCACGTGCGCGTGTTTGAGGTCGTCGAGCAGGCCCATGGCGGGTGATTGTTTGTCGATGACGACGGCCGCGGTGCGCGGCCATCGTTCGGCGATCCAGTCGACGGCCCATCGCAGGCCCTTGTGTGTGGTGTCCTCGAAGCGTTTGAGTTCGATGTGGACGCTGCCGTCCTGGTGGAGGATGGCGCCGCCGATGGCTAGGCTGGTGCGTTCGGGGTTCATGTCGAGCGCGTAGCCGACGAGTCCGTCGAGGTCCGGCGTCTCGGTGGCGGATGCGGCCCATAGTCTGGGGTCGATGACGTCTGGCGTGCTGGTCTCGTCCCAGATGCCGAGGCCCTCGCGTCGGAAGCTGTCCTCGCCGAGCAGGCTGCGCATGCGCAGAATCGCCTGTTCGCTGGTGCGTGCCGGGTAGCTGGGGTTGGCCTTGGCCCATTGCTCGCGGTCGTCCGGGTCGGCGTCGCGGTCGGCGCTGAGTTCGACGTAGAGCATGCCGTCCTTGCCGGCGAGCGCCTGGCGTCGTTTCTCGGCGAACACCTCGCATGGGTCGCCGGGCTTGGGCGGGGTGCCGGTGAAGACGATGAGCGGGTTGCGGGCGGTGTTGGTGGCGGGGATCATGTCGTCGAGGGCTTTGACGGTGAGGATCTGCGCCTCGTCGAAGATCTCCATGTCCACATCGTCGAAGCCTCGGCCGAACCCCTGTTCGCGGGCGCCGAACATGATGCGGCTGCCGTTGCGCAGTTCGATCTCCTGTTGGCCGTTGGCGCTGCGGATGTGGGCGACGTACCGGTTGAGGGTCTTCCTGCGGGCGAGGCCGGTCAGGCTTTTGAACGTTTCGTTGCTGGTGCGCGCCCGGTGCGCGGTCCACAGGACCTTCATGCCCGGGTGCAGCAGGCAGAGGATGAGCGTGCTGGTGCCGACGGTGTAGGTCTTGCCGACCTGTCGGCAGATGCTGACGGTGGCGCCGCCCTCGCCGCACGCGTACAGGCCGTCGGCGCGTTTGGCGAGCATGAGGGTGAGCAGTCCCTGCTGCCATGGGTCGTAGCCGATGCCGGCCCTAGCGGCGATCTTCTGGACCCTGGGGAATTCGCTGCCGGTGATGCCGGAGGGACGGACCAGATGCCTGGCCAGTTCAGACAATCTCCGCATGGTAGGCATCGTCGCTCACCTCTTCCATGCCCGTGTCGGCGAGCAGGTCGCCGCCGTCGATCGCGTCGAGTCGCTCGCACACTGCGATCAGTTGGCGGCTGATGCCTGGCAGCGCGTTCGCGGGGGTCGACGGGTCCTGCAATGCGGTCTTGAGCCGGTCGCGGTTCAGCCGGAGGATGTCCTCGATGCCGTCGTCCATCATGCGTTCGAACTGGCGCCGGTCCAGATCGTCCGACGGGTGCGCGGCGGTAGGCGCCGATGGTTTGGTTTCACCCGTTTGCATTCTGGCCTTGCGGCGCCGGTACTTGGCCTTGTTGCGGCATGATTCGGAGCAGTAGCGTTGGCGACGGCCATGTCCGGAGGGGCGGAATTCCCCGCCGCAGATCTCGCAGAGCATCGTCCACCGGCCTTTCCCTGTCGCCCGTTTCACCCATTTGATTCCCCGGGGATATTCCGGCCCTGCCCCCGAGGTGGCCGCCTGGTGCCGGAGAGGGGCATTCCCCCACCCCTCACCAGTCGCCGCTGGTCTCCAACGGCAGGCCGGTGGGTCTGGCCGACGACGGACCGCCGAGCCGCATGCGCGCCCACGCGTCGCTTTTGTTGCTTTTCAACCGGTTGCATCGACGGTGCGTGAGCCTGCAGTTGGCGAAGCTCAACGGGTCGCCGCCGCGCGACACTGGCACGATCTCGTCGACCTCCGCGCTCAACGGATGCGGCGTGCGCAGAGTCTTGTCGACGGGCCTGCCGCATATCGCGCACACATCGTAGGCGGCGAGCACCCTGCGGCGCAGCTGGTCGCGCCGCCACCCATTACTCCGGCGGGGGTTACTTCTGGCAGGCATCGTCGAACACCTTGCGCATGGCCCGGCATCCTTTGTCGAGCAGCAGTTCGAATCGTTCCGCGTCGAACATGGCGCATTCGCCAGGCTCGCCCGACAGGGGCACGGGCACCTCGATTGTGGCGAGGTCATGGTCGGCGTTGTCCGAAATGCGCAATATGACCGTGGGCGCCATCATCACACCTCCATGGATATGTGAAGGCCCCGCCTCGGAGCGGGGCCTTCACTATTCAAGATCCTTGATTTCGTCGATTTCCTTCTTTATTCGCGTGACCTGTTTGTCGTAAAGATTCGAAACATCATCTTGTTCAAAGAAACAGAACAATGAGATCGCAATCGATGACAGCAGCAGGGCAAAAGAAACAATCCATGCCCATGTCGCCACACTGTCCGTTGCCGTTCCGAACGATATGAGCTGGAAAACCGCAGACACGGCGACACCTATTGCGGCATACATGACGTTGCTTCGTCTGTCTGTTTTCTCGGGAAGGAGGTCTATATCCTCCTTGAGTCGGTCAAGCTTGTACGGGCTCACGCTGATGTCCTCCGAGTTCTCCGGCGTCTTGACTGTAGTGGAATACGACGGTTTGTCCGAATCTCTCGAATCCGACAATCCGCTGGAAACCGAATTGACGGTGGTCGACAATGGCATATTCTGCACGACTCGTTGCGATATAACGCTCGGTTCGACGTGAGCAGTAATGATGTTGTCTTTGACGATTCGATAATCGTTGTTTTTCACCGCTTTTGCTCCTTGTTCTCTTCCGGAGCAATTGCAGATCCCGCTATAACCGCGTTGATGAAGAATGTGTATCCGCAGTTTCTACAGAAAACCGGAGTGATGGGAAGTATTTGCGATCCGAGGCCAACAACCATATTCCCGCCCTCATATTCACGGGCTTCGAATGTCTGTACCAGCGCCCAATCGGTCGTACCACACAGCGGGCATTCCCTGTTTTTCGTCCAATGGTCGTCGAGCCATTGCAGTGCGTTCGCTATCTGTTTGTCATTCCTCGCGGAACGTTCTTCGGCTGTTTCGTACTCTACTGGCATGCTGCCAGTCTATTCCATGCATGGTGATGGCCGGCGTCCTTTTGCCAGTAGATATGGGCGCCGACCATGTGCGGATGGTGCAGGATTCGCACCTGCGAACCTGTGAGGGTCTCCCGCTTAGCGAGCGGGTGCGTTCGGCTGCTCCGCCAACCATCCCGGATACGAGTAGAGGGCCCGAATCCGACCGTGTACTTTGGCCGGGTTCCTTGCAGGCCCTCTAATCCAGTGACAAGTATGCGTTGCAGCTTCAAAAACGTCAGTCCGTCGGCGTGTCGCGCAACAGGCCGGCCACGTCGCGAAGCCTGTAGACAGGCTGGTTCCTGTCATCCTTGCCTTGCGGCTGCAGCAGTCCGCGATGCTTCCACGAGCGGATCGTGGATCCCGACACCGAATAGCCGGCGCCGCGCAATAGTCGCGCGCACTCCCCCGCGGTGAACGTCCTGCCGCTGCGGATGCTGCGCTCCAGCAGGTCGAGGCGCACCGCGCTCGCCGTCTGCTCGCGCCCGCAGGTCGGGCAGGTGACGACGACGGCGTGCTCCGGCGCGGTGATGGTGAGCCCGCATTGGAGGCATTGGCCGATCGGCGTCATGTGGTCGGGCGGGTCGATGATCTCCAAGGTCTTGGTTTTGAGCCGGTTGAATTGCGCGACGTACATGCCGATGTCGGGGATGCGGGCGAGGTTGGGGTGCATGGCGGCGTCGGTGAGGCATCCGATGATGTCGGGACACAGGTCTCGTTTCCAGTCCAGGATGTTCACGCCGTGCAGACGCCGCCACAGTCCCTGGGCGATGGTGGCGAGCAGGTCGATGTGGTCGAGCACGTCCAGGCGGAGCGGCGTCGGGGCGACCGGGGTGATGATGCGCGTAGGCTGGTGGCCGCCCGGATGCACGGTCGCGTCCAGACTGGCCTCGAGCGCGTGCACCCAGGGCACGTACTGCAGCAGCAGGAGTGCGAAGTCGAGTTCGCACGCGGGGCACAGCGTGTACCCGTTTTCGATGTTCGCTCCGCAGGTTTGACATGCGTCGACTGACATTCCCGGCTCCCTCCGCTATGATGCTCCACGTTGCCCTAGGAGCCCGGTGTCCGGAAGGATGCCGGGTTTCGCTTATCTTATTGTCCCATTTTCCTTGGCTTTGAGCCGTGCGCGACGCTTCGCATGCGACAGGCGGGAGCATTCCCGGTTCCTCGCCTTCTGCGCCTCGCGCCTGTCCGCCTCGAGGTCCGTCTCGTCGACCATGCGCTCACCCTGTCGGCAGCGGCGTACGAAGTCGGCGAGCATGGGGTCGGTGGTCCAGTCGATGCTCATTCGTGGTCCCTGAGCCAGTAGCGGTATTCGTTGAGGTCCCGGGACAGGCAGTCGTGGACGTGGTGGATGGTGTCGTGGCCGTGGCGGTAGGGGTCGCGGCCTTGGGCGATGGCGGCGAGTCTGAGGGTGGTGAGGTCGAGTTTTCTGTGGTTGAGGTCCTGGAGTCGGGTGCAGTACGGGAGTTTGAGGGTGAGCCATTGCAGGTCGAAGTCGACGTTGGTGCCGGCGGGGTGGAGTGTGCCCTGGGTGAGCCATTCGTCGAGTTTCCGGTTGATCGCGTTCGCGGTCGCGGCGAGGCTGGCGGCCTGGCTGTCGGGCAGGAGGCTTTCCTGGAGGAGTTGGTTACGGAAGTGCATGGCGATGGCGGTGGTGTTGTCGTTGTCTATGGCGGTTTTGATGATGTCGGGGTCGTGGCGGATGACGTGTTCGGTCGCGTCGATCGGGTCGCCCTGCATGGTGGTGAGGATCATGCCGACCTCGAGCAGGTCGCCGACCGTGGGGTCGAGGCCGGTGGTCTCCACATCGATCCACAACAGCAGGTCGGTGGTGGTTTCGGTGGTCATATCAGTGCCTTTCGTTCGGTTTCTTCGATGATGTGGACACGGCCCTGGTCGTCCAGGAGCACCCACCCGTACAGGCTGTGGAGCATCGGCACGGCAGTGGGGTCGTCCGTGCCGCGCAGCAGCCAACCGTGTTCGCGTGCCTGTTCGGGGTGGGCGTGGACCCACCCGTGGCAGCCGGTCGTGCCAGTCCCGCACAACAGGATCAGGTTCGACGGCGCGTGCACCTCCACCCGGGACGCCTGCGAGCGCCGTTTGCGGTGGTGTCGTGATGCGGGGATGCCTTGGAGCCATCGGCCGCAGCGCACGCAGCTGGTGTCGTCGCGCTGGTCGACCAGCAGGCATGTCTTGCGTGACGGGTTGCTCATGCCTGTTCCCTTTTCGCGGTGACGGTGGCCACGCCGCCCGGTGTGAGCGCGCAGGTCAACAGCACGCACCCGTGACGCAGGTCCGCGCAGCGCTCGCAGACGTCGACGGTGATGGTGGTGTAGTCGGCGAGCGTGTCGCCGTGGCGTACGGTGAGCTTGCCGGTCAGGTGCAGGGCCTCGCGCTCGTGGTGGATGATGGCGCCGCACAGGTCGCAGTAGACGCGTCTCATTCCCCTGCCTCCATGTCCCTCGCCGCGCTGGCGGTCGCCCGGTATCCGGCGGGCGTGATGGTCACGGTCACCCGTCCGCCCTCGTGGAACGCCATGCGCGCGAGACCGCCGAGCAGGTCGCACGCGTCCCCGGCTGGCGGCACGCCCAACAGCCTGGTGATCGCGTCGGCGAGCGCCAGGGCCTCCCTGCGGTCCAGGCCGAGCACCGCGCCGTTGGTGTGGTGGTCGGTGACGGTGATGCGCTCGCCGGGGATGAGGTGCACGTCCAGGTTGTGGCGGCCCGGACGTGGGATGGTGATGGTATGGGTCATCGTGTCTCCTCGTCTTCGGTGTTGGTGTGGGTGGTGGTGTTCCGTATGGCGTTGATGCTCATAGGTCGTCGCTCCCGTCCGCGTGAGCCCAGTCGCAGCTCATCGCCTGAAGCCTGCTGCCGGGGTCGAGGATGATGCAGTAGACGCGTCGCGTGTCGGACAGGGTGATGGTCACCTCTTTGACATCGAGCGACACGTCCTCGCCGGTCACGTAGTCCTTGGCCGCGGTCGTTCCGCACGCCGCGAGGGTCAGCACGGCGACGGTGGCGGCGAGCGCGGCTGCTTTTCGTGCGATGCGGGTCATCGGGTTTCCTCCTTGTCGGCGAGCGCCCGTTGTTCCTGGTCGCTGGTGGGGTATCCGGCGGCGGTGAGCGCGTGGTAGTAGTCGCGCATCAGCGGGGTGGGTTTGGTCCAGTCCGTCCAGGTGATGCGCGCCTCGATCGCGGCGCACATCAGGCAGGCGAGTTCGGGCAAGGATTCGGTGGTCCGGTTGGCGAGTTCGTCGAGGTTCCGGTCGGTGTCGAGGTGCCAGACGTTGTCCTTCGGGTCCTTGTCGGTGTCGGGCAGTGGATTGGTGGATCTCATGCGGTTGTAGGACTGGATGCACAGGTCGCGTTGGTCGCATCCCAGGCCCTGGCACAGGCTTGGGCTGGGGTGCGCGCCGATCAGCAGGAGGCCGGTCAGGTCGACGACCAGGTCGGTCAGCGTGTCGAGGTTGAGTTGGAACACGGTCCGTCCGATCCACTGTTCGCGCAGTCTCCGGCTGCGTTCGTCCAGTTCCCGGAACGGCCTCTCGCGAGCGCGCCGCTCCAATTGCTCGCGCCGCGTCCGCTCCCGATACCCCTCGTCGGGCGCATCGGATTCGGCGGCACGGTAGGCGACGACGACGCCATCATCGAACACATGTACGAACAGGCCGTCCGTGTCATGGTCCAGCGCGTAGTCGCGCCACTGGTCGCGGAACGAATCCTCGACGCCGCTGAACGAACGCGCTATCTCGTAACCGTCCGGCGACATCCAATACCGCTCCACGTCCACGGGCAACGACTCCAACCCGAGCCCGCCGACCGCGTCACGCGCCTCGCTCACCCATTTGCGGCGTTCCCGCCTGTCCCGACACCGGTCCAGCCTCCACGCGAACTCATTGCCACCGGCCGCGCCCGCGAGCTCCTCCTGCGCCTCCAGGTCACCGTCGAACTCCGCGATCGCCTGCAGCTCCGTGAACGACAGCTGCGCGAAATCCGCACGCGACTCCCTGACCCTGTCGCCGATCCGGGCGATCCTGCGGCGCTCGCGGATGTAGGTCTGGCTGCGGCCGAGCTGGTCGGCGGTCTGTTGGATGGTGGCGCCGAGTTGGAGCATGCCCTGAATCGCGTCGGCCTCCTCGAGGACGGTGAGCTGTTCGCGTTGGGTGTTCTCGGTGATCATGGCCTCGAGCTGCTGCAAGGGCGTCAGGTCGAGGATGAACGCCGGGGCTTGTGTGAGTCCGGCCTGTTTGAGGGCGGCGAGGCGCCGGTGTCCGGCGATGACGCGGTACCGGGTTCCGTGGTGGACGACGCTCAACGGCGACAGGAGCCCGTTGGTCTTGATGCTGGCCGCGAGGTCGGTCAGGTCGCCGATGTGCTTGCGGGGGTTGTCGGGATGCGGGTCGATCAGGTCCACGGGGATCATGCGGACCTCGCGGGTGGTGTACGTGCTCATCACGCGTTCTCCTTCGTGTCGTAGTCGCTTTGCCAGTTCTCGTCGTGTTCGATGCATGCGGCGCACAGGCGGGTTTTGATCTGCCAGCTGGTCAGGCAGAGGCCGTCGCAGATGCGGCAGTGTTCGATGTCGTTCATCGTGTCTCCTTCGTGGTTTCGGTTTGGTTGAGTTTGTCGGCGTAGTCCTGGCAGGCGGTCATCCATTCGCTGGGCGCGTAGCCCTGGCGTTCGTGGCTGTACTGGGTTTCCCGGCCTTTCATGGCCTGTTGGACGTGTTCGCAGTTCCACGAATGCTCATGGCGGCGGATGACGGGCGTGGGTGTGGGTTCGGGGAGCCATTCCTCCCAGCGGCGTTGGGTGAGCCATTTGGCGAGGCTGGGCGTCTGCCGGCGGAGCGTGGGGTCCTGGTCGCAGGCCCGCGTGTAGCGGATCGCGGCGCCGAGCATGCGCCTGGGGTCCACGCTCCCGGCGATGGACTCCCATGCGGTCTCGGCCTGGTCGCGGCGTCCGACGCGGCCCTTGGGGTAGGCGCCGGCTATCGCGGCCAACGGGTCGGCGAGGATGCGGGCCTCGAGCTCGTCCATGGTCGCGGTCCGCTCGGCGGCTGCTTGCCCGGGCGGCTGGGAGGGGTTTGGGGAGGATATGGTTCCGGCCACTTGGGGGTTCGGGCAGACGCCGAGCAGGTTCGAAGCAGACCCGGAAGCAGACTCATCGTCCGCTTGCGTCCTGCTTGGGCTTGTGCCCGCCGTTTGCTCGCCGTCTGCTTGGTTGTCTGCTTGAAGCAGATTCGAAGCAGAACCCTTGTTTTGCTTGGGTTCCGCTTCACGGTCTGCTTCGTTTCCGCTCGAAGCGGTCTCCCAATCCTGCTCGGAGCGGGCGCCGTGGGAGGCGAGCCCGCCCTTGCGGCCGGCGCGTACCTTGTCCGGGTTTTTGAAGATGACCGGATCGAAGCCGCCCACGCGGCGCGACTCGTTGATGCGCCACACGCCGTCCGAGACCTCCGCGATCAGGCCCGTGTCCGCGAGCTCGCGCAATTGCTTCGGGGTGCCGCCGAGCATGCGGACGCGGCGTTTGTCGAACGTGCGGTCGTAGCCGGGCGTCTCGTACAGTTCGCCGCCGACCCACGAGGCGAGGGTGGCGAACAGGCCGCGCGCGGCCATCGACAGGGATTCGACCTGCGGGGCGCGGTGGAACCCGTCGCTCAAACAGAAATACATCGTTGCCCTTTCTCGATCGGGTCAGACGCCGGGCAGCGGCGGCTGGTCGTCCGTGTCCATGAGACGCGTGGCCATGATCCGCACGTTGGTCGAGTCCTCGCTTTTCAGGTTGCCGGCCTTGTCGTACGCGAACCGTTGCCCGCAGCGCCGGCACCATGCCGGCGACGGGCGCTCGGACAGCAGGCGCGCGGTCACCTCGGGCGGCTGGCGTCCGGTCACGGTCGGCCACAGGGGCGTGCCGCAGCGCCGGCACACGCTCATGGGCGGCGCGTGCAATACGCGCGCGGGGCGGGCGAACACGAAGCGCATGACCGTCTCCACGTCCCCGAACACGTCGGGGTGCGCGCGCACGATCTCCTGGATGCGGTCGCCCGCGTCATGCTCGAGATCGGCTTTCAGACGGGCGAACTCGTCCGGGAAGTAGATCCTGCGCTGCGACGCCCACCAGACGAGCGCCACCGCCTGCGGGTCGGGATACCGGCTGTCCGGGTCCACGTCGACGCGCACCACGGTGTCCGTGACCTCGCCGGTCTCCAGGTCGAGCCCGTCATGGCGCACGTCGAACCCGATGGCCACCTGCAGGGTGCGCCCCTCGAGATGGTTGAGGATGTGGTCCGCGGTCCCGGCGTCCATCTCCACGCGCAGCTGATCGTCCTGGGTCATGTCTCCTCCTTAGAATTCCGAATCCGTGTCGTCGAACGGCGACTGCACGGGAGCGCCCCACGGGTCGTCCTCCGCCACCGGCGCCCGGCCTCCGGCCCCGGCGGGCTCGCCGGCGACGGGTGCCGGCGCCGCGGGCTCCGTCCGCATGGGCGCGAACCCGTTCGCGCGGGGCGCGGGGTTGGTGGTCCTGACCACGGCGGCCTTCGCGTAGCGCAATGACGGGCCGATCTCGTCGACCGTCATCTCGATGACGGTGCGCTGGGTGCCGTCGTTCGCCTGGTAGGAGCGCTGCCGCAGCGCGCCCCGCGCGATGACGCGCATGCCCTTCGACAGGCTCGCGGCGCAATGCTCGGCAAGCTCGCGCCACGCGCTGCAGCGCAGGAACAACGCCTGCCCGTCCTCCCACTGCTGGGACCGGCGGTCGTAGACGCGCGGGGTCGCGGCTATCGTGAACCCCGCCACGCTCACCCCGCCGGACGTGGCGCGCAGCTCCGGGTCCGCGGTCAGATTGCCGACGATCGTCAGCACGGTCTCTCCGGCCATCACTCCTCCTCCTTGACCGGCTTGCGTTTCCACAGGCACACGGCCGATATGCTCCTGGCACTCCTGTCGATGACGACCTGCCCCAACCGGGGCGGCAGGATCGTCAACGGCCACTGCCGGTTCCTGTTCAACTCCGTGATCGCCTCGTACAGTTCATCGAGCAGGTCGCCCGGCGTCATCCCCACGGCCTCACGCGTCAACGGCCACTCGAACAGGCTCTCGCCCTCCTCCCGATACCCGTCGCTCATGCGTCCACCGTCCGATCCCACAGGTGGAAGCCGACCACGCCCACCACGACGCCCGTCACGAGCACGGCCGCCTCCACGGTGCCGACCACTCCCCTGGACAGGCCGTCCAGCAGCCAGCAGACGGCCCACATGTCCACCGGGACGCTCACGACGCCGGCGACCAGGCCGGCGAACCCGATCCGGTCACGCATCCGCCCGCTCATCGCTCCGCCTCCACGTCATGGAGGGGCCTGCGGGCGCCGTCGAACCGCATCATGCTCGCGCCGCCCAACGTGTACCTGCGGGACGCCAACCCAGCCACGTACAGGTGGGTCAGCCCGTCGCAACGCACCACCTGACCGACCCGATAGGCGACCATCAACTCGCCGCCCACATTCGACAGATAGACCACATCCCCCGGCACGACATCCTCGAGATCCGTGATGTCCCGGTAGAACGCGCTCGCCGTCCCCCAGGGATTCCCGTCCGGGCGTCCGCCCGGTTCGTTTACTGTTGATCGTGACACCATGACTCCTTTCGTTGCTTGTGGTGTCGGACGCGGCGCCATCGTTTCCTAGGCGCGGGCGCCGCGTCCCCCCTTGAACCCGGCCGCCGGTGACGAGTCCGACGGCCGGAAACCCCTACATGCCCGTCAGCCCGGTGATGCGGGCACGGTCATCATTCCTCCATGCTTCGGATCCACCGGTCCATCGCCTCGCGACTGACCCGACGGCGACCGGGCTTGCCGTCACGGGTCGGAGCACGGAAACTGTCCAGATCGCCGGTACTGATCGCGTGACGCACGCCGCGTACGTCGAGCGAATACACCTGCGCCGCCTGCTCCGGACTCCAAGCGAGCCGCTCGCCCAACGGGACACGGCTCGTGTCAGTCGCGTGCGCCACACCTGGAACCGCCATGGCACCCGCCTCCTTCCATATCCGACGATGAAATACGCCGGGCGGCGTTAAGAGAACCGCCCGGCCCCCTCCTAAACTGGATGGCTACAAGACCCGCGTGGTCCAGACGCGGACCGACCAGATTAGGAGAAGAATCATGGGATCCCTGTCCACATGGAACATCGGCGATTGGCTCCTGGCCATAATCACGATCTTCTCGTTCGCGTTTTTGATATGGCAGGTCTTGAGAAGCGAATCGATGCTGCCGACCGAAAACATATCGATGAAAGTCGCGAAAAACGGGGAAGGCGAAGGCGTGATAACAATCAGGACGTCCTCCGATTTCGCCATGAGAATCGTCGAGCTTTCCCCGATTGACGGATGCGCGGGAATTCACGATCCACGGCATTCCGGCTATGCTGACTACATAGACAGGGAGAACGGAGACGTGTCCCTGCGCGTTCGACAGACTGGTGAGAAATCCAGGCTTCTTCTCGTATGGCGTCAACCATCCAAGATTCTTTGCAGGCCTATAGCCTGTGCGAAGCGAATCACCGTGAATCTTCATGATTCGCCTCCTTCCGCTGAATTCGAAAGTTGGAGATGGAAGCCTTACGCACGGGCAGTTCATCTAGCCAATATGCTGTTCCGTCATCAGTGGTCTGAAGGGTCGTGGATCCGCAGAGACGGGTACTGGAAAGACTCCCTGCCAGAAAAAGCCGGCCTGTATCCCGGTCGGAATAAATCCAAGGATGAAACTCGAAAGCGTTTCGAATGCCGTCACGGATCCCGGATTCGACGTCTTTAAGTTCACTGCGAATCAACGCAATCCACAGGATCAATGTCACGATGCTCAACGTCTGGAACAGGTCGATGATGGTCTGAAGACTCATAACTCACTTCCGGCAACACTTAGAATCGGATTCATGATGAATTGGTTCGCCTCGCATGGGATCGAGCTTGCGATGTTCCTGGTCACGCTCGTCGTGACCGTCGTCGGATGGATTACCGAGCACGTGAGCGCCAAACGTCTTGACGCGGAGCGCAGGAACGACATCGACCTGCTCACCAGACAGGTGAACGCCCTGCAGACGCAGGCCGAAAGCCTCCGGGAACAGACCGACATGCAACGAGCCGAATACGACAAGCCACCGTTCTCCGATGCCGAATGGGTAACCGGCTCCATACGGCGGGTGCGAATCACCGGGCCGAGACGCGTGCATGTGGAATCGGTATCCGACGTCAGCGGCGCATCGTATGTTTTCCGGGTACTCACCAAGGTCCCGGACGACTTTGAGCCAACGGAGACCATCGAGTATGTGAGCGGCCCCGGCCCCATCGAGTTCCGCTGGCGCTGGGCCGATGACCCCGACATGGAATTGAGAAGCATCCGCAAGGTCGCATACAAGCCCCGAGGGTGATTCCCCGAAGCCGTCCGATACCCCTCGGCTACCCCGTTGATATAAATCCATGCGTCATCGAACGTGTACGGCCCGGAAGTGGAATTCCCGACAGCGACGTCGAAATAACCGCGTTGAAGCACGCCTTCAACTCGATATTCGGCCGTCAGCACACGAATGTCGGGACCGCCATCGGCTTTGACCGCGGCGCAATGCCACATCAGACGTTTGAGATCGCCGACAGGACCGTGTTCGGAAGGAATCTTCTTGTCCATCCCAGTAACCCCGTCGCCGAAATCCACACGTTCAAGATTCTCGCCCGGAATCCATTCCCGACGGTCGGCATGGCTCATGCGTTTCATCACTCCCCTCCTTCCGCGAGCGCCGCGTCCTTGAACTGAGGCGGGATGAATTCGGACGGCGGTGTATTGGTGGCCCGCGCAATCTTGTAGATCTCCGAGAACGTGAAATGGCTATAGGCTTTACGTTTCGAAGCAAGAGTGCTGATAGGGATTCCGGTTTTTTCGGCTATTGCCTTGACTTTGAATCCACCATCTTCAATAATTTGGTCGACTTTTTTGCCGAGCCAAACATCAACGTCTTGATTGTTCATACAGACAACCATATTGATTGAATAATCATTTGTCAAGCTAAAAACATGCCTAAATCGACATTGCAGTTAATTAATCTCGCATGTATGATGTCTACATGGACAACGAACTTGAAGAACGCGCACAACTATTCAGCCGCTACGTGTGCGCCGAGCTCAAAGGTGCAATTGTCACGAGAGGTTTGAATCAAGCCGATGTAGCAACGGCCATCGGGCGGCAAAAGGCAAACCTCTCTCGGTGGCTTAATGCAAAACCACCCATAGCAATTGATGTTGCTCAAGAAGTGTGCGAATACATAGGTGTCAACTTAGGCGATATTGTCGAACGAGCAAACCGTAGACTTGTGTCGGAACTAGGACCATATGTTTCAGGCGACGAAGAAATCGCTGATCAGATTGCCGCGCATCCGGATCTCTACGACCTGGCAGCCAACAATGACGACAACAAGGAACTTGAAGCGGAAACGCCAAGGGATTAATCCGCAGGAAAGGGACGCAAGATGGCCGATCATTCGCAGCAGGTACCGTTCTTCGGCAGGAAGCAGGAGATTCTTCGTCTTCGCGACGAGGTCTCACGACTTACGGAGGACAACTCCAACATGTCGTCGCTGATCAATCAGCTCGGCGGTATGGACGCCAAACAGCGCGAAGACATGATTCATCAACTCGACGACAGGATCACGGAGCTCAACGGGCAGATCGCATCCCTGTCAAGCGACATCGACACAAAGCACTCGGAGATCCGGGAACTCGATAAGACCGTCCTCAATCTGCGCGACTACGCCGACCTGCAGGAGGACGGGTTCTACGATTATGAGAACCCGGCCGAGAATTCCGTACAGCTCAAGACATTGCTGGAGACCAACAAGGCACAGCAGAAGGCGATGGTGAAGAACAAGACAGCGGTCCAGACGACGACAGGCTTCACCTTCAACAACTCCGCGGCCAAAGGACGCACGTTCCTGAACGACATGTCGCGCATGGCCCTCAGCCTGTACAACGCCGAGGCCGAGAACTGCGTGAAGAACGTCAAGGCCGGCAACCTCGAGACATCAATCAAGAGACTCGACCGGTGCAGCGACCGGATCATGCGGTTCGGGAAGTTCATCGACCTGCGAATCACCTGGCAATACCGGCAGCTACGGGTGGAGGAACTGCGCCTCACCGCCAAATACATGCAGGCGGTGCAGGCGGAGAAGGAGGCCGAACGCGAGCGCAAGGCCGAGCTGCGCGAGCAGGCGAAGGCGCAGAAGGAACTCGATGCCGAGATGGCACGTCTGCGTAAGGAGCAGGAGCACTACAAGAACGTGCTCGAGAAGATGCGCGAACAGGGCAACCAGGAGGAGGTGGCCAAGCTCGAGGCGCACCTCGCCGAATTGGATAAGTCCATCAACGACGTGGACTATCGGGCCGCGAACATCCGTGCCGGCTACGTGTACGTCATCAGCGACGTCGGCGCGTTCGGCGAGCGCATGGTCAAGATCGGCATGACCAGGCGCTTGGATCCTATGGACCGTATCCGCGAGCTGTCGGACGCCTCGGTCCCGTTCAAGTTCGACGTGCATGCGTTGTTCTTCTCGAAGGACGCGGTGACGTTGGAGACGATGCTGCACCACGAGTTCGAGGACAGGCGCGTGAACAAGGTGAACGCGCGCAAGGAGTTCTACTACTGCACGCCGCAGGAGGTGCTCGACAAGCTCAATGAGAAGAACGTGGCAGTGGTCGAGTACCGCATCGAGCCCGAGGCCGAGGAGTACCGCATCAGCCGCCGCATCGCCGAGAAACGCGAGCAGTCATCCGGCGAAAACGACTCAAAGGAGGTGTGATTGGAGATTTTCCTGCGAGAGGCGTCGCTTCTCGACGTCCGTGTCGAGGAGCGGCGTCTGCCCAACGGGGTGTGCGGCTTCTACTACGAACCGGCACGATTGATTGTGCTGGACGAGTCGATGCCGGACTTCCAGCGCCGGTGCACGCTCTGCCACGAGCTCGTGCACGCACGATACCATGACCCCGGCTGCGGCACCCCGTACGGGGCCAAGGCCGAACAACGGGCGCGACGAGAAACCGCACTGCGGCTCATCGACCCGGTCGAATACGCGAGCGCCGAAGCGCTCTGTGAGGGCGACGCGTACCGGATAGCGTGCGAATTGGACGTGACATTGCAGGTCGTCGAGGATTACCGGATGCTGCTGCACGACATGGTACGCGCATAAACGAATTGGCCCCGCAACCTCTAAGGGCTGCGGGGCCAAGACTTTGTTTGCCGTCACGACTGTTCCCGATTGTGATTTTCCTCATCCGGTTTCGTTGATGTCTTCTTGTCCCTGCTGCTGCGTGACGCTATGGGTTCGAACAGGTTTACAATCATGGACACCACCGGCACGGCAAGGAATCCGAACGACCATTGCGATTCGGTGACGAGGAAAGCCACCAGCGTGAACAACATCGCAATCATAAAAAGCGCGCCACTGACCCACATGCCCTTGCGCGCCTGAGCGATTTCGGCGTCGACCAGACGATCTTGACGGTCCGACTCGTCCGTGGTGAACGCGTCGTTCCATCGACACATGCGCTCCTGCACTTCGGACGGGTATTTATTGAAGTCGTCAGGCTTTGGCAGCATGCCGGAATACGATTCACTCACCCCCATTTGCATAAGGGTGGCAATCACCTGAGCGGTTATATCGCGATTTGTTATTTCCGGATGGTTCCGATTTTCGATGTCTGCATTTTTCCGAGCATCGAGACCGCGATCCTGCCCCTTGTCTGACGATCCAGATTCATCCGTGCGAGCCGCATCGATTCTTCCCGACGTTGTTCCAGTTTCCGAGTCCCGCTCAGCCCCGGTATCGTCATGATCCTCGTCATGTTCTTCATCGTTCACGACTCCTCCGATTGCTTCGGTACCTGCTTGACTGTAAACATCCTACACAAACAACCTGTGAAAATGTCAAGAACGGCCCGATACGTGTCAGAAACGGTCACGTTATCCAACTTCCACGATTTCGACGTTATCGTCATGCAGGTCGGGTATCGCCGCGGCCATCAGACGCCCCAACGAGGCCGTATCCCTGTGCGTGTAGCGTGCGGTCATCTGCAGACTCACATGCCCCATGATGCTGACGCGCGCGTCGTCCGGCATGCCCGCCATGGCCGCCATGCTGGCCATCCAATGCCGGGCGGAATGCACCTTCACCCTGGGCAGTCCCGCCGCCTCCAACGCCTTCAGCCAATGGTAGCGCTCCGTGGAAGAGCGGATCGGATGCCCCAGCTGGTTCGTGAACACGAGCTCGCGCGGCCCGATATGCAGACGCCGGATGCGCGCCCACAAACGCTCCCACAGGCCTTCGGAGATGGGCACGAACCGGATGGCCGCGCGCGTCTTCGGCGTGGTCAGCCACAGGATCCCGTACAGATGCTCGGCGTCGAGCCACTTGGGTATCACCGCCTCCCCCGGCCTGCCGTACTGCTGGATCTGCCGTTGCACGAAGATGCCGGGCACGCCGTCGCGCCGCTCCAGTTCGTAGGGCATGAGCGCGTACCGTTCGCCCTCCCTCATGCCGGCGGCGAACGCCAGTTCGAACAGCAGACCCCACGTCTCCGCGTTGTCGTCCATGTCGACCGGCCCGCGGCGGGTCTCTGGCATGCCATCGACCGCCGCTATCAGCCTCCTCGGCTGGTCAGGCGCGAGGATCCGCACCTCCCGCTGTTCGACGCGCGGCGGCCGCACCTTCCTGCACGGGTCAACGGGGATGAGCTCCTCGAGTTCGGCGTCGTCCAGCACCATCTTCAGGCTGACGAAATGATCCTTCAACGTCGACGGGGCGAGACGCTCCCCCAGTACGCGCATGCAGCGGCGGATGTGCTCGGGGGTCAGGTCGGTGAGACGCACGTGGCCGATGACCTCGTTGACGGCCTTCAACCGTCCCGCGCGCGTCCGGTAGGTGGTGGGCTTGACGCGCGTCTGGTAGTCCTTCAGCCAGCGTTCCGTGTAGTCGATGAGGTACGGGGATTTTGAGCCTGGCATGAGCCCGGTGCGTTCGAGTTCGGCGAGCTTGGCGTCGAACCGTTCGCGGGCTTCGGCCTTGGTGCGCCCCTTGGCCTCGATGTAGCGTCGTTTGCCCGTCGACGGGTCGGCACCGAGGTCCTTGCGGAACCTCCATGTGCCGTCCTTGCCGTGGATGATGCTGCCGGCCCCCTTGGTGCGGCGTTTGCGCGTTGCCATGTTCGTCTCCCTTTCCGTGTTTGGGAGAGCACCCTAAGCGTGTCCGCGCATGGTCCCGGAGCCGTTGTGATCATTGCCCTCCGGGGTCTCCCAAAGGGCACACTATCCGCACACTATCGGTGTCACAAACGGCCCGATACGTGGCAGAAACCGCCATTTCCTGCGAGTTCAAAAAACACGAAAAAACGGCGTTTCCCACGCTTCCGGAAGCCCGAAAACGTTGGAATCACGCCGTTTTCACCATCTTCAGCAAGCCTAGTGGCTTATATTGAACTTGAACTCGACGATGTCGCCGTCGCGCATCACGTAGTCCTTGCCTTCGAGGCGCATCTTGCCCTCCTCCTTGACCTTGGCGTAGGAGCCGTCGGCCGCGACGAAGTCGTCGTAGGAGATGACCTCGGCCTTGATGAAGCCCTTCTCGAAGTCGGTGTGGATGACGCCGGCGGCCTGCGGGGCGGTCCAGCCCTTGTGGATCTGCCAGGCGCGCACCTCCTTCTCGCCGGCGGTCAGGAAGGTCTGCAGCCCCAGGATGTCGAAGCCGACGCGGGCCAGCTGGTCGAGGCCGGATTCCTTGAGGCCGGCGTCCTCGAGCATCTCGCGGGCGTCCGCCTCGTCGAGCTCGGTGAGCTCGGCCTCGAACTGCGCGTTGAGGAAGATGGACTTGGCCGGCGCGACCGATTCGGCGAGCTTCGCCTTGAACCCCTCGTTGCCCAGTTCGGCGTCGTCCACGTTGAACACGTAGATGAACGGCTTGGCGGTCATCAGGTGCAGGTCGCGGATGTCGTCCTTGTCGATCCTGCCGTCCGCGGCGGCGTGGTCGATGGTCTCGCCGGCCTCGAGGATCTCCTTGGCCCGCTTGACCGCAGCCACGTATTCGGGCGTGACCTTCTTGCCGCGCAGGTCCTTCTCCAGCTTGGGCAGCGCGTTCTCGATGGTCTGCAGGTCGGCGAGGATCAGCTCGGTGTTGATGGTGTCGATGTCGTCGGCCGGGTCCACGCGGCCGTTGACGTGCACGATGTCGTCGTCCTCGAACGCGCGCACGACCTCGCAGATCGCGTCGGCCTCGCGGATGTTCGCCAGGAACTGGTTGCCGAGGCCCTCGCCCTCGGACGCGCCCTTGACGATGCCCGCGATGTCCACGAACGTGACGGTCGCCGGCACGATCTTCTCGGTGTGCACAAGCTTGGCGAGCACCGGCAGGCGGTCGTCCGGCAGCGGCACGATGCCGGTGTTCGGCTCGATCGTGGCGAACGGATAGTTCTCCGCCAGGACGTTGTTGCGGGTCAGTGCGTTGAACAGCGTGGACTTGCCCACATTCGGCAAGCCGACAATTCCGATAGTAAGAGACATAGTTCCCAGCCTACCTTCAGCCCTGCACGGCCTCGATCGCGCTGATGGCGGCGGCGCGGAAGCCGGAGTGCTCCAGCGCGACGACACCCTTGATCGTGGCGCCGCCCGGTGAGCACACGGCGTCCTTGAGCGCGGCCGGCGTCACGCCCTCCTCGATGATCTGCGAGCCGGTGCCCTCCACCATCTTGGCGGCGAGCCGGTACGCCGCGTCACGCTTCAGCCCGTACCTCACGCCCGCGTCGGCGAGCGCCTCCACGTACATCGCGGTGAAGGCCGGCGCGCAGCTGGTCACGATGCCCGCCGCCGACATATGCGCCGTGTCCACGCTCTCCAGCATGGCGATCGGCTCGAACAGCCCTCGGACCACGGCCACGTCCTCGTATTCGAGCGTGTGGGCGTCCTCCATGACCAGCACACCGTGCCCGACGCCGATCGGCAGGTTCGGGATGACCGAGATGTGACGGGTGCCGGGGATCACAGCCTCCAGCTGCTCGTTCCACATGCCCCAGGCGATGGACACGACGATGACGCGGTCCAGCGCGTCGGCGAGCGGGCGAAGCACCTCGGCCACGAGGTTCGGCTTGACCGCGACGACCACGACGTCGCTTTCCGCGACGACCTCGGCGGCGTCCGCGGCCGCGCGCGCGCCCAGCCTCGTCGTGTCGTGCATGAGCCGGTCGCGGTCGATGTCGAACGCGATGACGTTGCCCGCGCCGATCACGCCCCCGTTCACCAGTCCGCGCGCCACGCCCCGGCCCATGTTGCCGAAGCCGATGAATCCCACCGTCACATCCTGCAATGGCATGTCGCCTCCTTATCCGTTACCGCCCGGTTTCCGTGCGCCCGATTCTAGACCGGCCGTCAGAACAGTTCCTCGAGGTCGCCGCGGTTCAGCGCCTCCTCGTACAGGTGCCGGAACACCAGCGAGCCGTGCAGCCCGTCGTGCTCGAACTCGTTGGTGACCCAGTAGCGCGAGCGCCCCACGCGGCTGAGCGTGTCCAGCTGCAGCCCCGAGTCCACGTACATGTCGTCGTAGTAGACGGCGGCCTGCAGCGGCACCTCGTTGGCGGCCAGCCGCCGCTCGTCGTAGATGCGGCCGAAGCGCGTGTCCTCCATCAGCACGTCCATGGCCGCCCTGAACGGACGCAGCGCGGACTGCTGCTCGTACATCCACGGGAACATCGCCTCGCCGGTGAACAGCAGCGGCCGGCGGTCGCCGCCGAATTCGGGGTGGCGGTCGCGCACGCGCTGCGCGGCCCAGCGGATCGGCTCGTCCAGCTCGCCGTTCGCGTAGATGAACTCCTGCAGCGGCCAGTACAGCGGGCGCGACGCGGTGGCCGTCATCACCGACGACAGGAACTCGTCGCTTAAGGGCGAGCCGGCGTCGGCCGAGCCGTCGCCGTCCAGGAACGCGGCGTCCATCAGCCAGTGCATCCGTTCGAAGCTGGGCTTCATACCGAAGTCGGAGCCGAGGCACTGGAGGCGCTCGACGGTCAGCGGGTCGCCGTTGGGCAGCGTCTCGGGTGCGGCGGCGAGCCGGTCGGCCACGGCGGCCACCCGCTCGACGTCGAGCGGGTATCGCTCGTAGTACTGCCGGGTCTTCATGGCCATGCGCGGGAAGGTGTGCTCGTACACCTCGGTCGCGTCGGCGGGGACGTGCGGGATGCCGCCGGTGGTGAAGCTGGCGGTCACGCCCTGCGGGAACAGCGACAGGTAGGTCAGGGTCAGGAACCCGCCGTAGCTCTGCCCGAGCGTGACCCAGCGCGCGCCGCCGAACTCGGTGCGGCGCAGGTGTTCGAAGTCGCGGACGATCGAGTCGGCGAGGAAGCGCTTGAGGTAGTCGGCCTGCGCCCGGGCCCCGGCGTCGGCCATGCGCGCCATCGTATGCGTGTCGATGCGGTTCGAGCGCCCGGTGCCGCGCTGGTCGGGCAGCACGACGCGGAAGTGCCGCACCGCCTCCTCGATCCAGCCGTCGCTGGACGGGCCGAGCGGGCGGGGGCCGGAGCCTCCGGGGCCGCCCTGGAGGAACACCAGCAGCGGCAGGTCGTCGTGCACGTGCTCCGGCGCGGTGACGACGCGGTAGAACAGGCTGATCGACTCGCCGGAGAACCCCTCCCCCGGGGTGTTCCCGGCCCAGTCGAGCGGCACACGGACCGACCGGTCCTCGATGTGCAGGCCCGGCACGTAGTATTGCGTCAGCAGCGTCATCGCGCACTTCCTTCCGTCGTCGCAGTTCGTCACTCCATCACAGCGGGACGCGGGGACATGTCCGGGGGCCGGAGCGTCGCGCCGGATCGCGTACCGTACCACGACATGCCGCGCGGCCCGCCTGCCGGGCCGCGGCACACGATGTCATCCCCGGGCAGGATGGCGGGCGAGGCACGGCAGGCGCTAGCCTTGCCTCATGAACAGGTTCGGACGCTTCTCGGCATGGCTCGGCCGCAACGTGCTGCTCGTCGACGTCGCCGGCACGCTGCTGATCGCGTTCTTCGTCGTCGGCATCGCCAGCTACACCGGCGACACCCCCGGCGTCCTGTTCTCCTACGACAGCAGCTGGCAGGTCGCCTGGTCGGCCCTGCTGCTGGTGCCGCTCGCGTTCCGGCGGTGGCGCCCGCAGGCCGCGGCGCTGGCCTTCGCGGCCCTGGTGGCCCTGCATCTGGTCGTCGGCCCCGCGATGCTGTTCAGCGACGCGTTCTCGCTGCTCATGGTGTATTCGGTGATCGTGTACGGCGATCCGCGCAACACCAAGCCGTTCATCGTGCTCATCGCCGCGTTCGGCCTGTTCGCCTCGATGGCGATCACCTGGGCCGTGGACGTGGGCCCGGCGTTCGGCCGGGCCTGGACCGGCTACCGCGAGATGTACTACGGCACATGCGCCACGGTGTATGACAGCGGGATGACGGGCGACTGCGCCTCGATTCTGATGACCAACACCGCCGAGATGACGCTGATGGTGGCGGTCACCCTGGCCGCGACCATCGTGCTCGCGTACTGGCAGCGCGCCCGGCAGGCCACGGTCCGCATGATGCGCGAGCGCAACGAGGCCATCGCCGCCCGGCAGGACGAGGAGCGGCGCATCGCCGCGCTGGCCGAGCGGGCGCGCATCGCCCGAGACATGCACGACGTGGTGGCGCACACACTGTCCATCATCATCATCCAGTCCGACGGCGGGCGCTACGCCGGCGCCAACAATCCGGCCGTCGCGCGCAGCACGATGGAGACGATCCGCCACGAGTCGGAGCGCGCCCTGCACGACATGAAGCGCCTGCTGGGGGTGTTCGGCGGGTCGGCGCACGCGGACTACGCGGACATCGAGGCGCTGGTCGCGCAGGCCCGCCAGGCCTCGCCCGACTGCACGTTCCGGAGGCACGTCACCGGCACGCCGCTGCCCGACCGTCTGGGCGGCGAGGCCAGCGTGGCGCTGTACCGCGTGGTGCAGGAGGCGCTGACGAACGTGCGCAAGTACGCCGGGCCCCGGGTCGTCGTCGACATCGACGAGCAGTGGGGCGCGGACGGCGTCGCGATCGGCATACGCGACAACGGCCGCGGCGCCTCGTCGGGCATGGACGGCCACAAGCCCGGCTACGGCCTGCTGGGCATGAGGGAACGCATCGAGGCGGTCGGCGGGTCGGTGTCCGCGGGGCCGGCGATCGGCGGCGGCTACGCGGTGCAGGCGTATGTGCCGTACCACGCCGAGACGGCGGCCGGCGACGGCAGGCGCGCCGCGACCACGCACGCGGCGCAAGGCACGGTGGCGGCCCCGGCGCCCGCCGCGCGCCGCGCAACGGCGGCGGAAGGCGCGGCGGCAGATGCGGCGCCTGCCGCACCTCACGGAACGACGGCGGGCATGGCCGGTGCGCCGGCGGCGGACACGGCCGCGGCATGGCGAGGCACCGGCGGCGCAACGTCCAAGGTACCGGCGGCCGCGGCATCGTATTCGGTGACAGCGGCCTCGCCGGTGCCGAACACGTCGGTGTCGAACGCACCATTGCCGAACGCGTCGACGCCGGTATCCGGCCGTTCGCCGGCGGACCGCCCCGCCAGGGTACCTGCAGCGTCGTCCGCCGCGGCGCCGGCATCCGCCACGACGCCCGGCTCCCCCGGGTTCACGAGCGGCGCCTCCCTCGCCGCACCGGCGGCAGGCCCCGGAACGGCTCCCGACGGCGAGCGGCGGCGCAACGGATCGCGCGGGCATGCGGGACCGCTGTTCGCTCTACCGCAATTCCAGCTGCCGGACCATATCTCCCCGCCGTCGCTGAGGGAGCTGGCCGGCGCGCTGCGCTCCAGGCCGATCGACCAGGCCGACTCGGCCGGCGGCGAGCGGTTCAACTGGATCGAACGGCTCTCGCAGTGGACCGAACGGCATTACATGCTGATGGACGTGGTCACGGCCGTGCTGCTCATCCTGCTGTCGAACACCGATCTGTTCGCCTCCGCGGACTTCATCAGCGACTCGTCCGCCGGCAGCCGGGCGCTGGAGGTGCTCACCGACGTCCTGGTGCTCTCGCCCGTCGCGCTCCGCCGGCGGTTCCCGGAGGGATGCGCCGCGTTCCTGGCCGTGTTCTGCGCCCTCGAGCTCGTGTTCCTGCCCGGGGTCCCGTTCGCCAACATGATCGTGCTGTACATCCTGTACTCGGCCTCGGCGTACGGGCGGCCCCGCGCGTGGATCTGGCTCGGCGCGGCCTGCGCCGTGTGCTCCATGCTGTTCGGCGCCAAGCTCGTGGCGAGCACGAACGGGTACGTCACGCTGTACGCGGCGGCGCTGGACGCCCCGGCGTCGTTCGACCTGCCGTATGTGGCGAACGTGATCGTGACCGCCATCATCGCGACGATGGTCTTCCTGATGTGCTGCGCGGCCATCGGCTACGGCCGGTGGAGCCGGGCCCGCGGGGCGAACGCGCTGATCCTGCAGGCACGCGAGGAGGCGCTCAAGGCCGAGCAGGAGAAGCAGCGCGTGCTCGCGGCGAACATGGAGCGCGACCGGATCAGCGCCAGCATCCAGACCGAGGTGACCACGACGCTCACCAGCGTGATCGACCAGGCGGCGAAGGGCCTGGGGATGATGGACGACTGCGAGGCTCGAGGCGAGACGCCGTCCCCGCACGACATCGTCGCCTCGTTCGAGGCGATCGGCCGTCAGGGGCGCGAGGCGCTGGCGCATATGCGGCAGCTGCTGCGGGTGCTGCGCGAGACGGGCTTCAGCGACGACCGGCACGAGGGCGAGGGGATGCGTCTGGCCCCCGCCGCCTCGCTGGACGAGCAGTTCCGGGCCGTGTCCGAGCGCGCCCGCTGACCCGACAGCGAGCTCGTTAATCACCTCCCCGCATACACATTGTGTCCGAACATACCCATCGCCCCGGTAACGCGGTCTTCAACCGCCCCCACATACACATTGTGTCTGATCATTCCCATTGTCCCGGCAACACGGTTTTCAATCCGCCCCCACATACATACACATTGTGTCTAAGCAGACTCACTGCCCTAACAGCACGATTCGTGCCCGTACCCCATATGCACAGTGTGTCCGGGCAGGCCCCTAGCCGGTCAGGCAAACGGCCCCATGCCGCGTCGCCGTTGCCGTCGCAGTCCTTACAAGATTCGCAAATGTCCGGCGGATGTCTGCCGCACCTCGCGCCGGCGTATGGCTAAAGTGGTGCCCATGAGTGCAACGCAACGAATCCGCGTCATCATCGCGGACGATCAGGAGCTGGTCCGGGCGGGGTTCGCCATGGTCATCGGCTCGCAGCAGGACATGCAGGTCGTCGGCCAGGCCCGGGACGGGGCGGATGCCGTACGCCTCGCGGAGAGCCTGCACCCCGACGTGGTGCTGATGGACGTGCGTATGCCCGGCATGGACGGCATCGAGGCGACGCGGCGCATCACCGCGCCGGAATCGTCCGGAGCGGTGCACGGCGCCCCGGACGACGCGCACACCACCCGCGTGATCATCCTGACCACCTTCGACCTGGACGAGTACGTGATGGCCGCGATCAACGCCGGCGCCTCGGGGTTCCTGCTCAAGGACACCGAGCCGGAGACGCTGCTCAGCTCGATCCGCACCGTGTACCAGGGCAACGCGATCATCGCCCCGTCCGCGACCAAGCGGCTCATCGAGAAGATGATGGAGGACGGCTACACCAAGCCCCGTCCCGCCGCGGTCCCCGCCCCCGCGCCGGCGCCGTACACCGATCCGGAGCTGGACGACCTGACCGACCGCGAGCGCGAGGTGCTGATCGAGATCGCCCACGGCCTGAGCAACCAGGAGATCGCGGACAAGCTGTTCATCAGCCTGCCGACGGTCAAGACGCATGTGGCGCACATCCTGGCGAAGATCAACGCCCGCGACCGCGTGCAGGCCGTGGTGTTCGCCTACGACAACCATCTGGTCTGACGGCCTTCCGGCCGGGGCCGTCGGGAAGCCCGGCGGTCGCCGACCGCCAATCGCCGGTTCACAGGATCGAGCGCGACGATCCTGTGAACCGAACCGCACAGCAAACGAACAGCCGCGGAATTCCGTATCGTTGGAATTCCGCGGCTGTTGTCGTCATCCGCACACAAGCGCACATGAGGGCCGGTTCACGGGATCGATCCGGGCGATCCCGTGAACCGGCCCGTCCGTCAGGCCTCGGCCAGGGCCTCCACCGGAGGCGTCCTCACCGCCCGGCGCGCCGGGAACACGCTCGCCAGCAGGGCCGAGACGATCGCGATGGCCATGATCGCGCCGATGGTCGCCCAGTCGATCGGGAACGCCACCGTTCCGAAGCTGCCCGAGAACACGATGTAGGACCCGATCCAGCCGAACGCCGTGCCGGCGATCACGCCGACCACGCCGCTGACGATCGAGATGAGCAGCGCCTCGATGGCCAGCGACCGGCGCAGCTGCCCGCGCGTCATGCCGATGGCGCGCAGCGTGGCGGATTCGCGGGTGCGTTCGATCACCGACAGCGACAGCGTGTTCGCCACGCCGATCAGCGCGATGACCACGGCCACGGCGAGCAGCGCCACCAGCACCATCAACAGCATGTTGACCATTCCGTCCCACGAGACGCGCTCGGCGATCGAGCCGCCGACCGAGATGCCCGAATACGAGCCGAGCGCGGTCTGGATGTCGTCGATCACGTCGGCGGGCGTGACGGTGCCGTCGGTCTTGGCCCACACCTCATAGGAGTCCGCCGTGATGCCGGCGTGCTCCAGCGTCTCCGGGGGCACCAGGCCGTACAGGCCGTAGGCGGTGCTCACGCCGCGGAACGCCGCGGCCTGCACGGTCAGGTCGAGCGGCGTGCCGCCCGTGACGTTCCCCTGGTCGTCGTAGGTCGTCTTGAACTCGAGGTCGAGCCTCTCGCCGTCCTGCAGCCAATAGCCGTCGCCGTCGCCCGCGAGCGAGTCCGGCACCAGCAGCCGGTCCGCGGACAGCCCGTCGATCGCGTCGCCGTTCATGACGCGGCGGCCCTGCTCGGCGGTCAGTGCATAGACCTGGATGTTGCCGTAGCCCTCGTCGACGTGGCGCACCGCGTTGTTCGAGGCGACCAGCTCGGCGTCCTCGATGCCGGCGATGCCACGCACCTTGTCCAGCACGCCGCCGTCCACGCTCTCGCCGGAGATCTGGATGTCGACGCTGTAGCGCGAGTCGAGCTCGTCGGCGAGCGTCTGCCGGGCGCTGGCCGCGCCGGTGCCCAGCGTGGCGACCAGGGCGACGCCGATGAGCAGCGCGGTGCTGGTGGCGGCGACGCGCCGCGGGTTCTTCTGGATGTTCGCCGTGGCGATCGTCGAGGCCGGCCCGATGTGGGCGACCAGCGCGCCGACGCCTCGCAGCAGCAGCGGGACCCAGCGGTTCGCGCACAGCAGCAGGCCGAGGAAGAACACCATGACGCCGCCCATCGCGGCCAGCAGCACCAGCGACGCCGACTGCTCGGTCACCGAGCTCTGGTTGTGCACGTACCGCCAGGTGTCGGCCACGGTGAACGCGGTGACCAGCGCGCCGGCGACGATCAGCAGCAGGCTGACCACCAGCCGGGCCGTGCCGGACTTCCTCGCCTCGCTGATCTCCAACGGCTGCAGCGCCTCGAGCGGGGTCACCGCGGTGGCGGCGCGCGCCGAGCCCAGCGAGGCCAGCATCGTGACGACGGCGCCGAACGCGACCGGCACGAGCACCACCTGCGGCGTGACGATGGTCCGGAACTGGATGCCGGAGAGCTCGACGCCGGCCACGCCCAGGATCTGCATGATGCCGATGGACGCGCCGACCGCGACCAGCGAGGAGAACAGCCCGAGCAGCAGCGCCTCGAGGATGACGGAGCGGTACAGCTGGCCCTTCTTCGCGCCGATGGTGCGCAGCAGGGCGAGCGTGCGGCGGCGCTGCGCGACGAGCACCTGGAAGGTATTGGCGATCACGAGCGCGGCGACGAACATGGCGAGCACGCCGAACACGAGCATGAACGTGGTCATCATGTTGGTCTGGCCGCCACCCAGCCGTTCGAGCTGCCTGTCCTCGGTGGCGGCGCGGTTCATCGCCTCGAAGTGCGCGGGCAGCAGGGCGTTGACCTCGTCGATGACCTGCTCGTCGGTTTTGCCGGCCGGCGCGGCGATGTCGAGGTACAGCGCCTGGCAGTTGACGTCGTCGAATCCGGTGTCGGCGGGCAGGCCGAGCAGCCTGACCAGCGTGTCCTCGCTGACCACGGAGGCGCCGCCGTAGTAGGCGTAGGCGCCGCCCGGGTCGAGGCTCAGGCCGCTGACGGTCAGGTCGAGCGCATCGCCCTCGCCGGTGTATGCGGCGCTCACCGTGTCGCCGACGCCTACGCCGAGGCGCTGCGCCGTCGACCGCGGGATCACGATGTCGCCGTCCGAGGCCGGCCACGCGCCTTCGGCGAGGTCCACCGGCATCAGCGAGGACGGCTCGGCGTTCGCGATGACGATGCCGGTCGAGTGCGTGTCGCCGCTGGTGACCTCGATGCCGACGGTGACGTCGGGGCGCACGCCCCGGACGCCCTCGACCCGGCGCACCCGGTCGAGGTTGAGGTCGCCCACGGTGATCCCGTAGGCGGGGGCGTCGTCGTCGGAGGCCACCACCGCGTAGTTCGCGTCGCCGTACGACGCGGAGATCTGCTGGCGCATCGAGTGGTCCAGCGTGTTGCCGAACAGCAGCGTGCTGGCGATGAACATCGTGCCGATCAGGATCGCGATGCCCGCGGGCACCAGCATCTTCGCGCTTTTCTTCATGAGCTTGAGTGTTATCGACCACATGGGAAGTCCTTAGGGTTACGCGTGATATCCGGTTGGTTGTCGCCTCGGGTCACCGGCGGTGGCGGGCGCCGGCCGGGGCCGTGTGCGAGGCGGCGCGGGCCGTCTTGCCGGCGGGCAGCGGCACGATGCCCTGGACGCCCTGCGGCGACGCGGCCTGCAGCGTGGCGCGTTCGCGCTCCTGCATGAGCAGCTGGTTCATGCGTTCGGCGGTGGGGTCCGGCTCGTCGGCCACGATGCGGCCGTCGGCGAACACGATGGCGCGGTCCGCGTAGGAGGCGGCGACCGCGTCGTGCGTGACCATGATGATGGTCTGTCCGAGCTCCTTGACGGAGCGCTTGAGGAAGCTGAGCACCTCGGCGCTGGAGACCGAGTCGAGGTTGCCGGTGGGTTCGTCGGCGAACACCAGGCGCGGCTTGGCGATCAGCGCACGCGCGATGGCGACGCGCTGCTGCTGGCCGCCGGACAGCTCGTTGGGCCGGTGGTCGAGCCGCTGGCGCAGGCCCAGCGTGGCGACGAGCAGGTCGAACCACTCGCGGTCGGGCTTGGCACCGGCGAGCGTGAGCGGCATGAGGATGTTCTGCTCGGCGGTGAACATCGGCAGCAGGTTGAAGCTTTGGAAGATGAACCCGATGCTGGTGCGGCGCAGCATCGTCAGCTGGTTGTCGTTCATGGCGGTGATGTCGGCGCCGTCGAACATGATGCGGCCGCGGGTGGCGGAGTCCAGCCCGGCGAGCGTGTGCATCAGCGTGGACTTGCCCGAGCCCGACGGTCCCATGATCGCGGTGAACCGGCCCTGCTCGAACGCCACGTCGACGCCGCGCAGCGCGTGCACGGCGCCCTCGCCCCGTCCGTAGTCCTTGACTAGCCCGATCGCTTCGATTGCAGTGGTCATCTCGCACCTCGTGAATCCTTGGCGCCGGAACCCTTTCCCGGCTGTTACCCCCAACCTATCGGCGGGGCGCCGCGCGTCCCATCGTGCGCCGGGCGGACGCGGCGAGGGGCCGTCATCCTTGCGGATGACGGCCCCTCGCGTTGTCGGATGGGCGGGACCGGCCGGCGGACGCGGCCCGTCCCGAGGCCGCGGCTAGGCGCCGTGCCGCGCGCGCACCGCCGCGAACGCGCCGTCCAGGTCGGCGATGATGTCGTCGATGTGCTCAAGGCCGATCGACAGGCGGATGGTGCCCGGGTGGATCCCCTGCGCCTCGAGCTCCTCGGCGGTCTCCTGCGAGTGCGTGGTCGACGCGGGGTGGATGACCAGGCTCTTCGCGTCGGCCACGTTGGCCAGCAGGCTGAACAGGTGCAGGTTGTCGATGAACGTGCGGGCCGCGTCGCGGCCGCCGCGGATGTCGAAGGTGAAGATCGAGCCGCCGCCGTTCGGGAAGTACTTCAGGTAACGCTCGTGGTCGGCCCGCCCCTCGATGCTGGGATGCGAGACCGAGGCGACCTCCGGCACGCCCCTGAGGTATTCGACGACCCTGAGCGCGTTGCTCACGTGCCGTTCGACGCGCAGGCTCAGCGTCTCCACGCCCTGCAGCAGCAGGAACGCGGCGAAGGGCGAGAGCGTCGCGCCCGTGTCGCGCAACAGGACCGCCCGGATGCGGGTCACGAACGCGACCGGGCCGAGCGCCTCGTGGAAGCGCAGGCCGTGGTAGGAGGGGTCCGGCTCGGTGAGCGTAGGGAACCTGCCCGGCACCGCGGACCAGTCGAAGCTCCCGCCCTCGACGATGACGCCGCCGAGCGTGGTGCCGTGGCCGCCGATGAACTTGGTGGCCGATTCGACGACGACGTCCGCGCCGTGCTCCAGCGGGCGGAACAGGTAGGGGGTGGCGAAGGTGTTGTCGACGACGACCGGCAGCCGGTGGCGGTGCGCGATTTCGGCGAGCGCCTCGAAGTCGGGCAGGTCGGCGTTGGGGTTGCCGAAGGTCTCGAAGAAGACGAGCTTGGTGGTCTCGGTGATGGCGGCCTCCACGGCGTCGAGGTCGTCGACGTCGACGAAGGTGGTGGTCACCCCGTCGCGCGGCAGGGTGTGCCGCAGCAGGTTGTAGGTGCCGCCGTAGATGTTCTTCGACGCCACGATGTGGTCGCCCTGCTGGGTGATGTTGCGCACCGCGTATTCGACGGCCGCGGCGCCGGAGGCCACGGCGAGCGCCGCGGTGCCGCCTTCGAGGGCGGCGATGCGGCGTTCGAGCACGTCCTGCGTGCTGTTGGTCAGGCGGCCGTAGATGTTGCCTGGATCGGCGAGCCCGAACCGGGCCTCGGCGTGGTCGAAGTCGCGGAACACGTAGCTGGTGGTGGCGTAGATCGGCACCGCGCGGGCGTCGGTGGCGGGGTCGGGCTGCTCCTGCCCGACGTGCAGCTGCTGGGTTTCGAATCGGTAGTGGCGGTCGGTCGCGGTCATGGTCGTTCTCCTTGGCGTGGTGGGGTGTTCGTGGTTCGTTGCGTGACCTTCAGGGGTTGCTGCGGTTGCGCTGGTGGCGACTCTAGGCGCGCGGCGCCGGCGCCGGCAAGCCCCGCGCTATCGCCGTTGGTTATAACGGCTTAGCGGGGCGCGGCGCCGCAACGGCGGCGGGGGCGCGCGTGCGGGTCGCCGGCCGCGCCGCGACCGCGCGACACGCCGGGGCGATACCACCGTGTTGTCCGATATGCGGACAATGGGGGTCCGGGAGCCGGAGCGCGGGGCGCGCTTGTCTGCCGGACGGGTATTGTCATCTGGGACGGCACAAAAACGCTCTGACGAATCGAGGAACTATGAGCGATGTGAAACTGTACGACCGCGATCCGCACTACATCCCGCGCGTCGCCGCGGTCCACGACATGTGCGGCTATGGCAAGTGCTCGCTGACCGCCGCGATCCCGATCCTCTCGGCCGCCGGCTGCGACGTGTGCCCGGTGCCGACCGGCCTGTTCTCCTCGCACACCAAGTACCCGGTGTTCACCTTCCACGACACCACGGATATCCTCAACGACTATCTCGACGCCTGGGGCAGGATCGGCGTGGCGCTGGACGGCGTCTACAGCGGCTTCCTGGGCTCGGCCGACCAGGTGGCCCTGATCCAGCGCCTGTACCGCGAGTACCCGGACGCGCTGCGCCTGGTCGACCCGGTCATGGGCGACGGCGGCCAGATGTACCCGACGTACACGGACGAGCTGTGCCGGGCGATGGGCGCCCTGGCCGACGGCGCCGACGTGCTCATGCCGAACCTGACCGAGGCGAGCATCCTGACCGGCCGCGACTACCCGGGCCAGAACCTCGACGACGAGCAGGTGACGGACTGGCTGGACGCGCTGCTTGCGCTCGGCGCGAAGAACGTGGTGCTCAAGGGCATCGACCGCGGCGACGGCAAGCTGCGCAACTACGTGGCCAGCGCCGAGACCGGCGCCGAGAACCGCCAGGAGCACGCGCACGAGAAGCTGCCGTACATGATCCACGGCACAGGCGACGCGTTCGCCTCCGCGCTGTGCGGCGCGGTGATGGCGGGCAAGGGCCTGTCCGAGGCCGCGTACATCGCCGGCGAGTTCGTGCGCGATTCGATGGTCAGCACGCGCGACCAGCCCGATTTCGAGGAGCGCGGCGTGAGCTTCGAACTCAACCTGGGCGCGATGACCGCGCTGGTCGGCTGACAGCCGCGGCCGGCGGCCCGGCGTCTTCGGGCGGCGCGGGCCGTCCGGCACCTGCGAGGGGCGCGCGATCCGTGACGGGTCGCGCGCCCCTCGTCGCATCCGCACGCCCGGTCGTCCGGCGACGGCCGATATGCCGGGGATCCGGTCGCGTCCAACGGCGCCTCGGACTTGTCCACAACACGCCGGAACCGTTTCTCTGCGTCCACAACGCCGCACCCGCTGGCCGCGGACCGCCCGGCTCTGGTGCACTGGGATGCATGGACGCAGCATCTGGAATCATGATCGGCACCGACCCGCCGGGCGCGGGTCGCGGGCCTGAGTCTTTGGCCGCCATGGCGCGGCGCATGCGCGACGGCGCGTTGCGTCCCAAGGAACTGGGGACCTTGGGGGAACGCTACGCCGCCGCATGGCTGGAACGGCAAGGCTGGCGGATCCTCGACCGCAACTGGCGCAGCCGCTACGGCGAGCTGGACATCGTGGCGGCGACCCCGGAGCGGGTCGTCGCGTTCGTGGAGGTCAAGACGCGCCGCTCGCTGCGCTGCGGGCCGCCGCAGGAGGCCGTGGACCCGCGCAAGCGGGCCTGCCTGCGGCGGGCCGGCGCGCAGTGGCTGCTGCTGCCGGAGCACCGCCTGGCCCACCGCGGCGTGCGCTTCGACGTGGTCTCGATCCTCGTGCACGGCGGCGTGGTCCGCCTGCACCATATCCCGGAGGCGTTCTGATGGCCATCGGCGAGGCGCTGTCGGTCGGGCTCATCGGGTTGAAGGCGTTCACCGTCCAGGTGCAGGCGTTCATCTCCCCCGGCCTGCCGTATTTCTCGATCATCGGATTGCCGGACGCCTCGTTGTCGGAGGCGCGCGAGCGGGTCAGGTCCGCCTGCCAGGCGTGCGGGTTCTCCTGGCCGCAGACGCGGGTGACGGTCAATCTCTCCCCCGCGTCGATGCCCAAGCGCGGCTCGTCGCACGATCTGGCCATCGCCGCGTCGGTGCTGAGCGCGGCGGGCGCGATCCCGCACGACTGCCTCAGGGACGCGGTCGTGCTCGGCGAGCTCAACCTGGACGGCACGGTGCTGCCGGTCAACGGCGTGCTGCCGATCGTGTTGCACGCCCGCGAGCGCGGCATCCGCCGGGTGTACGTGCCCCACGCCAACCTGGACGAGGCCCGGCTGGTCGGCGGCCCGGACATCGTCGCTCTGCGGCACGTGGGCGAGCTGATCGACATGATGGGCGGGCACGCGCGGTTCGCGCCGCCCGACCGGCCGGCGGCGCACGCCCCGGTCCCGACCGAGGCCGCCGCCCCGCCGCCGCTGGGCGACATCGGCGACGTCGTGGGCCAGGACCATGCCAAGCGCGCGATGCAGATCGCCGCGGCCGGAGGCCACCACCTGCTGCTGGTCGGCCCTCCGGGGTCGGGCAAGACGATGCTCGCCTCCCGCATGCCCGGCATCATGTGCCCGCTGAACGAGGCCGAGCAGCTGGAGGTCGCCTCGATCCGATCCCTGTGCGGCATCCTGCCCCAGTACGGCATCAGCGACGTCCCGCCCTTCGAGGCGCCGCACCACACGGCGTCGACGGCCGCGCTGGTCGGCGGCGGGTCGGGCATCGCCCAGCCGGGCGCCGTCTCGCGCGCGCATCGGGGGCTGTTGTTCATGGACGAGGCGCCCGAGTTCTCCGCCCGGGCGCTGCAGACGCTGCGCGAGCCGTTGGAATCGGGGTTCGTCGCGCTGTCGCGCTCGCGCGGCACGACCTACTATCCGGCGCGTTTCCAGCTCGTCATGGCGGCGAACCCGTGCCCGTGCGGGCTGAGCTACGGCACCGGCGAGCGCTGCACCTGCCGGGAACGCGACCGCGTCCGCTATTTCTCCCGGCTCTCCGGACCCATCCTCGACCGCATCGACATCCAGGTGGAGGTGCCGCCCGTCGCCGCCATCCCCTCCGGGGACCTGGGCGCGCGGCAGACCAGCCGCGACGTCCGGCTGCGGGTCATCGAGGCGCGGGGCGCGGCGCAGGAGCGGTTCGCCGGGCACGGCTGGGACTGCAACGCGCAGGCCTCCGGCCAGTGGCTGCGCGAGCACACCGCGCCCGCCGCCCTGGCGATCGTCAACCGGGCGCTGGCCCGGGAGCGGCTCAGCCTGCGCGGCGCCGACCGCGCGCTGCGGCTGGCCTGGACTCTGGCCGACCTGGACGGCCGCGACTCGCCCGGCCGCGAGGACATGCTGTGCGGCATCGCCCTGCGCACCCGGGTGGCCTGAGCCATGTTCCGCCGCCCATCCGATATCCCATATCCATCCGATGCCGGCGCCGCCGGCCACACCCAAGGAGCGACGATGACCACCACCCACTCCCCCGCACCGGTCCCGGACGGCGACACCGTGGCCCGGGCCGCGCTGGCGTTCCTGTGCGACGGGTCCGACGCGCGCATGCACGCCCTGCTCATGGGCGTCGGCGACGCCGATGACGCGCTGCGGCTGCTCTTCGCGATGGCGCGCGACACGACCGGCCGAAGCGTCGAGGCCGACCGGCTGTTCGCCGCCGGCGCCGCGCGCTGGGGCCGCACGGTGAGCCCCAAGGCCATGGCGTCCTTCCATCATGCGCTCGAACGGTGGCTGCACCGGGTCCGGCGATTGCCGTCGGCCGACATGGGCTCGCTGGCAGCGTGGCTCTGCCGGGACGGCGAGCAGTGGATCATCGCGCCGCACAGCCCCTGCTGGCCCCATCAGCTCGACGACCTGGCCACGCATGCCGACTGGGCGCCGCCGTTGTGCCTGTGGGGTCGCGGCGCTCCCGGGGCGCTCGTCGGCTGCCCGCGGCCGATCGCCATCGTCGGTTCGCGCGCGGCGGACGAATACGGCATCCGCATCGCACGCGATCTGGCGGCGCAGGCCGCGCAGGACGGCCATCTGGTCGTCTCGGGAGGGGCGATGGGCGTCGACGCCGCGGCGCACTGGGGCGCGCTGTCCGCGGGCGCCGGCGACGTAGGGCATGGCGGGGCGGGCGCCACCGTGGCCGTGTTCGCCGGCGGACTCGACCATGCCGGGCCACGCAGCAACCAGCGGCTGTTCGAGACGATCGGGGAACGGGGCGGGGCCCTGGTCAGCGAACTGTGCCCCGGCACGGTGCCCGAGGCCGGGCGGTTCCTGCTGCGCAACCGGCTGATCGCGGCGCTGGCGTCCACCGTGGTCGTGACGCAGGCGCGGATCCGGTCGGGCGCGCTGAGCACCGCCAGGCACGCCGGCGAACTCAACCGCGTCGTCTATGCGGTCCCCGGCGACATCACCGCCGCGCGCAATGCCGGGTGCAACCGGCTCGTCCACGACGGCGAGGCCATCATCATCACGACCGTCGACTGCATCGCGGAGATCTGCCATGAGGCCCATCCCGGCGGCTGCGGTCCGGACCGCGCCGAGCCGGGCGGCACCGATCCGGGCGACGCCGGCCGGTGCGGCGACGACCGGTGCAACGATGACCGGTGCAACGTCAATCCGAACAACGCCAGCCCGAACGGCATCAGCCCGAACGGCACCGGCTCGGATGACGCCGTCCCAGGCGGCGATGTCCCGGACGGCGATGGCACGTCAAGTAACGGCAACACGTCAGGCAGCGACGGTGCGGACGCCGACGCGCGAATCGTCCTCGACGCCGTCCGCGCCTGCCGCCGCGCCCGCACACCGGCGACGGCGGACGGCATCATCGCCGCCATCGGCGCCGCGCACCCGGACCGGCATGTCACGATCGACGGCACGCTCGCCAGGCTCGCCGAACTCGAACTGCGCGGCGCGGTCGACTGCGAGGCCGGGTGCTACGCCATCGCGCGCCGCCGACGGCGCCGCACGGGCAATGAAAACGACTCGGGCTAAACCGTCCCGGCATCGATTCCGATGACGGCGCCGCACCGGCGACAGCCGCAGGCCGGCGCGGCTTCGGCGGCGGCGGCCGCAGGTCGAGTGTGACCGGCGACGACGGCACGGCGGCCCCGATGACGACGGACCGCACCGAACGACGACAACGAAGATCGAGCATGGCTTCGGCGACGACGGCGCGCCGGCCCGGATGACGGCGAGCCGCACCGGACGACGGCAACGGGTCGGGCGTGACCGGCGAGGGACGGCTCACGCCCGCCACTGGCAGCGGCCCAGGTCCACGCGCCATCCGTCGGCGCCGGCGTTGGCGGACCCCGCGGGCGGCGGCACGAACGCGACGCCCTCCTCCTCGAGCAGCTGGCGCTGCCGCTCGTCGCCGCCGAACGCGAACCCGGGGGCCAGGGACCCGTCGCGGAACACCACGCGATGGCAGGGAATCACCCCCGGTTCGGGATTGGCGTGCAGCGCGAACCCCACGAACCGCGCGTTGCGCGGGCTGCCGGCGAGCGCCGCCACCTGCCCGTACGTCGCCACCTTGCCGCGCGGGATCCGCTTGACGACCTCATACACGCGGGCGCTGAACGGGGTCCGGTCGCGCGCGCCGCACCGGCCGGAAGGGGCACCCTGCGGGGCCGCGGCCCCGAACGACTCACTCATGCCTCCATTATTACCGCCGTTGTGCGAGAATCAAGACTATGAGTCCGAAGCATGTCGAAGCAATGTATGATGCCGTGATCATCGGCGCCGGCGCGGCGGGACTGTCCGCGGCGCTGGGTCTGGTCCGCTCCCCCCGGTTCGAGCAGGCCAAGGCGGAAGGCCGCGACCCGAGCATCCTGGTGATCTCCAAACTGCAGCCGCTGCGCTCCCACACCGGCTCCGCCGAGGGCGGCATCGCCGCGAGCCTGGGCAACGTCGAGCACGACGACTGGCACTGGCACTACTACGACACGGTCAAGGGCGGCGACTGGCTGGTCGACCAGGACGCGGCGAAGCTGCTCGCCCAGGACGCCCCGGCCACGGTCATCAACCTGGAGCGCTCCGGGGTCGTGTTCTCGCGCACCGAGGACGGCCGCATCGCCCAGCGCCGCTTCGGCGGGCACACCGCCGACTTCGGCAGGCAGCCGGTCAGGCGAGCCGCCTACGCGGCCGACCGCGTCGGCCACCAGATCCTGCATGCGCTGTGGCAGCAGTGCGTGGCCGAGGGCATCGAGTTCGCCGAGGAATGGTACGTCACCGACCTGGTGCTCGACGAGGGGCGCACGCGGGTCGAGGGCGTGGTCGCCTTCGACACCCACACCGGCGAGGTCCACGCCGTGCACGCCCGCAACGTCATGATGGCCACCGGCGGCGCCGGCCGGCTGTTCCACACGACCTCGAACTCCTGGGACCTGACCGGCGACGGCATGGCGCTGGCCCTGGACGCCGGCCTGCAGCTCGAGGACGTCGAATTCGTGCAGTTCCACCCCACCGGGCTGGCGCACACCGGCATCCTGCTGTCGGAGGCCGCCCGCGCCGAGGGCGGCGTGCTGCGCAACGCGGACGGCGAGGCGTTCATGGAACGCTATGCGCCGGGCCATGCCGACCTGGCGGCGCGCGACGTGGTCAGCCGCGCCATCCGCGCGGAGACCGACGCCGGCCGCGGCGTGGCCGACCCGAAGGATCCGGACGGCCGCAGGGACTGCGTGTGGCTGGACATGACCGGCATCGACGCCGACCACATGGCCGAGGTGCTCCCGCAGGTGGTCGAGACCATCCGCAAGTACGCGGACCTCGACCCGACGAAGGACTACGTGCCGGTCAAACCGACCGCGCACTACACGATGGGCGGCATCCCCGTGACGACCGACGGCGAGGCGTACCGCTGGATCGACGGCGGCCGCCGGATCGTCGACGGCCTGTTCGCCGCCGGCGAGTGCTCCTGCGTCTCCGTGCACGGCGCGAACCGCCTGGGCGGCAACTCGCTGCTCGACGCCTGCCTGTTCGGCACGCGCGCCGGCGAGGCACTGGCGGCGCGCATCGCCGACGCCGCCACGGCCAAGAAAACCGCCGACGCCGGGACCGACGCCGCCGATCGCGTCGAGGCCGCGGCCGACGCCCGCACGGCCGAGGTCAAACGGCTGCTGGCGCAGGCCGCCTCCGCCGCCCCGACCGGCGACGCCGACGACGCTCCGGCCGACGACGCCGACACCGCCACGGACGACAACGCATACCGGCTGATGGCCGATCTGGGGACCACGATGGAGCAGGCCGTCGCCGTGCGCTGCGACGGGCGAAGCATCGACGAGGCGCTCGAGGCCATCGCCGCGGATCTCGCGCCCCGGGCCTCGGCGCTGCACCCGCACAGCGACAGCCCGGCGTTCAACCAGGAGCTGACCGCCATCTGGGAGGCCCGCCATCTGACCGAGCTGGGCCGGACGATGCTGCTCGCCTGCCGTTCGCGCCGCGAGTCCCGCGGCTCGCTGTACCGCACGGACTTCCCCGAACGCGACGACGAGCGCTTCCTGGCGCATTCGATGACCGACGCCGACGCCGCGATCGCCTGGCAGCCGGTGCACATCGACGACATGCCGCCGCAGGCGCGCACCTACTGACCGGCGGGGCACGGGATATGGCAAACTATATGACGGTTTCAGCAGGAAAGGCGGATGAATGAGCGGCGGTATCGACAACGGCATGACGACGGTGACGCTGCGCGTGCATCGGTTCACGCCACGTCAGGAGCGTGAGCGCGACCGCGCCCGCGGCGGCAGCCCCTTCGCGAAGAAGAGCTCGCCGTTCGGCGGCGGCGCGGCGCGGCGGCGCCCGCGCGGCAAGCAGTGGGTGCAGGAGTACACGCTGCCCGCCTCCCCCCAGGACACGGTGCTCGACTGCCTGCTGGCGATCAAGCGCGGGGTCGACCCCACGCTGGCGTTCCGCTATTCCTGCGGGCACGGCATGTGCGGCTCCGACGCGGTCGCCATCAACGGCACGCCGACGCTGCTGTGCACGGCGACGGTGAAGGATTGGGCCCGCCGTCCCGGCGCGGCCGCGACGGCCGACGACGAGGGCTTCCGCAGGACCGGCGACGCCGCCGAAGCCGGTTCCCCGGCGCCCGAGGCCGAGGGACCCGAGCCGGACGGCGCGCAGGATGCCGTCGGGGCCGACGGATCGCTCGGCGTCATCGAGCTGTCCGCGCTGCCGGGCTTCCCCGTGCAGCGCGATCTGATCGCCGACATCGACCCGATGCTCGACCAGATCCGCAAGCTCAAGCCGTATCTCCAGGCGGACGGCGTGCTGGCCACCACGGCCGAAGGCAAGGTCGACGTGTTCGAATACCTGCAACGCCCCGAGCAGCTCGCCAGGTACGAGATGCTGAGCAACTGCATCGCCTGCGGCGTGTGCGAGGGCAGCTGCCCGGTGTTCGCCGGCGGCGACGCGTTCATCGGCCCGGCCGCGCTGATCACCGCCTCCCGGTTCATCAACGATTCGCGCGACACCGCCACGGAAGCGCGTCTGGACGCCATCGACACCGCGGACGGCATCGCGGCGTGCCAGTCGGTGCGCGCCTGCAGCCGCGAATGCCCGCGCGGCATCGACGTGGGCGAGGAGATCTGGCAGCTGATCGCGCAGGTCAAGGAACGCTGACCCCCGCGGCCCCGCGCAGCAGCGCGGCCGCCCCTATGACAAGGCAGGAACGATGAACAAGACGTCATACACGAATCTGGCCAAGACCTGGGAATACGTCGAGGACCGGGCGTTCGCCCGGCAGTCCCCCGACCTCAACGAGGCGCGGCAGGCCGCCGAACGCAACGGCGTGCCGCAGGGCTCGGCGGCCCAGGCCGAACTGCTGTCGCTGCTGGTGCGCATGCTCGGCGCCTCCTCGGTGATCGCGGTCGGCACCGGCTCGGTGGTGGAGACGCTGCAGCTCATCAACGGCCTGAACGGCGCGGGGCAGCTCACCGCGGTCGATTCGTCGGCCCAGGGCATCGCCATCATCCGCAGGCTGTTCGCGACGCTGTCCGACCGCACGCAGACCACGCTGCGCGCCGTGAACGCGCCGGTGGGCACGTTCCTGCCCCGTCTGAACGCCGGCGACTACGACCTGATCGTCGTGGCCGGCGACGCGAGCAACTACGCCGCGACCTTCGAACAGGCCCCGCACCTGCTCGGCGAGCACGGCGTCATCGTGTTCACCGACATGATGGCGCTCGAGGACCCCGACGCCAACGGCGGCGTCATGAATCCCGCCGACCGCGGCGACAAGGCCGTGGCGATGCGCGAGTTCCTCGACGTGGTGCAGTCCGACGAGCGCTTCGACACGGCGCTCACCCCGTCCGGCACCGGCCTGCTCGTCGCGCTCAAGCGCTGACGGCCACGGCGACGGCCTCGTCCGGGTCGTCGGTCAGCGTCACCAGCGCGGGGTCCAGCGCCGAGATCATGCCGCGCCGCGCCACGGTGCCGTCGATCCAGTCGAGCAGCCCCCGCCAGTACGCGGTGCCGAACAGCGCGATCGGCGTCGACGCCACCTTGTGGGTCTGCACCAGCGTCAGCAGCTCGAACATCTCGTCGAGCGTGCCGAACCCGCCCGGGCAGATGATGGCGCCGGACGAGTATTTGACGAACATCGTCTTGCGCACGAAGAAATACCGGAAGCTCATGCCCAGGTTCACCCAGGCGTTGATGTCCTGCTCGTGCGGCAGCTCGATGCCCAGCCCGACCGACGTGCCGCCCGCCAGCGCGGCCCCCTTGTTGGCGGCCTCCATGATGCCCGGCCCGCCGCCGGTGATCACGGCGTAGCCCAGCTCCGCCAGGCGGCGGCCCATGTGCTCGGCCGCCCGGTAGTCCTCGTCGTCGCGGGCGACGCGGGCCGAGCCGAACACCGACACGGCCGGCCCCAGCTCGGCCAGGGCGCCGAATCCGTCGACGAACTCCGCCTGGATGCGCAGCACGCGCCACGGGTCCATGTGCAGCCAGTCGGTGGACTGCTCCGGCCGGAGCAGGTTGGCGGTGGTGCTATTGCGCGGGATCTTCGAGCCGCGCAGGATCACCGGACCTTGCCGGTAGGTGCGCGTGAAGGGCGGCAGCTCGCCGGCCCCGGCGCCGGCGTCGATGGTCGGCCGGGGCACGAAGTCCTCCAGCGGGCCGGCGGCCGGCACGGCGGACAGGTCCGATGCATCCGATGTGTCCGACGTGGCCGACGCGTCAGGGACATCCGACGCGCCGCATGCGTCCGTCGTATCCGCCGCAGCCGGCGTACCAAGCACGTCCGGCACGCCATGCATATCCGGGGCCTCGCGCGAGCACGGCGCGTCCGGCGCGCCGGATGCCGGCCGGGCCTTGCCCTCCGGCGTCGTCACCGGGCGCCCGGCATCGCCGGCGGGTTCAAGGGGTTCGTTCACGATCGGTCCTTTCCGTTGCGCGGACGGCGGGCGAAGCGGTGCACCACGGTGAGGGTGCCGTCGGCCAGCCGGCCGCGCCGTTCGCCGTCGTCCGCCTCCGCATCGGCATCGTCGTCGGCGGGTCGCGCGGCCCCGGGCGCCGCCTCCCGTTCGTAGCGCCGGGACTGACGGCTGAGCAGCACGCCGGAGACGGCCGCCGCGATCAGCGAGGCGAGCAGCACGCCGAAGCGGCTCTCCGCGGACAGCTCGGCGTCCGCATAGGCCAGCGATGCGATGAGCAGCGACACCGTGAACCCGATGCCGCAGGCGCAGGCCGCGGGGAACATGTCGCGCACGCGCAGCCCGCGGGGCATGCTCAGGCCGCACAGATGCGTGGTCACCCAGGCGGTGGCCATGATGCCCAGCGGCTTGCCGGCCACGAGCGCGACCACGATGCCGACGACGACCGGCGAGACGAACAGCGCCGGGCTCAGCGTCTCGAAGTGCACGCCGGTGGCGAACAGCGCGAACACCGGCAGCGCGAGCAGCGACGAGAACGGCTGCAGCTTGTCGCGGTAGCGTTCGGCGCGCGGCGACAGCTCGCCGTGGATCTCGCGCGACGGCGTCAGCAGGCCCACCAGCACGCCGGCGAGCGTCGGGTGCACGCCGGCCTCGAACATCATCACCCACGCCAGGATGCCGACGACGGCCACCGCCGGCCACGGCACCCGCTTGAGGCGCACCAGCCAGGCCCAGGCCACGGCGCACGCCGCGATGCCGAGGAACCAGTACCAGGCGTTCAGCGACGAGAAGAACACGGCGATCAGGATGATCGCCAGCAGGTCGTCCACCGTGGCCAGCGTCATCAGGAACGCCCGGATCGAGCCGGGCAGCGCCTTGGCGAACAGCGCGAGCACGGCCAGCGAGAAGGCGATGTCGGTGGCCGTGGGGATCGCCCAGCCCTGCGCGATCGCGTCCGCCGGGTACGCGGCGCCCGAGGCGATCATGGCCTGTCCGGGCGCGGGCGGGGCGAACATCGAGAACAGCTGCGTGACGGCGAGGAACAGCGCCGGCGGCACGAGCATGCCTCCCACCGCGCACAGCATCGGCACGGCGGCGGCCTTCGGATTGGCCAGAGAGCCCGTGGTCAGCTCCTGCTTGAGGTCCAGGCCCACGGTCAGGAAGAAGACGGTGAGCAGGCCGTCCTGCGCCCACTCGCCGATCGGCAGGTCGATGTTCGTGCCCGGTATGCCTATCGAGGTCTCCGCGACCTGCTCGAACAGGTGCGCGGTCATCGGCAGGTTCGCCAGCAGCAGGCCGAGGAACGCGCAGCCGAGCATGATCAGGCCGGAGATGCGGTCGGATGCTGCGATGCGACGAACCGTTGCCCATACGCTGCGTTCCGCCATCTCCACTCCGTTTCCCTCGGCCGGCATCGACTCCGTACCATTGTACCGACCGGCCGGGCCGCCGGGCGGGATGTCCGGCTCGTGGACCGGCCCGCAGCGTCGCGGATCGGGCGCGCGGCGGCGGGCCGGGGGCTCGGGGGCGTTCAGCGCGCGGCCAGGGCGTCGGCGACCTGCCCCAGCGCGCGCTCCAGCAGCGGGCGCGGGCAAGCGAGGTTCACGCGTTCGAAGCCGCAGCCGGCCGCGCCGAAGATCTCCCCCTCGTCGAAGTACACGCGGGCCTTGTCGCGCATGAACGCGCGCATCTCGTCCGCGTCCGCGAAGCCGAGGTCGCGCAGGTCCACCCACCCCAGGTAGGTGCCCTCGGGCTCGATCAGCGTGGCGCCGTCGAGCGACGCGGCGAACTCGCGCAGCACGCCGAGGTTGCCCTCGAGCACGTGCAGCAGCTCGTCCAGCCAGGGCTCGGCGTGTTCGTATGCGGCCTGGCAGGCGACCAGGCCGAAGTGGCTGACGGTCAGTCCGGCGATGTTCTCGGCGGCCACGTCGAAGGCGCGCTTGAGCTCCGGGTTCGGGACGATCACGTTCGAGCACAGCAGACCGGCGAGGTTGAAGGTCTTGGTCGGGGCGGTGAACTCCATGCAGTGCATCGCGTAGCGCTCCCCCAGCGTCGAGAACATCGTCACCTTGTGGCCGGGGTGTTCGAAGTCGGCGTGGATCTCGTCGGAGAGGATCGTCACGCCGTGCTCGATGCAGATGTCGCCGATGCGGCGCAGCTCGTCGGCGCTCCACACGCGGCCGACCGGGTTGTGCGGGTTGCACAGCATGATGGCGGTGCAGCGCGGGTCGCTGGCCTTGGCCTCCAGGTCGTCGTAGTCCATGACGTAGCGGCCGTCCTCGCCGAGCACCAGCGTGTTGTCGAGCAGCGTCAGGCCGTTGTTGCGCGCCGCGGCCACGAACGGCGGGTAGGCGGGGCTCTGCACGATGACGCTGTCGCCGGGGTGGGTGACGGCGCGCAGGGCGGTGTTGACCGCGGGCATCACGCCGTCGGACAGGCTGACCCATGCGGGGTCGACCTCGAGGCCGTGGCGGCGGCGCATCCAGCCGACCAGCGCCGCGAAGTACCCGTCGGTGGCGTAGTCGTATCCGAAGATGTCGTTCCGGGCCGAGCGGACCAGCGCGTCGACGATCTCCGGGGCCGGCTTGAACTCCATGTCGGCCACGGACAGGGCGATCACGTCCTCGTTGCCCGGGCCCATGTCCTGCTCGATCATATGCCACTTCGACGAGGTCGTGCCCCTGCGGTCCACCAGCGTGCTGAAATCGTACATACGGTTCTCCTTGTATCTTCGCTGAAAGCCGAAACGCAAACGTTAACAGGATACCCCCGCCGGGCGGGCGGCCGCATGGCGTCGGGCCGAAGGCGACACGCCGGGGGCCGCCGCGGACTTCGGGGGATGGTTTGCGCACTTCGGCGGCGTCGAGCCGTTCCCCGCGGACCATCCCCCGAAGTCCGCGGCGCCGGCGGGCGTGTCGCAAGGGGATTTTTCGACCCAAACCGGCGTCGTATGTGCGAATACCATAACAATGCCATACGGGCTCTTCCGGTTTTCGTGTGTGTGATGGGAGAGCCGTGGGGCATCATGGTTGGTTGTGAAGAAGATAACCGAAGATGTCTCACGGCCTGTACGCGAGTTTAACAGGTTCGACGGGGATGCG
>NZ_JAHBBD010000010.1 GCF_019331775.1 Bifidobacterium phasiani
ACGCCATCGTCGAGGAGATCAACGACACCCCCATGCGCGTCCTCGGCTACAAGACACCCAACGAGGTTTGGCAGCACGAGCTCGAGGAGATAGCATCATACCGAAACCACCCGAAGACAGGTGTTGCACTCACAAATTGAAACCGGGCGGACACGGAATCGTCACGGCGCTACCATAGGGGCATGGCAACCCGTATCTGCGACGCCGCGGCCATCGAGGCTCTGCTCGCCGCCCTGCACGTCCCGTACCGCATCGTCGAACACGACCCGATCCTCACGGTCGAGGAGGGGTTCCGGCTCGGCGTGGTCGACAGGATCGGCGTGCCGGCCGGCAACGTCGTCAAGAACCTGCTGCTCGCCGACACCCATGGCGGCCTGCTGCTGGTCGCCGCGGCCGGCGCGGCCCGGCTCGACCTCAAGGCGATCGCCCGGACGATGGGCACCACGCGGCTGAGCTTCGCGCGGCCCGACGTCGTGACGGCCCGGCTGGGCGTGGAGCCGGGCGGCGTGTCGCTGTTCTCGCTGCTCGACGCCGCGGCGGACGGCATCCGGCTGGTCGTCGACGACACGCTGCCGAGACTGCCCGGCGACATCGGTTTCCCGGCCGGCGGCAACACGCGCACCGTCGTGTTCGCGGCGGCCGCGCTCCCCCGCGTCGCCGCCGCGCTGCGGCCGGACGCGGTCGTCATGCCGGTCGCGCGCTGAGACTCTCCCCGCGCGGTGCGGACGATATGACGAAGGTGGCCGCACATCCGTACGGGATGTGCGGCCACCTTCGTTCGATCATGCGATACGTGACGCCGCCGTCCGCGGCCGGGCCATACCCGGCGGGACGCTCACGGCGTCACCGGCTCACGCCTCCTCGCCTTTGCCGACCTCGACGCGGGCGAAGGACAGCGCCTGGCCGCCGACCTCCTTGAACAGGTCGCCGACGCTCTTGGACGGGTCCTTGACGAACGCCTGCTCGAGCAGCACGTTCTCCTTGAAGAACGCGTTCAGACGGCCCTCGACGATCTTCGGGACGATCTTCTCGGGCTTGCCCTCGGCCAGGGACTTCTCGGTGGCCACGCGGCGCTCGGACTCGACGACCTCGGCCGGGACGTCCTCGCGGGTCAGCCACTGGGCGCCCATGGCGGAGATCTGCAGGGCGGCCTCGTGGGCCACGGCGGCGCCGGCCTCGTCGGTCGCGATCATCGCCACGATGCTCGGCGGCATCTCGGCGGACTTCTTGTGCGCGTAGATCTCGACGTGCGGGCCTTCGATCTTGGCGACCTGGCCGACCTTGACGTGCTCGCCGAACAGCGCGGCGGCCGACTCGACGGCCTCCTTGACGGTGCCCTCGTCGGCGGCGGCCGCGAGCACATCGTCGACGGTGGCGGCGTCGGCCTTGACGGCGTAGCCGAGCACGGTCTCGGAGAACTCGACGAACTTCGGGGTCTTGGCCACGAAGTCGGTCTCGGAGTTGAGCTCGACGGCGTAGCCGGCCTGGCCGTTCGCGGTCTCGACGACGGTGGAGGCGATGGTGCCCTCCTGGGCCTTGCGGCCCTCACGCTTGCCGGCGGCCTGGATGCCCTTGGCGCGGATGATCTCCTTGGCGCGCGCGACGTCGCCCTCGGCCTCGGTCAGGGCCTTCTTGACGTCCATCATGCCGGCGCCGGTCTCTTCACGCACCTGCTTGATCAGAGCTGCAGTGATTGCTGCCATTGCTGTGTCTCCTCGTAGAAAATTCGTATGCCCCACGCGATGGGAGGCGGGTCACCTCCCATCGTACGGGATGATCACTCGGCCTTGGCCTCTTCGCCCTGGGCTTCGGCGGCGGCCTCGGCGGCCGGGGCCTCGGCGGTGGCGCCCTGGGTCAGCAGATCCTTCTCCCACTCGGCCATCGGCTGCTCGTCCTCGGCCTTGGCGGCCTTGCCCGAACGCTCGAGCAGGCCGTCGGCGACGGCGTCGGCCATCAGGCTGGTCAGCAGCTCGATGCCGCGGATCGCGTCGTCGTTGGCCGGGATCGGGTAGTCCACGGACTCCGGATCGGTGTTGGTGTCGACGATGGCGACGACCGGGATGCCCAGCTTGTGGGCCTCCTCGACGGCCAGCGCCTCCTTGTTGACGTCGACGACGAACATCGCGGACGGGGTGCGGGTCATGTTGCGGATGCCGCCCAGCTGCTTGGCGAGCTTGTCCTTCTCGCGCTCGAGCAGGAGCAGCTCCTTCTTCGTCAGGCCGGAGCCGCGCACGTCGGTGAAGTCCATCTCCTCAAGCTCCTTGAGGCGGGAGACGCGCTTGGACACGGTCTGGAAGTTGGTCAGCATGCCGCCGAGCCAGCGCTCGGAGACATACGGCATGTTCACGCGGGTCGCCTGCTTGGCGACGGCCTCCTGGGCCTGCTTCTTGGTGCCGACGAACAGCACGGTGCCGTTGTGGGCGACCGTCTGCTTGATGAAGTCGTAGGCGGTGTCGATCATGTCGAGCGACTTGAACAGGTTGATGATGTGGATGCCGTTGCGCTGGGTGAGGATGTACTGCTTCATCTTCGGGTTCCAGCGGCGGGTCTGATGGCCGAAGTGCAGGCCGGCCTTGAGCATGTCGCTCATCGTGATCTGAGCCATGGTATGACTGCCTTTCTTTGTCGGTTCTTGCCTGGCCATGCGCACCTGCGTGCAATCCCCGAGGGGACCGACCGACACAGGCCGTCGCGGGCATGGCGCGATGTGCGTGCGCCGGGTAGGGAACATCGGGTGGATCCGCCCGCCTGCGACCGCGGAGGGACCCGGTTGGCGCACGAGGCACGATGATAGCATACGGCCCCGCCATCACGCGGATGGCGGGGCCGTGGGCATCGATGGGTATGCGGGGCGCTCGGTGGAGGCCTACGGACAGCCCACCGGGCTGTCCAAACGGAACGCTGCCGCGTACCGCCATACTGCCTCGCGCTCGATACGATCGCGCTCGGCGCCGCCCTACAGACAGCCCACCGGGCTGTCTCAACGGAACGCTACGCGTACCGCCACGTTACCTCGCGCTCGAGCAATCGCGCTCGGCGGCAGCCTACGGACAGCCCACCGGGCTGTCCGTTTAACGGCTGCCGCGCATCATACGCATGGCTTTGCGGCGCTCCTCCTTTTCCAGGCGGTCGATGTAGACGTGGCCGTCGAGGTGGTCGCACTCGTGCTGGAGCATGCGGCCCATGATGCCCGTGCCCTCCAGCACCACGGTCTTGCCGTCCAGGTCGATGCCGCGCACGCGGGCGTAGTCGGCGCGCCTGGTGGCGTACCACAGGCCCGGCAGCGACAGGCAGCCCTCGTCGCCGTACTGCTCGCCGCGCGTCTCCTCGAGCACCGGGTTGAGCACGTAGCCGACCTTGCCGTCGATGTTGTAGGAGAACGCCCTCAGCCCCACGCCGATCTGGTTGGCGGACAGCCCGGCGCGCCCGGGGTCGTCCACGGTGTCCAGCAGGTCCTGCACCAGGCGGCGCACCGCCGGCGTGATGGTCTCGATCGGGTCGCACGGCGTGCGCAGCACGGGGTCGGGCACGACGCGAATCTCACGAATCGCCACAATGATCTCCTCTTCGATGTTCCGTTGGCGGGACGCCGCTACCGCTCGTCGGCGGCGGGCCCGGCATCCTCGGCGGCCTCGGGGCCGGCGCCCTCCCCGGGGCCGGCGTCGTCCTGCTGCTGCCGCTTCATCATCTCGGATACGCTAGCAATCGAATCAGACATGTTCGTCCTCGCCTGGTCGAACGCCTGGCGGACCTTCGGGCTGACGTTCTCCGAGGCCTGGCGCACGCTCTCCGAAGCCTGCTTGACCGTCTCCGAGGTCCGGTCGATGATGCGCACCGCGGCGGAGGCCGGGCGCGGGGCGCTCCTCGGCGCGTACAGCACGTCCTCGATGAGCTGCGCGTACCGTTCGAGCACCTTGGGGCGCACGACCTTCATGCTCGGGGTGAGCGTGCCCTCCTCCTGCGTGAAGTCGTGGTCCAGGATGACGAACTTGCGCACCGACTCGGCGCGGGAGACGCTGAGGTTCGCCCGGTCGACGTACTGCTGGACGTAGGCGCGGACCGCGTCGTTCTGCGCGATCTGCTCCGGCGGCATCTGCGGGTCGAGCCCCTGCGCGGCCAGCCAGGAGGACGTCATCTCGTCGTCCAGCGCGACCAGCGCCCCCACGAACGGCTTGGCGTCGCCGACAAGCACGGTGTGCGAGACGATCGGGCAGGTGGTGATGACGTCCTCCATCGGCGCGGGGCTGATGTTCTTGCCGCCCGCGGTGATGATGATGTCCTTCTTGCGCCCGGTGATGAACAGGAACCCCTGGTCGTCGATGTGGCCGAGGTCGCCGCTGTGCAGCCACCCGTCCTCGCGGCGCACCTCGGCGGTGAGCTCGGGCTGCCTGTAGTAGCCCAGGAACACGTTCGGCCCCTTGATCATCACCTCGCCGTCGTCCTCGGTCCTGATCGCGATGCCGGGGCCGGGACGGCCGACCGAGCCGACCTCGTTGGCGTCCTGGAAGTTGACCACGCACGGCGCCGCGGTCTCGGTCATGCCGTAGCCCTGGATGAACGTGATGCCGTCCATGCCGTTGAAGAAGTGCGCCAGGTCGGCGTTCATCGGGGCGCCGCCGCAGGCCAGGTACTTCAGGTTCGGGCCGAGCGCGGAGCGCACCGACGAGCCGACGGTCCTCATGTAGAACGCGTGGCCCAGCCGGTCCGCGAGGGAGTGCGCGCCGCCCGCCATCTCGTCCTTCGACCACTTGGTGAAATGCTCGACGGCCTTGGCGAAGATCAGGCCGCTGACGCCGGTGCCGGCCTTCTGCGAGGCCGCGTTGTACACCTTCTCGAACACGCGCGGCACGCCGAGCAGGTAGGTGGGCTTGAAGCCGCGCAGGTCGGCGAGCAGATGGTCGGCGTTCGGGATGTAGCCCACCACGCCGTTGGCCCCGATGGCCACGTACTGGATGTACCGGGCGAAGCAGTGCGCGAGCGGCAGGAACAGCAGCAGGCGGCTGGGCTGGTAGAGCATGTCGTCGAGCACGTCGTAGCCGGCGTACACGATGTGGGTGAAGTTGCGATGCGACAGCATCGCCCCCTTCGGCCGGCCCGTCGAGCCGGACGTGTACACGATCGTCGCCAGGTCGTCGGCCTTGACCCGGGCGATGGCGCGGTGCAGGTCGTCGTCGTCCACGCCCTCGCCGAAGTCGACCACCGCGTCCAGGCCCCCGGCGCGGAAGTTGAACACGTACCGCAGCGAGGGATGGCCGGCGCGCAGCTCCTCCAGCACGCGGGCGTGGTCGTCGTCGCCGGCGAACGCGATGGCGGGCTCCACGTCGCCGACGATGCTCCCCGCCTGGCGCGCGGAGTCGGTCTCGTAGATGGGCACGGTGACCACGCCGATCGCGGCGCAGGCGAAGTCGACGACACCCCACTCGTAGCAGGTCGGCGAGTAGATGACCACCATGCTGCCCGGCTTCATGCCGAGCCCCAGCAGCCCCTTCGCCACCGCATGGACCCGCGCCAGCATCTCGTCCGCCGTCACGTCGTGCCACTGACGCCGTTCATCCTGCCACTGGGCGACGACGCCCCGACCGTCGCGCGCCGCGCGGGCGCCGAGCAGCGAATAGATCGTGTCCTCGTCGGTCGTGGGATGGATGACGTCCACAGAATATTCACGCAACATGAATCCAATCTTAATGCCGGCGCGCGGCGGACCGCACCGGGTGAGTTGTGCGGTCCGCCGCGCCCCTCATGCTACCCGCGCGGGGCCGGTGCCGCCGGCCCGGACCGCGGCGCGGCGCCGGGCGGCGTGTACAGGTCGTCCCTCCTTCAACCGACGTCGGCGAGGGTGCACATCCACCGGCTGCCGATGCGCCGGAGCACGACGTTCGCCTGGTACCGCCGGTCGCCGACCGTCATGAACACCGAGGTGTCCAGCGAGGTCGGGCTGACGAGCGTGCCCTCCAGGTTGTCGGGCATGGCCGGCAGGTAGTACTTCGTCTCCCGCCGGGTGCCGTAGGCGATCGCATGGCTGTCCACCAGCTTGGCCATGGCCTCCAGGCGCCGCAGGCACGTCTCGGTCATCGCCCGCCTAAGCGCCGGCGGCGGCGTGCGTCCCCGCATGATGTCCACGGCCGCGCACGCCACCCGGCATGCGGACCTGGCCAGCGCGCGGCACTCCTCGGGGCCGGGCTCGCCGCGGAAGCACCGCGCGATGTGATAGCGCACGGGCCTGTCCGAGAGCTCGACCTCCAGCAGGCCGTCGATGCTGCCCAGGCCGTGCTGCGGCCGTTCCGGCCGCATGTCGTTGATGTCGTTCATGGCTGTCTCCTTGTAGGGGCTCGGCGCCGTCGCGGATCGACGGCGTGATCAGCCAAGCACATCACAACGGACAAGGCCCCGCCACCGGCGGGGCCAATATTGTGGAATTGTGCATAACTTCGGCGTGTCAGCCCGGGCGGTGGGCGCTGACGACCATGTCGCAGCGCTGGAAGCTCTTCAGGTCGACGTACCCGGTCGAGGCCATCGCGCGGCGCAGGGCGCCGATGAAGTTCGTGGTGCCGTCGGCCTGGTGGCTCGGCCCGAACAGGATCTGCTCGAGCGTGCCGACCGTGCCGACGTCGGTGCGGAACCCGCGCGGCAGGGTCTGGTGGCGGGCCTCGGCCCCCCAGTGCATGCCGTGGCCCGGGGCCTCCGTCGCGCGCGCGAGCGGCGCGCCGAGCATCACCGCGTCGGCGCCGAGCGCCAGGGCCTTGATGAAGCTGCCGGAGTCGCCCATGCCGCCGTCGGCGATCAGCTCGACGTAGCGGCCGCCGGACTCGTCCATGTAGTCGCGGCGGGCCTCGGCCACGTCCGCGATCGCGGTCGCCATCGGCGCCTCCACGCCGATCGTGGCGCGGGTCGCGGAGACGGCGCCGCCGCCGAAGCCGACCAGCACGCCCGCGGCGCCGGTGCGCATCAGGTGCAGCGCCGCCGTGTAGTTCGACACGCCGCCGACGATGACCGGGACGTCCAGGTCGTAGATGAACCGTTTGAGGTTCAGCGGCTCGTGCGTGCGCGACACGTGCTCGGCGGACACCACGGTGCCGCGGATCACGAACAGGTCCACGCCGGCCTCGACCACCGTCGAGTAGAACTGCTGCGTGCGCTGCGGCGACAGCGCGCCCGCCACCGTCACGCCGGCGTCGCGGATCTCGTGCAGGCGGCGGGTGATCAGCTCGGGCTTGACCGGCTCGGCGTAGATGCGCTGGATGCGGGCCGTCGCCTCGGCGGCGGGCAGCGACGCGATCTCGTCGAGCATCGGCTGCGGGTCGTCGTAGCGGGTCCACAGGCCCTCGAGGTCGAGCACGCCGAGCGCGCCGAGACGCCCCATCGCGATCGCGGTCGCCGGGCTGGTCACCGAGTCCATCGGGGCGCCGATCACCGGGACGTCGAACTCGTAGGCGTCCACCTGCCACGCGGTCGACACGTCGTTGGTGTCGCGGGTGCGGCGGGACGGGACGATGGCGATGTCGTCCAGCCCGTAGGCGAGACGACCCTTCTTGGCCAAGCCGATTTCAATTTCCTGAGACATGCCTCCAAGGCTAATGCTCAGGCGTGACACCGCGCCGCCGGCGTCAGCATCGTGGGACGGCGCGGGCGCTCGTTACAAACATGCGATATGACTGGAGGGACCAACATGCACCATGACAGGACCGTGACAGGAGGAAGCATGGCCAGAATCAAGGTCGAAGGCAAGGTCGTCGAGCTCGACGGCGACGAGATGACCCGCGTCATCTGGAAGGACATCAAGGACCGTCTCATCCTGCCGTACCTCGACGTCGACCTGGAGTACTACGACCTGGGCATCGAGAACCGCGACGCCACCGACGACCAGGTGACCGTCGACGCGGCCGAGGCGATCCGGCGCGAGCACGTCGGCGTCAAGTGCGCCACCATCACCCCGGACGAGGCGCGTGTCGAGGAATTCGGGCTGAAGAGGATGTGGAAGTCGCCCAACGGCACCATCCGCAACATCCTCGGCGGCACGATCTTCCGCGAGCCGATCGTGATCTCGAACATCCCGCGTCTGGTGCCGGGCTGGACCAAGCCGATCGTCGTGGCCCGCCACGCGTTCGGCGACCAGTACAAGGCCACCGACTTCACGGTGCCGGGCCCCGGACGGCTGACCGTGACCTTCACCCCGGAGGACGGCTCCGAGCCGATCGAGCATGTGGTGTTCGACTATCCGGGCGCCGGCGTCGCCCAGGTGCAGTACAACCTCGACGAGTCGATCCGCGGGTTCGCGCGCGCCTGCTTCAACTACGGCCTGCTGCGCGGATACCCGGTCTACCTGTCGACGAAGAACACGATCCTCAAGGCCTACGACGGCCGGTTCAAGGACATCTTCGCCGAGGTCTTCGAAACCGAGTACCGGGAGCGCTTCGAGGCCGAGGGCCTGACCTACGAGCACCGCCTGATCGACGACATGGTCGCCAGCTCGCTGAAGTGGCACGGCGGCTACGTGTGGGCGTGCAAGAACTACGACGGCGACGTGCAGTCCGACACCGTGGCCCAGGGCTTCGGCTCGCTGGGCCTGATGACCTCGGTGCTCATGACCCCGGACGGCCGGACCGTGGAGGCCGAGGCCGCGCACGGCACCGTCACCCGGCACTACCGCCGCTGGCGGCAGGGCGAGAAGACCTCCACCAACCCGATCGCCTCGATCTACGCGTGGACCGGCGGCCTGAAGCACCGCGCCAAGCTGGACGGCACGCCCGAGGTCGAGCGCTTCGCTCGGACGCTGGAGCAGGTCGTCGTCTCGACGGTCGAGTCCGGCCGCATGACCAAGGACCTGGCGACCCTGATCGGCCCCGACCAGCCGTGGCTGGACACCGACGGGTTCATGGACGCGCTGGACGAGGAGCTCGCCAAGGCGCTGCGCGACTGATCCCGGCTCCCGGCGCCGATGACGCCCGGCCGATCCGCCACGGCGGTCGGCCGGGCGTTTGTTATCCAGCTCCACTACAATCGGGCACAGTTCCAGACAACGATTCGACACGAGCTTAAGGATGGGATTCACGGTGACCTCGCTTCGCAGGAACATGCTCTCCCGTATGACGGCCCTGTGCGCGGCCGCGGTCGCGGCGGCGACGCTGGCCGCGTGCGCGTCACCCGCCGCCGAACCGGGGCCCGACTCCGGCGAGGAGCCTCGGTTCGTCGGCTCGGCGGCGATCTTCACGCCGTCCGACGGGCTGACGATATCCCAGCGCACCCCGCTGAACAAGTGGCAGGCGCTGGTGCCCGAGCTGACCGACGCGCTGGGCGAGCAGGGCTTCGAGGGCGACGCCGTCAGCACGCACACCTCCGATTCGCTCGACCGGCAGAGCCGCGACATCCAGGACTTCGTCGTCGACAGCATCGCCGACGAGTCGGTCGAGGCCGGCGACATCACCCTGATCGTGGCGCCGGCGGTCGAGCAGGACGATTCGACCCGCCAGTACGGCGACTACGTGTCCGGCGAGGTCGCCGGGGGCGACGCGGCGGACGACGGATCGTCCGGCGACGGGGCCTCCGACGGCGAGGCGTCCGAGGGCGGGACCGACGGGGACGGGACCGAGGAAACCGACGAGGAGACCCAGGCCGTGCAGCGGCTGGTCTCCGCACTGAACCTCGCCAAGGATTCGGGCATGCGCGTGGTGCTGCTGTCGGGCACGATCCGGGGGTTCGCGCCGGACGCCTACGTGCGGATGTCCGACGCGAGGCGCATCGGGGTCATCCAGGCCCAGAACATGGTCGACAAGCTCAACCTCGACGGCACCAGCCCGGACAACCCCAAGGCCATCGAGATCCTGCTCCCCCGCGACCCCTCGGCGGATGACGACGCGGACGACGACGCGGACGAGGAGTCCGGCGACGCCGCATCGGACGGCTCCGCATCCGATGCGGAGGGTTCCGCGGACGAGGCCGCGGACGGGTCCGGCGCCTTCGCCCGCGAGGCGTTCGCCGGCATCTGGGAGGTGCTCGGCCCGTACTTCCGCGAGGGCACCGCCGTCAGCCCGTCCGGGCTGCTCGACGCCGACACCACGCAGGACGACTGGCGATCGGTGACGTTCGTCGCCGACAGCGACGAGGCGATCGCCGACGAGCTGACCGGGCGGCTCGGCATGGAGGACTCGCAGACGCACACCCGCATCGACGGCGTCATCGCCATGAACGACTACGTGGCGTCGGCGGTGACCGACCGGCTGGCGGCGCTGGGCTACACCGGCACCTCGGCCGACATCAACCCGTCCATCACGATATCCGGCATCGTCGGCAACATCGCGGGGCAGGTCGACCTGCAGAAGGAGGCCGTCCCCGATCCGATCAAGGCCCCCGAGGAGGCCGGCGACGAGACCGACGAAACCGACATCGAGCAGATCAACTCGCGCTGGCCGATCGTCACCGGGTACGGCGCCTATCTCGACGTCATCCCGCAGATCGTCAACGGCCAGCAGTGGATGACCGCGTTCGAGGACCGCAAGACGCTGTGCCAGGACATCGCACAGGTGTGCGCGCGCCTGGCGCTGGGGCAGTCGCTGGACGGGCTGGACTGCGTCACGCAGGGCGACGTCGACGGCGTCCAGGTGCCCACGGTCACCGAACCGTTGGTGGCGGTCAGCGCCAGCAACCTCAAGGAGACGCTGATCGACCCGGGGTACATCACGCTCGCCGACGCCGGGCTGTGAGTCGCCCCGTGCGGCTCCGGGTCCCATCAGATCAAGGTGGTGCGGATCGAGATGGCGCACGGCGGCCGGGACCGGCGAGCCCCTACGGCTCCGGGACCTCACGACTTGGCATTGAACGGCAGCCGCATTCCGGGCGGGCCCCTTGCGGCCCTGGGCCTCGTGCGATGCTCCCGGACCGTTTGTCCGTGGCCTGACGAGCCCCGTATGGCCCCGGCGCCTCGTGTGATGCTCCCGCACCGTTGGACCATGGCCTAGTGAGCCCCATACGGCCCTGGGGCCGTAGCGCGGTGGAGCCGAACCGTACCACGTCCCATGTGGCCCGTAGAACGACCCAGAAACGGGCGAAGCCCGGTGCACCGTCCGGTCCGGGGCCGGGCTCCGGCCGCCGGGCCCGGTCACGCACCGGGCTTTCGCCCGCAATCGGCGGCGCCGTCCTCGGCGACGGCGCCGGTTGGACTAGCGCCTGACCGGTGCGTAGATGACGTTGTCGATCAGGTCGCGGTAGTACTCGGTGACGGCCTGCCGGCGCGCCTTCATGCTCGGCGTCATCAGGCCGTTGGCCTCGGTGAACTCGTCCGGCACGATCTCGAACTTGCGGATCGACTCGGCGCGCGAGACCAGCTCGTTCGCCGCGTTGACCGCGCGCTCGACCTCGACGCGCACGATGGGGTTCGCGGCCGCGGCCTGCAGGTCGGCGACGGGCGCCGCGCCCTGGGACCTGAGCCACTGGTTCGTCTCGGCGAGGTCGAGGGAGACGATCGCCGCGATGAACGGCCGACGCTCGCCGACCAGCACGCACTGGGCGACCACCGGCGAGGTCATCACCGAGGTCTCGAGCACGCCCGGGGACACGTTCTTGCCGCCGGCGGTGATGATGAGGTCCTTCTTGCGGCCGGTGAGCGTCACGAAGCCGTCGTCGTCGATGGACCCCAGGTCGCCGGTGTGCAGCCACCCGTCGACGATCTGCTCGTCGGTAGTCCGCGGGTTGTTGTGGTATCCGCGGCACACGGCGCGGCTCCTGATGCACAGCTCGCCGCTCTCGTCGACGCCCACCGTCACGCCCTGCAGCGGCAGGCCGATGGTGCCGATCCGGTAGCCGGCGGTCGGGTTCACGGTGGCCGGCGCGCAGGTCTCGGTCATGCCGTAGCCCTCCAGCAGCGGCAGGCCGACGCCGTTGAAGAAGTGCGCGATCGACACGTCGAGCGGCGCGCCGCCGGAGACCGCGTACTCGACGCTGCCGCCGAACACGTCCATGATCTCGGAATACACCAGCTTGTCGTACACCGCGTGCTTGAGCCGCAGCGACACCGGCATCGGCTCGCCCGACTGCTGGACGCGCGACCATTCGCGGGCGATGTGCGTGGCGTCCGCGAAGACGCGCCCCTTGAACCCGGCGCCCGCCTTCTGGGAGGCCGCGTTGTAGATCTTCTCGAAGATGCGCGGCACGGCGAGGATGAACGTCGGCTTGAACGCGCTGAAGTCGCTCAGAATCGTCTTGAGGTTGCTCGACAGGCCGAGCGTGACGTTGCCGGCGAAGCAGAAGAACTGCATGTAGCGCGCGAACACGTGCGCGAGCGGCAGGAAGAGCAGCAGGCGGCGGTTCGGCTTGAGCGCGATGTCCGGCATGGACTGCACGCCCGAGTACGTGATGAACACGAAGTTCCCATGGGTCAGCTCGATGCCCTTCGGCGTGCCGGTCGATCCGGAGGTGTACACGATGGTCGCCAGGTCGGAGCCGCCGATGGCGCGCTCGCGTTCGTAGAACTCGGCGTCGCTGACGGAGCGGCCGAATTCCTGCAGCGTCTCGATGGCGCCGCGGTCGATGACGTACACGTCCTCCAGGTTCGAGCAACGGTCGCGCACCGACTCGATCTTGTCGCGCTGCGCGTCGTTCTCGGCGAACGCCATGCGCACCTGGGCGTCGTTGAAGATCATCTCGACCTGCGCCGGCGAATTGGTCTCGTACACGGGGACGGTCAGCGCCCCGATGGACATGATCGCCATGTCGAGGGCGGTCCACTGCCAGCAGGTGTGGGCGATGACGGACACCGAATCGCCGGGCATGACGCCACGGGCGATCAGGCCCTTCGCCAGCTCGATCACCAGATTCCTGAACTCGACGGCGCTGAACGAACGCCACGTGCCGCCCTGGTCCTTGTATTCGACCAGCGAATCGTGCGGGGCGCGCTCGGCGCGCTCCTCCAGAATGGAGAACAGGTTCTTGTCGTCGTCGATCGGCTCCTGCAGTTGCCGGGTGTATTCCTTGTCCATATCGCTCCCTGATGGTCGGACCCTGACACTTGGATTGTACATGGGCACATGGGCAAAGTTACGATGCCGTAACCGGCTGCGTCGCCACGGGTTTCAGCGCGAGCGCCGTCGGCGACGCCCGCGACTGCGGGTCGAGGTACCGGTCCCGCCCGCGCCTGAGCCCCCAGTGCACGCACCCCCGAGCGCAGTGGTCCGAGCCTCCCCCGACCTCGGCGAACGCCTCGCCCCGACGCACCCGGGCGCCCACGGCGAACCCGCTTCGGGCCGGCTCGAACGTCGAGGTCAGCGCTCCGTGGCCGATCGTGACGACGGATTTGCCCGCCACGGTCCCGTTGAACGCGATGACCCCGTCCGCCGGCGCATGCAGCGGATCCCCCGGCGCGGCCGCGAGGTCGACGCCGCGATGCCCGGCCAGCCACGGTTCGGGCGGCGGTTCGAACACCGCGACCACGTCGGGGTCGCGCACGGGCCACCGCATCGCGGCCCGGCAGCCACCGCCGCGCGCCGCATCCGTGCCGCCTCCCCCGGTTCCGCCGGCACGCGGCGCCCCGGCGGGTCCGGCACCGGCGCACCGCGCCGCCGACCCGCCGGTCCCGGCCGCCATCGCCACCGCAAGGTCGGTACGATCGCCGTCCGCGGCGCCCTCCCACCGCACGACCGACGCGCCCCCGCGCGACGGAGGCGTCGCGATCGCGGCCGCTCCCGCCGCAAGGCACAGCGCCAGCGCCAGCGCGCACAGCAGCGCCGCCGCGCGGCCCCGCTCGCGCCGCTCCCGGAATCGACGCCGCCTGACGCGCCGTCGGTAGTCATGGATATGCATTGGTGCCCCCTGTCGTCGTCCCGTCTGCGCCATCAACTCTCGCAGGTCCGGATCGCGGCGTCGAGCCGGGGCGGCCATTGTGGTCGAACGATACCGGGTTATCCACAATTCGGCGTGTCGCCGCGCGCCGGCCGCCCTGCCGACGCATCCGCGAACGTCCCCGCCCCCTCCTTGTTGATAATGATTATCAATTTATGTATGCTGGACGCCAACGCCGCACGACACCCGCACAAGCCACGCGCACGACCCGCGCGGCTTCGGGACGACACGGCGGCGGCGCCCCAAAGAACGCGACACGACCGGAAAGGCCGACCATGCACACACCACGCAACGACACGAACCGCGCCACCCACGCCGCGCCATCGCGCCGCCGCCGGCGCCGCACCGCCGCGATGGCGGCGACCGCGGCCGGACTCACGCTGCTCGCCGCGTGCGGACCCGCCACGGCACCTGCGACCGACGCCGGAGCGGTCGACTCGAACACCTGTTCGACGACGCTCGCCGTCACGGCCTCGGTCAGTCAATGGGGCGCACTCGCCCGGGAGCTCGGCGGCCCGTGCGTCGCCGTCACCTCGCTGATCGATTCATCGGTCGCCGACCCCCACGACTACGAGCCCACCCCTGCCGACCTCGCCGCGCTCGCGCAGGCCGACATCGTCGTGCTCAACGGCGCCGGATACGACGGCTGGGCATCCGGCGCGCAATTCGACGAGGAACGGCAGACGGTCATCTCCATCGGCGAGCTCATGGGAGTCGACGGCGGGGACCACGACGACACCCCCGAAGATCATGAGGGACACGACCACGGCACTTCCAACCCGCACCTGTGGTTCAGCCCCGAGGCGGTGAAAACCGCCGCGCAGGCGATCGGCGACGCCTACCTCGAGCGCGTCGCGGACGACGGCGACGCCGCGACGCTGACCGGCCTCGTCGACGACTGGAACGACGACTACGCCGAATTCGCCGCGCTGCTCGACCAAGGGCGGGCGCAGGGCGCCGCGCGCGGCTACGTGGCCACCGAATCGATCATCGGCCACCTGCTCGACGCCATCGGCGCCGAGGACCGCACGCCGCAGGCCTACACGAACGCCGTGAACAGCGAGGCCGAGCCGTCGGCGGCCGACCTGAAGGCGGCCACCGAGGCGGTGGCCGACGCCGACGTCGACTTTCTGGTGACCAATCCGCAGGAGATGACCGGCTTCGCCGAACAGCTGGCGCAGGCCGCCGAAACCGCCGGCAAACCCGTCGTCGCCGTGGGCGAGCAGCTCTCCGCCGACCAGGAGACCCTGCTTGGATGGCTGACCTCCATCACCGAGCAGATCCTCGCCGTCGGCGGCGAATAACGAACGACGACCCGCACGCCGGCAACGGCCCATGCACGGCGGGCGGGCGTCATGCCCGACGCGCGGCGCCGACCGGACCGAACGCCCGCGCCGCGGTCTCGAAGGCACGCCGCGCCCGGTGCGCACGGAGCCGGGCGACAAAACCGGGCGACGGAACCGGGCGATATGGATTACGTGGGGCGGATTCGCGGGGCTGCGGACATCCATCTGCGCTACGTGCGGCATCGAAACCCGCACGCCACGGATGCCCGCGGCGGTATTCCGCGGCCGATACCGCGGGCGCCGCCGCCAAGATGCCTCACGTAAGCCCGTTGGATGTCCGCATGGCCCGAAATCCGCTACAGCTTATCCGGATACGGCCGTCAGGCGCGGACTCCTCCGCGGCATCTCCACATCAGTCCACGTGTCCCCGCCGTATCGGACGTATCATTGGCGTACCGGCAGCGCATGTGGTTGTTTGAGGGAATGCGCCGCCGCGGCTCCACACGATCTCACCAACCGACGCGGCGCCGGACGTCGGGCACCTTTCCGGCCATGAACCATGAGGAGTCGTCATGACCGCGCATATGGGGAGGCGCCGCGTCCATCCGGTCGTCGTCGCCGTCATCGCGCTGTTCGTCGCGGCCCTGGTGTTCGCCGGGGTCACGATCGCACGCGGCGTGGGGAACGCCCGCCGGGACGCGCACGAGCGGGCGCTCGAGGCCTGCGAGTCGGCGCGGCGGTCGTTCTCCACGACCTACACCACGTACTCGGCCGCGCTCTCGACGGCCGAGGAGCTCGCCCGGACCCCACAGGACGAGGTCGGCAGCCAGGTCGCGCTGGACGACCTGAACCGGACGCTCGCGCCGATGACCGGCGACGGCGACGGCGCCCTGGCGCCGGACGCGCTGGCCGGGCGCTCGTGCAACGCTTCGATGGACGTCGACGGGCTGGACGCGCTGGCCTCGGACCTGGCGCGCGCCGACAGCACGATGGTCAACCGGATCGCCGACGTGCAGTATCAGATCGACACGGTCCGCGACAGCATCGAGAACCAACGCCGCACGAACGCGCGGGCCGCGCTGCGCGCGCTCGTCGACGACGCCGCCTTCGCCCACGAACACAGCGCCGGCCGGGTCGACGAGGGGCTGCGCGCCACGCTCGACGCGCGCATCGCCGACGCGCGCTCCGCGTTGGACGGCGCCCCGGACATCGACGACGAGACGTGCCGGTCGCTGGGCGACCCGCTGCGCGCGGCCATGGACGACGTCGTCGCGGCGATGCCGTTCGACTGCCACTTCCACGACTGCGTGGCCCTGACATTCGACGACGGGCCGAACGAACGGCTGACCCCGCAGCTGCTCGACGCGCTGGAGGCCGCCGGGGCGCCGGGCACGTTCTTCGTGCAGGGCCAGTTCGTGTCGGGAGGCAACATCGCGATCGTGCGCCGCATGGCCGACGAGGGCCACGACGTCGGCAGCATCTCCTGGCGGCACACGCAGCTGCACACGATGGACGCGGACACGCTCGCCACGTGGTTCGCCGACACCGACGCGGTGATTGAGGAGGCCACCGGCGGCAGGGCCGTCACGCTGTTCCGCCCGCCGGACGGCGCGTGGAACGACGCGGTGCGCGCGCAGGCCGAGACCAGCGGGCAGTCGATCGTCCTGTGGGACGTGGACTCGGGCGACTGGCGCGGCGACCAGGCCGCCGACATCGCGCACACGGTCGTCGAGGGCGCCCGCGCCGGCTCCATCGTGGCCATGCATGACGGCAACCAGGCCACCATCGACGCGATCGCCGACATCGTGCAGGGCCTGCGCGACAAGGGACTGACCCCGGTGACCGTCTCCACGCTGCTCGGATGCCAGATGCGGCCCGGCGTCGCCTACTACGGACTCGACGAGACCGCGGGCGACGAGTAGCGCCGCGAACGGGACGCCGCTCCGCCCCACGGGGCATAGGTGGACATCATGCGGCCATCCCGATGCGATAGGACGCGGCCGGGCCTCGCACGCCCGCCTCATGCCAATCACCCCAATTCGACGGCACGCCGCCACCGTACGATTCCAGCATGGTCCGCCCGCACGCCCGACCCGGGCGGCGTCCGCCGCGTCTGTATGGGAGGAGGCGGGGCCGGTACCATCCACAAGGGCCTGACCTTCTCAAGGCGTCCGCCGCGTCTGTATGGGAGGAGGACTTGCCGGAGACGGGGGCGAAACGCTGGAGCCGGGTCATGGCGGACACGATCCCGCCGCCCGGAACGAGCAGGCTCGAACTATGGATCGGCGACTCGCCGCGCCGTTTGACGGGCGGGCGCCGAACCGCCCGGGCCCGTCCCGTCATGCGGCGCGGCGGGCCCGGGGCGAAAACACCGACCAGACGAGGGGCACCAGATACACGACCAGCGTGACCGACATGCCCGCGCCCAGCGACACGGCGTCCGCCACCCACCCGCACAGCGGCGCGACGGCGGCGGCCACGAGCGTGTTGCCCATCGACAGCACGGAGAACACGGTGGCCCGCTCGTCGTCGTCGATCACGGCGTGGACCCGGCCCGAATAGTAGTTCAGCACCCACGAGTGCACGGTCACGTGCGCGAAGAACAGCGCCAGACCCGACGCCAGCCCCGTGCTCCAGGCGAACGCCGCGCACAACGCGATGTTGCAGACCAGCGGCAGGGCCGGGGACCGGAACGTCCGGCCCACCGGCAGCCTGCGGTTCAGCGCGCCGGCGACCGACTTGGCCACGTTCATCATCACCAGCCCGAGCAGCTGGTTCCACACGCCGTCCGAGCCGATGCCGAGCCTGACCTGCCACAGGTAGTACACGCTCAACGCGCCGACGTCCATGCACAACGCCATCCACCACTCGGGGTAGCGGACGGCCTTGACCAGCGATGTCCTGAACCCCTTCAGCAGTCCGGCCCGCCTGCGCGGCCCGTCGTGCGCGGCGCGGGCCGGCACGGCGGCGAGCGGCAGCATGGCCAGCAGGTAGATGCACGCCGGCACGACCCATATCAGAACGGGGTTCACCGGGTACAGCACCGCGCCGACCACCCCTCCGGCGACGATCGACAGACCGGTCGCCTCGGCGAGCTCCCCGAGGATCTTCTCGAACGAGCCCTCCTCGCGCAGACGGTCGTTGATGAACAACGCGGAGGCCGCGCCGCTTTCGGTGGCCGAGCCGATGCCGGCCAGCGCCTGGCCCAACAGCACGCACCAGAAATCGGACGGGGCGACGGCGAAGCAGATCAGGCCGGCCGCGCGCACGACGTTGCCGACCGCCAGCATCCTCTTGGGCGAGACGTGATCGAACACGATCGACGTCGGCAGCTCCGAGACGACCGACACGACATCGAAGCAGGAGCTGGCGACCATGATCAGCGCGAGCGGCAGACCCGCGCCATGGAAATAGGCGACGTCATAACCGACGAAGACGCCCATCGCAAGACTGAGCAGTATGTTGTACAACTTCGACAACGCAACCCCCCCATCAACAGCGTGACGGCGCACGCCGACGGCCCGCATCGGCGGCCCGTCCGGCCGGCAGGACCTCCCGATCGCGCCGAACGCCCGCACGGCACCGCATCATGAGCCGCGACATGACTCGCCGACATTCGCCCGCGCCGGGCAACGACGAACGCGCCCGCCCCCGCCATGTCCCCATGACAGATCCATCAAGCGCATCCCGCAGGAGGAAGAGCCTTCCGCGACGACGCACGCCAATGAATGTAGTCGGTCGTTTTTCACGCGAATGTCCGGCATGTTACCGTCGGGTTACGAAGGGGCGCGAGGCACGGGCACCGATCGACCGCACGCCCGCCGCGGCAGCGGCCGGCCCGGGCCGACCGGGCGCATGCCGGACGTCCCGCGTCACCGCGACAGACCGCCCTAAGGGGAAAGCGTCATGGTCCCGATCGACGCGGTCACGACCGCACGTCATCCCGCCACGTCCGCGGGCAATCTGCCCGACGACTCGCCGAAGCGCGCGATGGGGGTGGCAAAAACGAAGAAGGCCACCTCCGAAAAGGTGGCCTCCGATGGGCTCCTGCGGCTGGGCTTGAACCAGCGACCGTCCGATTAACAGTCGGATGCTCTGCCAACTGAGCTACGCAGGAATGTCTTCCGTGCTGAGCTGTATGCTGCGCACAAGATGAATATAATACACAGAAACCATCCGGTTGCAAGTTCGGCGTGTCGCCCGCCATTGCAGGCATATCGAGACACCACGCGGCGACCCCCGAGGCACGCCGACCGGCGTCCGCGACCTCACCCCTTTCGGCCATATGGCACGACGCCGCACCACGGCCGGTGACGAAGCCATCGACGAATCGCCCGGCGGGCAGGCCGCCCTCCCACGCCTCGACGCGGGGGCGCCCTGCCGGAACGCCGGTCCAAGCATCTCGCGCAGGGTTCGCGTCCCGCCATGGAGACCAAGGCAGGACACCGACCAAGGCAGGACGACCACGGAATCCGGGTGCTCTTCCGTCCGCGACGCGGCGCATTCCCGCGGCCGCGATGCCCCGCCGCTCAGTCAAGGGCGACGAACACGTACCCGACCGCGCCTTCGGCGAACGTGGCGTCCAGGGCGTACCGATATCCCGGCGTCATCGTGAACGTGGCCTCGGTGCCTGCGAGCGCGGCGTCCACGGACTCCCCGGCGAGCGCGTCCGCCTCGACGCCCTGATACGAGCCCGCCGCGGACGCCGCCCGTTCGACGGCCTGTTCGTTCCACCGGGTGACGGTCAGCGCCGTGGCCGCCCTGTCGAAGACGACCCTGGCCTCGATGGGTCCGTCGATGCGGGCGTCGGGCAGGTCCTCCGGGGCGATCTGGACGGGGTGCGCCGCATCGGCGGCGACCTGGACGGACTCGCCATTCTCCTCATACGTCCATGTGTATCCATTGTCCCGCAGCGCGAGCGTCACCCTCGCCAGGTCGGTGGCGTATTCGAGATCGGCGGTGGCGGGTTGCGACGGATCCGCCGTCGCGGACAGCTCGGTGATCAGGTCGGCGTATGCATCGGCATCCGCCTCGGAGCCTTCCTCGACGACCTCGATGGCGTCGATGCCCGGATACTGTCCCGGGTAGCTTTCCAGCATGATGCCGTTGCCGGAGACGCGCACCACGTTGCCCGTCCGCAGCTCGTCGGGCGTCAGCGACCTTCCGTCCGCTCCCGCGATGTCGGCCTTATCGATGGCCGTCGGCACGAACGGCGAGCCGGTTCGACGGTCGATCAGCAGCAGGCTGCCGTCGTCGAGACGGACGACCATCGCCTCCATATCCGCGGCGTCCTCCGTGGGCGCCACGGCGGGCGATTCGTCCGCGGGCAGGGTCTGGGCCGTCCCGCCGCATCCGGCGGGGATCATGCACAGCGATATGCAGCACAGCATCGGAACGATCATCTTCGCCGCAGGACGTCCCATCGGCGCCTCCCGTCATCCGCCGACCGCGCATCGGCCGGTCCCTGCCCCATACTACATCGGCCGCGGGCCGCGACAGCCCACGCACGGCACCGTTGACGGGACGGCGGCGAGCCGGTATGCCATGATCCATGTCCCGGCAGGTATGGACCGTTATCCTGTGTACGATGGTTCGCCGGACCGCGGGGCCGTCCCGTGCCGACCGGCGGGCTGAATATCCGGCCGTGAATCGGACGGTCGACGGTTCGCCCGCGAGCGCGTCCGCCGACGGTCCGGGTCCGGCGTGGCCGTCGCGCGCGACGTCATGGCCATGATGCAGCCCGATTCCGGCGATGGATACCGGGCATGAGGCAGCTATCTTGACTAGGTGCGGCATATTTCGGCCTCTGCGGACATCCAACTGCGCTACGTGAGGCCGCCTTGCCGCGAGACCCACGGTATGCATGGCGGTATTCCGCGCCCGCTACCGGAGCTACGGCGATATAGGTGCCTCACGTAGCGCAGATGGATGTCTGCAGCCCCTCGAATCGACCACACGTAGTCCGGATTGCCTGCGCGCACCGCCACGCAACCCGCCGTACAGCGCACCATTCGGCGCACACCGGCACGCCAGCGCACCGCCATCCGGTGCAGTGCGCTTCGGCACGCCGTCAACCAGCGCGCATCGGCGCCGTCATCCGGCGCGCACCGGCACGGAGCCGCCCCATACCCGCCGTATGGCGCCCGCACCCTGCACGCCGCCCGGCCCGCCACCGGCATGCCGCAGGCCCGCTACATGCAGATGCGGTCGAGCGGCATCGCCGAGTCAATCGGAAAATCGGGCGAGGAGGGGGCCACGCCGGCCTCGACGAGGTTCACGCCCAGCATCGCGACCATCGCGCCGTTGTCGGTGCACAGCCTCAGCTCCGGCACCCGGACCTCCACGCCGTGTTCGGCGCCGACCTCCAGCAGCTTGGCGCGCAGCTGCGAGTTCGCCGAGAACCCGCCGCCGACGATCAGCGTGCGCGACCCGTACTGCTCGCACCCGCGCATCGCCTTGCGCGCCAGCACGCCCGCCACCGAATCGGCCAGCGACGCGCACACGTCGTCGACCGGGACGTCGAGCCCCTGGGCCCGTCGTTCCTCGATCCACCGCGCCACCGCGGTCTTGACCCCGGAGAAGCTGAAGTCGTACGGGTGCTCCCGGCCGGCCCTGCCCTGGGTCAGCCCCTGCGGCACTTTGATGGCGTGCGGGTCGCCGGCCTGGGCGTGCCGGTCGATGTGCGGCCCGCCCGGGTACGGGAAGCCGAGCAGTCGGGCGACCTTGTCGAAGCACTCCCCCGCCGCGTCGTCCAGCGTGGTGCCGACCACGTCGATATGCCTGGCCACGTCCCCGACGTGCAGCAGCGAGGTGTGCCCGCCGGAGACGATCAGCGCCAGCGTGTCCGGAGGGAACGCCCCGAACTGCAGCTGGGTGACGGCGATGTGCCCGATGACGTGGTTGATGCCGTAGATCGGCTTGTTCGCCGCCCAGGCGAGCGCCTTGGCGCCGGACACGCCCACCGCCAGGCATCCGGCCAGGCCGGGGCCGGCGGACACCGCGATGGCGTCCACGTCGGAGACGCTCATCCCCGCGTCGGCGAGCGCCTTCGAGACGACGGGCACGAACGCCTCCGCGTGCGCGCGCGAGGCGATCTCGGGGATCACGCCGCCGTATCGGGCGTGCTCGTCCATCGACGAGGCGACGACGTTGGACAGCAGGTCGTGCCCGCGCACGACGGCGGCGGCCGTCTCGTCGCATGTCGATTCGATGCCCAGCACCACTGGTTCGTTCATCATCGCTCTCCTTCGTTGTGCGTGGCGGATCGGAAGCCGACGGCGCGCGGGGCCAGGTCGAGCGCCATCGTGTAGGCGTCGATGCCGCCCGGCTGGTAGTAGCGCCGGCGCAGTCCCATGCGGCGGAATCCGAACCGTTCGTACAGGGCCAGCGCCGGGTCGTTGTCGACGCGCACCTCCAGCAGCATGCGCCGGGCGCCCTGCGCGCGGGCCCGGTCGATGAGCGCGGCGAGCAGCGCGGCGGCGATGCCCTGCCGCTGGTAGGCCCTGCCGACGCCGATGGTCATGAGTTCGGCGTCGTCGCCGTCGTACCAGAATCCCGCGTATCCGCGGATGACCGGCGGCCGGGTCGCGGACTCCGGGTCGGCATGCCCGGTTTCGGCGGGCGGGCCGGGCGCGCCGGGGTCGGGTTCCGGCGCGAGGTCGACCAGGTAGGTGCGGGCGGGCGCGTCGAGCTCCTGGGCGACCATGGCCTCGCTCCAGGCCCCGGCGTCGAACAGTTCGCGTTCGAGCTCGGCGATGCGTGCGACGGCGGTGGCGCGGTCGATGCCGGCGATGTCGGCGATCATCATGCGGTCCTGTCCGCGGCGGCGTGGTGGAGCACCTGCTTGAGCGGCCTGGGCACGGAGACGTCCGGTCGGCGCAGGTACAGCGGCTCGATCGCGGCGGCGGGCACGGCGTCCGCCTCGTCCGTGGATTCGCGCCGCGCCGTCAGGTCGGCGAGCGCGGCGAGTCCGTCGCGTCCCGCGTCGAGCAGGGTCAGGTCGGAGACGACGCCGAGGCGGCCGATCGCCGGCCAGGCGTCCGCGTACTTCCGTGCGCCGTGGCCGACGACGTCGACGGCGATGCGCCGTCCGGGGGCCGCGGCCTGCAGTTCGGCGACGGCGTCGGCGACCCGTGCGGCGATGTGGTCGGGGTAATCGATGTCCATGGGGATGACGGCGTGGGGGCGGCCGTCGGCGTCGGTGTCGTAGAGCGCGAAGTACAGCTGGCGACGGCGGGCGTCGTTGACGGCGAGCGTCAGGTGGAGGGCGTCGTCCGGCTCCTCGGGCGGGCACCCGATCTGTTCGCGCAGCGCGGCGAGGCCGGCGGGCGCGTCGGCCGCGCGGGCCAGCAGCATCATGTGGTGCTGGGGGCCGAGGATGTCGGTGCCGACGAGCGTGGCGCCGGTGGCGTAGGCGAGCGCCTTGGCGGTGACGACGCCGGCGCGCAGGCCGGTGAACGGCGCGGGGCCGACGCCGACGACGATGCGTTCGATCCGGCCGGGTTCGAGGCCGGCCTCGGCGGCGGCGCGGGCGATGTTGGTCTGGAGCCGTTCGACGTGGGTGCGCGAGTCGGTCTCGACGATGGGGTCGTGCCCCACGATGCCCACCGTGGATCCGTACGAGGTGTCGATCACCAGCGTGTTCGTCATTGCGCGCCTCCTGCCTTGCGTGACCATCTCACTGTACACCGCGCCGGGCCGAGGCGTCCCCTACCAGGTGATCTGGCGGTAGATGTAGCGCGCGTCCTCGACGTCGAAGCGTTCGGTGCTATGGTCGCCGGGCGCGCCGGCGGTGACCAGCACGTAGGTGCGCAGCCCGAACCGCGCCACGGTGGCCAGGCACAGCCCGGCGTGCTCGGTGTATCCGGTCTTGCCGCCGGTGACGACGCCGGCGCCGACCCGCGCGTCGCCCAGCGCGTCGAACACGGTGCTGGTCACGGTCAGTCCGTCGTGCATGCTCGCCGTGGCCATGTCGTGGCTGCGCGCGCCGATGATGTCGGCGAACGTCTCGTTCCTCAGCGCGTACACCATCAGCGTGGCGATGTCGTTCGCGGTCGAGTAGTGGTCGTCGTCGTGCAGGCCGGTGGCGTTGGTGAAGTGGGTGCCGGTCATGCCGATGCGCGCGGCGGTCTGGTTCATCAGTTCGGCGAAGGCCTGCTCGCCGCCGGCCACGTACCGGGCGATGGCCAGGGCGCAGTCGGCGCCGGAGGCCAGCAGCAGCCCGTAGAGCATGTCCTTGGCCGAGGCGGTCTCGCCCGGGTAGAGCCCGGCGACGGAGGCGTTGCGTTCGGCGAGCATGGCCGAGGCGTCCGCGGGCATCTGCAGCGTGGCGTCGAGCGAGGGGATGCGTTCGAGCGCGACGACGGCGGTCATGACCTTGGTCAGCGACGCCGGGTACATCCGCTCGTCGGCGTTGAGGCCCTGCACGTATCGGCCGTCGGAGGCGTCGACCAGCGCCGCGTAGGCGCTGTTCAGGCCGTCGACGTGCACGGTGGCGGCGGTGGCCGGCCGGCTGAACACCGCGTAGACGGCGGCGAGCAGGAGCAGCGCCGCGGCCACGGCGGCGGCCGCCACGGTCCCGCGGCGCCGGCGGGGGGCCGGGTACGCCGTCAGTTGGCCGGAGTGCTGGGGAGGGTACTGGTAGTCGTTCATCGTTCCTTGCCTTGTCCGTGCGTGCGGGCGGACGGGTCATCCGCCGTCCCTGTCCACGCTATGCGGGCGGCGATCGGCAGTGATGGCGGAACGATGAGCGGACGATGAAGAAACGATGAAGGCCGCCGCGGCGGGCCGGCGGACCGTCGTATGGGCTTCGGGCGGAGCGCCGGATGGCCTGCCGGGCGGCCGGGCGACGGCCTGTCCGAGCGGACCGTCGGGCGGCCGGTCAGGCGGCCGGGCGCGCGGTCCGGCCGTGCGGTCCGGACGGCCCGGGGAGCGACCCCGCGGGCGGCGCACCGGACGATCGCGCGGAGGACTCCCCGGACGGCCCCGTGGACGGCGACCCCGTGGACGGTTCCGTGGGCGCTTCCGCGGACGGTTCGGCCGGCAGGACGACGGTGAACGTGGTGACGCCGCGTTCGCTGGTCGCGCCGATCGTGCCGCCGTGGCTCTGGACGATCTGCCGGGCGATGGCCAGGCCGAGCCCGGCGCCGCCGGTGCCGGCGTTGCGGGAGGCGTCGAGCCGGTAGAACTTGTCGAAGAGCATGGCCAGGCGCTGGGGCGGTATCGTGCGGCCGTGGCTGCTGATGGCCACGCGCGCCGCGCCGGCCTCGATGCCGCCGTCGATGCGGATGACGCTGTCGCGGTCGCCGTACGAGATCGCGTTCTTGAGGATGTTGTTGAACACGCGCGCGATCTGCGCCGCGTCGGCGGGCACGGGGCAGGTCGGCGGCATCCGGTTGTCGACGGTGTTGCCGTGCGCCCGCAGCTGGGGGTGGAACTCCTCGACCATCTGCACGAGCAGCACGCTCAGGTCGACGCGTTCGATCTGCAGGGCGATGTCCGTCAGGTTGTAGCGGGTGATGTCGAAGAACTCGTCGACCAGGCGGTCCAGGCGGCGCGACTTGTCCAGGGCGACGCGCACGTAGCGCTCGCGCTGCGCGGCGGGCATGTCGCGCGCCTCGTCCAGCAGGCTCAGGTAGCCGATCACCGAGGTCAGCGGCGTGCGGATGTCGTGGGCCAGGTACATGACCAGGTCGTTCTTGCGCTGCTCGTCGAGTCGGGCCTCCAGGTCGCGCCGCTCCATGCGCAGCCGCACGTCGTTGAGCGTCGACTCGACGTCGGCGAGCTCGCCCGGCAGCTCGATGCGCGGGTGGCCGGAGTCGAGCAGCGCGTTCACGCCCGAGGACAGGCTGCGGCAGATGCGCATCACATACGGCCGGAAGACCAGCAGATAGCCGGGGACCAACGCGACCAGGAACACCGCGACGCCCAGCGGGATCCCGTAGCGGCGGACCGCCTGCAGGAAGGCCACCGCGCTGTCCCAGTCGCCGAACACCACGTTCGTCAGCAGCACCGCCGCGGCGTCGGCGTCCCACATCAGCCTGAGCACGAGCAGGATCGCCCCGGCGAGCCCCGCCATGAGCAGCACGCGGGCCAGGATCGCCCCGGCCAGGCGGCGGCCCGCACGGTCCGCGTACGGCGCGGGAGGGGCGACGGGCGGCGCGGCCGGGGGCGCGACGGGCGGCGGCGCCTGCGGCCCGGCGGCGCTATCCGTTGTCGTCGATGCGGTATCCCACGCCCCAGACGGTGTGGATGTAACGGGGTCGTTCAACGCTGTCTCCGATCTTGTCGCGCAGGTGGCGGATGTGCACGCTGATGGTGTTGCTGGTCTTCAGGTACGCCTCGTCGCCCCAGATCGCGTGGAACAGCTCCTCGGCGCTGACGACCTCGCCGCGGCGGCGGCACAGCGTGGCCAGGATCGTGAACTCGCTGGGGGTCAGGTGCACCGGCGCGCCGTCGACGCGGCATTCGTGCGTGCGCGTGTTCACGCTCAGCCCGTTGATCTCGACGACCCCGTCGTCCGGCGGCGGCGCGATCGGCTCGCGGCCCCCGTCGTAGCGGCGGTAGCGGCGCAGCTGCGCGTTGACGCGCGCCACCAGCTCCAGCGGCATGAACGGCTTGGTCACGTAGTCGTCCGCGCCGAAGTTCAGCCCGGCTATGGTGTCGACCTCGCGGTCGCGCGCGGTCAGCATGATCACCGGGAAGCGGTGCGCCGTCCTGATGGCGCGGCAGACCTGGAACCCGTTGACGTCGGGCAGCATGACGTCGAGGATGGCCATGTCGAGGCGGATGCTCGGATCGTCGACGACCTGGAGCGCGGTGCGCGCGTCGTAGCGCACGATGACCTCATGGCCTTCGTTCTCCAGGTACAGGGCGACCAGGTCGGCGATCTCCCGTTCGTCGTCGACCACGAGGATCGTGGCGTGGTCATCGTTCACCGGCACGGCCCGTGCGCTCCTTTCCGCTGATGGCGCCCGGCGACGCGGGCGGGCGCGGCGCGCGGCGCGGCGGCCGCGCCGCCGACGTCGCGCCGTCGGGGCGTTCCGTCCCAGCTTAGAGGCGCCGTGGCGCCACACGGCGGCGAAACGATGAAGAAATCGTTAATATCGGCCCGAGCGGTCGCTTCCGGCCGCCCCCGTCACGGGGGGCATCGCCGCGAGACGGGCCGACCAGTCGCCGCCGCAGGGCACGAGCGTGACGAGCCGCACGCCGTCGCCGGTCAGCTCGCCGTCGGCCTGCCCGTCGCGGTCCCCGGCGGGCAGGGGCCGGTCGATGTGGATCTCGAGGCGTTCGGGCGCCAGCGCGGCGGCCATCTGCTCGCCCCATTCCATCAGCACCACGGTGTCCTCGCCCGGGGCCTCCAGCTCCTCGTCCAGGCCGAGCGATTCGAGCTCGTCGAGCAGGCGGCCTACCGCGTCCTGGCCGGGCGCGTACGCGTGGCCGCCGAGGCGGTAGGCGTCCACATGCACCAGGTGCGCGCGCCGGCCGTCCGCGAACCGGCCGTCGAGCTCGCGGGCGATCGTGAACGTCGGCGAGACGATCGGCCCCTCGATGCCCAGGCCGGCGCCGAATCCCTGGGCGAAGGTGGTCTTGCCGGCGCCGAGCGGCCCCGACAGCAGGATCACGTCGCCGCCGCGCACCAGGCGGGCCAGGTGCTCGCCGAGCCGGCGCATGTCGCGGGATGCGGGGATCGAGATGGGTGTGTCAGCGGCCATGCCGCCCTCCTTGTGTCCGTGGTGTCCTGTGCCGCCGCGTTCCGTCTGAGCGATGCGCGGCGGGCCGCCGTGGCCGCGCCTTATTCGGCGCCCTTGCGGCTGATGAGGATGATGCTGCGCTCCAGCGCGTACACCGGGTCGCCGCCGTTGGTCTTGCTCTGCTCGTCCGCCCACGCCAGGGTCCGGATGCACCGGCTCAGGCCGGCCGAGGTCCATCCGCCGAGCTGGCGGGTCGCGTTCTTGAGCACCCAGGGGTTCGTCTTGGCCTCGGCCTGCGAGATGACGCCCGATCGCACGGCGGAGGCCTTCGCCAGGGTGCGCAGCTTCATCGCGAGCGCGCCGATCAGGGCGATCGGCTCGGTGCCCTGTTCGACGGCCGAGCGCATCGCGACGATGGCCTCGGCGGTCCGCCCCTCCATCGCCTTGTCGGCCACGGCGAACCCGGTGACCTGCGGGTTGGCGGTCAGGTACTGGTTCACGCGGTCCAGGCCGATCGGATCGTCGTCGAAGTCGAAGCACAGCTGCCCGCACATCGCCGCGAGCTCGCCGGTCCGGTCGCCGAGCACGGCGACCAGCTGCTGGGCGGCCATCGGCTCGACGCGCCGGCCGCGGCGTTCGAACTGCTGCATGACGAAGTTCAGCCTGGCGTCCGCCTTCTTCAGGTCGGGCACGTCCTGGCGGCGGGCGCCTGCCCTGAGCAGCTGGTCGACGACGCGCTTGCCCTTGACGCCGCCCTCGTGCTGGGCGATGACGACGGCTCCGGCGGCCGCGGGGTCCTTGCCCGCCTGGCGGCAGTACGCGACCATCGCCTCGGCGAGCTTCTCGTCGGCGTTCTGCAGGTTGGACACGACGACGATGGCCGCGTCGCTGAGCAGGGACGGGCTGACGGCCTCGTCGAAGGCGTAGCGGTCCGCGTCGGTGGCGTCGAGCTCCACGGTCTCGGCGTCCGGCCGGCGCCGTTCCGCGGCGTCGCGCAGGTCGCGCACGGTCTGCGCGTTGAGGTAGGCGTCGCCGCCGAAGACGATGTGGAACGGCGCGTCGGCCGATGGGCGTTGTGGCATACTGTTCAATCTCTTAGCATCGCTGGACAAACCGGCCGACGGCGAACGCCGGGCATGACGGCGCCGGCTCTACGGCGCCCCGGCGTCGGCGCGCCCGACGGCGTGCGTCGGCGCATCCGGTGACGGGCGCCGGCCACGGCGTCCGCCGGTCGTCATCGCGGCCCGTCCCGTCCGCCGCCGTCGCCCGGCGCGCCGCGGCCGGGACCCGCCCATGACCCGAAGGCGTCCGGGGTCTGCCGCCACCACAGCGCCGCGCGTGCGCGCCATCCGTCCCAGCGGCGCCACCGTTCGCCGACCGGTGCGACGGGCGTGCCGCCGGACTCCGCCGGATCGAGGGGGTCGACGGGGTCGGCGGGGCGGACCAGCAGGCGCGCCCCCGCCGCGACCGCGACGCATGCGCACGCCTCGACGGCCAGGACGAGCATCGCCCCGGGCACGCCGTCCGCCCAGGGCAGCGTCGCATGACCGTCGTCGGCCAGCCAGGCCGCGCACCGGTCCATGACGTGCGTGCCGCAGCCGGCCAGCCATGCCAGCGCGGCCCCGAGCTCGACGCTGAGCGGACTGGCCAGCAGCGCGGCCAGCCCAGCCAGCGTGGACAGGCCGACGACCGGCGCGACGACGAGGTTCGCGGGCACGGACATCAGCGGTATCCGCGGGTCCATCAGCACCTGCACCGGCAGGGTGCACAGCTGGGCCGACACGCTCACGCCCACGGCCTCGGCCACGGCGCGGGGCAGCGCACGCCCCAGCATGCCGCCGATCGCCGGCCCGAACGCCGTGATGCCGAACACGGCGGCGCACGACAGCGCGAAGCCGAAGCTGCGCGACATCGCCGGGCGTACGGCCAGCACGACGACGACCGTCCAGCACAGCGCGCTCATGGCCTGCGGGCGCCGGCCGACCGCGCGGGCCGCGATGCCGAACAGCCCCATGACCACGGAGCGCAGCACGGAGTCCGACGGGTACACGAGCGCGGCCAGCGCCGCGTATCCGAGCGCCGTGGCGGCCGCGACGACGCCGCGCGGGGCCAGCGCCCACGCGCACAGGCGCCGGATCAGCGCGGCCGCCAGCGCGAAGTGCCCTCCCGAGACGGCCATCAGGTGCATGATGCCGGATTGCCGGAAGCGCCGCTCCAGCTGCGCGCCATAGGCCGCGTCCACCGCCACGGCGGATCCGTCTCGCATGGCGACGTGGTCCTGGCCGAGCACGCCGAGCGTCAGGCCGGGCACCAGCGCGCGCCCCTGGTCCGACAGCCCGGAGCACGCCTCGAAGAACGCCGCGTGCATCGCCGCCACCGTGCGCGCCGCCGGCCCCGGCTCCCGGATGATGCGCGGCGGCGCATCGCCGATGACAAGCCAGACGCCGCCATCGTCGAACGCCGAGGTTCGCAGCGTGCCGGATGCGCGCATCGTCGCGCCGCGGACCAGCGCCGGGCATGCCGCGCCGTCCGCGAGCACGCGCACCGATGCCGTCGACGGCAGCGTCGCGCCGTCGGCGTCCAGTGCCAGCATCCGCGCCTCGGCCTGGCAGTCCGAGCCGCGGACGGCCGAAGCGACGACCGGGTCGGCCACGCGGAGGGTCGCGTCGACCGTCGCCGGTCCGTCACGCGCGTGCACGGCGGCCGGGTCGCGCCACGCCGCAGCATCGGCGCACCATGCGGCCGTGCCGGCCATCAGCGCGGCGCATATCGGCACCGTCAGCGTCGAGGCCGCGACGGCGAGAACACGGGCGCGCCCGCACGCGGACGCCGGGTCGCGTCTGCGGCGCATCAGCGCCGTCATCGCCGTCACCGCCGCCATCGCCACGGCCATGCCGACGACGAGCGCCAGCGCGGTCGCGACCGGCGGCATCGAAGCCGTCACACCGCCGACGGTCGCGATTGTGTCCGCGGGGACGGCCGAGCCCATGGATGCCGCCGCATTTACGGCCGTCGTCGCGCCATCGGTGCGCGCAATGGTGTCCGCGGGGACGGCCGGGCTCGCAGGTACCACCGTGCCTGTGGCCGCCATCGCATCCGTGGGAGCCGCCGTATTCGAGAACGCCGCCGCATCCGCGGCCGCCATGCCCGTCGGCGCCGCAGCCGCGGCCGGCCCGTCCGGCGTCCGTGCCGCGCGGCCGCCGTTCATCATCAGGTCGAACATGCGGTGCGCCGCCAGACTCGCCGCCCAGGCCGCCGCGGCGGCGGCCAGCATGCGGCGGTCGCGGCCGCCGCACTCCCCCGTCATGATCATCGCACCACCACCTGCGGCCGCATGCGCTCCAGCGTCTTGGGGCCGATGCCGCTGACGTCGAGCAGCTGGTCGACCGAGGTGAAGCGGCCGATCGCCGCGCGATGCTCGATGATGCGGCCGGCGATCACGGGGCCGACCCCGGTGATGGCGTCCAGCTCGGCCAGGCCGGCCGTGTTCAGGTCGATCGGCGCCGTCGCCGTCCGCCCGGCCGCGGCATCCGCCCCGACGGCTCCCTGGGCCGGCGAATCGCCGCCGGCGTTCCCGTCCGCCGACGGTTCCCCGCCCGGCGGCGCGTCCTGCGTCGCGGGCGTGCCGCTCCCCTCCGGCGGCGTCGATGCGGCGCCGGCATCCGCCGCTTCACCGGCATCCTCGCCTCCACCGGGCCCCGACATATCGCCATCCGCGGCGTCGGCATCCACCTGGTCCCGAGACTCCCCCGCCCCGGAGCCTGCCGTCGACAAGGCCGACGCCCCATCCAGCGCCGCGTAGTTCAGCGACTGCTGCACGAGCATGGTCAGGCTGGCGCACAGCGCGCAGGCCAGCAGCAGCACGGCGGCCAGCGCATGCACCGGGCGGAACGACCAGCGCGGCACCCGACGCCGCGACGCCGCGGCCATGGCTCCGCCGGCCGTAGCGCCGGCCCCGGCCATGGCTTGAGCCGTGGCCGGGGCCTCGGCATCGCCGCCGCGCACCCCGGACAGCGACCGCGCCGTGGCCCGGCGCGCGGCGCCGCGCCCGCTCCCGCCCGGATGCGCCGTCGCGCCGTTCGCCCGCACCGCGGCGACGGCCCGCATCCCGTCATCCGGCCGCGCTCCAGCACCAAGCCGCGCCTCGTCGCCGAGCCGCGCACCGCCACCAAACCGCGCCCCGACGGCGGGGCGTGCGCCCCCGCCACGAAGCGCGCCGCCCGGGCGCGTCCCATACACCGCGGCGCCACGCCGCCCCAACGCCAGCGCGTGCAGCCGCCGTTCGGCCGCACCGCCCTCCGATCGTCCGTTCATGCCACCACCCTGCGGCATGCCGGCATCCGGCGTCCAGCCGGGCGGGGCATTGTGGTCGAACGATGCCGGTTATCCACAATGCAGGCGTGTCGCGCCATGCGGCGGGACGCCTGCGACGGCGAAGCGCCGCGCCCCCGGATCGGGGTGCGCGGCGCTTCGCGGACGAGACGGCGGTGCCGGTCTACTCGGCGGGCACGACCGACACGATCTTCGGGGCCTTGACGATGACCTTGCGCGGGGCCTTGCCGCCGAGACGGTCGGCGACGGCCTCGAGCGCCATGCGCTCCAGCTCGTCCGGGTCGATGTCCGGGCTGACCTCGAGCTTGGCGCGCACCTTGCCCTTGATCTGCACCACCGCGGTCACCGTGTCCTGGCCGACGTAGCGTTCGTCGGCGGCCGGCCACGGCTCGTGGGCCAGCGATTCGGGGTGGCCCAGGCGGTTCCACAGCTCCTCGCAGATGTGCGGCGCGATCGGCGCGAGCATGAGGATCAGCGGCTCGACGGCGGCGCGGGGCGCGGCGTCGAGAGAGGTGAGGTGGTTGTTGAGCACGATGAGCTTGGCGATGGCCGTGTTCGGGCGCATGGCCTCCATCTCCACGGTCACCTCGGCGATCGTGTTGTTGAGCAGCTTGAGCGTCTTCAGGTCGGGCTCGGCGTCGACGACGCGCACCTCGCCGGTGGCCTCGTCGATCACGTTGCGCCACAGGCGCTGCAGGAAGCGCATCGCGCCGACCACGTTGCGGGTGTTCCACGGGCGGGACTCGGCCAGCGGGCCCATGCTCATCTCGTACAGGCGGAACGTGTCCGCGCCGTAGTGCTCGTACATGTCGTCCGGCGTGATGATGTTCTTCAGGCTCTTGCCCATCTTGCCGAACTCGCGGTTGACGTGCTGGCCGTTCCAGGTGAACGTCGGCTCGCCGTCGGCGCCCGCCGGGCCCTCCTCGACCTCGGCGGCCGGCACGTACTGGCCGCGGTCGTCGGTGTAGGCGTACGCCTGGATCATGCCCTGGTTGAACAGCTTGTGGAACGGCTCGGACGAGTCGACGTAGCCGAGGTCGAAGAGCACCTTGTGCCAGAAGCGCGCGTACAGCAGGTGGAGCACCGCGTGCTCGACGCCGCCGATGTACAGGTCGACGCCGCCGGAGGGGCCGTTGCCGCGATCCGGGCCCATCCAGTAGTCGTACTCGTCCTTCTCCACCATGTGCTCGGTGTCGTTCGGGTCGAGGTAGCGCATGTAGTACCAGCACGAGCCGGCCCAGTTCGGCATCGTGTTCGTGTCGCGGTAGTAGGTCTTCTCGCCGTCGCCCAGGTCCATCGTGACCCTGACCCAGTCCTCGTTGCGGCTCAGCGGCGCCTCCGGGTTGGACTCGGCGTCCTCCGGGTCGAAGGTCTTCGGGCTGTAGTCCGGCACGTCGGGCAGGTTGATCGGCAGCTGGTCGTCGGGCAGCAGGTGCGCCACGCCGTCCTCGTCGTAGACGATCGGGAACGGCTCGCCCCAGTAGCGCTGGCGGCTGAACAGCCAGTCGCGCAGGCGGTAGCTCGTCGTGCCCCGGCCCACGCCGGCCTGCTCGAGCCAGGCGTTGACCTTGGCGATGGCCTCGTCGACGCGCAGCCCGTCGATCGACAGCGGCCCGCCGTCGGCGCGCGTGGCCTCGACCGAGGAGTTGATCACGATGCCGTCGTGCGAGACGAACGGCGCGCGGCCCTCGTAGTCGGCCAGGTCGTCGCCGGATTCCGGCAGCGGGCGCACGGTGTAGATGACGGGCAGGCCGTACTTGACCGCGAAGTCGTAGTCGCGCTGGTCGCCGCCCGGCACCGCCATGATCGCGCCGGTGCCGTAGTCCATGAGCACGTAGTCGGCGGTGAACAGCGGCAGCCGCGCGCCGGTGATCGGGTTGATCGCGTACAGGCCGGTGAACAGGCCGGTCTTCTCGCCGGCCTCGTCGACGCGGTCCTTGGCGGTCTTGGCCTCGGCGGCGCGGCGGTAGGCGGCCACGGCCTGCTTCGGGGTGGCGTAGCCGCCGGTCCACGACTCGGGCACGCCCTCCGGCCAGGCGTCGGGCACGAACTCGAGCAGGTGGTGCTCCGGGGAGACCACGGCGAAGGTGGTGCCGAACAGCGTGTCGGGGCGGGTGGTGTAGATCTCCATGTCGCGCTCGCCGGACGGCGTCTCGACCGTGAAGTGCACGGAGGCGCCGTGCGACTCGCCGATCCAGTTGCGCTGCATGAGCTTGACCTTCTCCGGCCAGTCGATGGTCTCGAGGTCCTCGATCAGGCGGTGGCCGTAGGCGGTGATGCGCATCGACCACTGGCGCAGCTCGCGCTGGAAGACCGGGAAGTTGCCGCGCTCGGACCTGCCCTCGGCGGTGACCTCCTCGTTGGCCAGCACCGTGCCCAGGCCCGGGCACCAGTTGACCGGGGACTTGGAGATGTAGGCCAGACGGAAGTCGTTGAGCACGTCGGCCTGCTCGGCGGCGCTCAGGTCGGCCCAGGCGCGCCCCTCGAAGCCGGGGATGGCGCGCTCGCCGGACTCGAACCGGGCGACCAGCTCGCCGATCGGCCGGGCGCAGCCCTTGGAGCCGGAGGGGTTGGTCGCCTCCGGGTCGTACCAGGCGTCGTAGATGCGCGAGAAGATCCACTGCGTCCAGCGCACGTAGCCGGGGTCGATGGTCGCGAAGGAGCGGCGGTCGTCGAAGCTCAGGCCCATGCGGTGCAGCTGGCGGCGCATGTTCGCGATGTTCTGCTCGGTGGTCACGCGCGGGTGCTGGCCGGTCTGCACGGCGTACTGCTCGGCGGGCAGGCCGAAGGCGTCGTAGCCCATGGCGTGCAGCACGTTCTCGCCCTTCATGCGGTGGTAGCGGCTGACCACGTCGGTGGCGAGGTAGCCGAGCGGATGGCCGACGTGCAGGCCCTTGCCCGAGGGGTACGGGAACATGTCCATCGCGAAGTAGGACTTGCGGCCCTCGGCGTTGCGGCCCTTGCCGTCCTTGAGCTCGCCTTTGACGTTGGCGGCCCAGAAGGTGCCCTGCTCGTCCCAGGTGCGCTGCCAGCGTTCCTCGATAACCTGCGCCATCGCCGCGTTGTAGCGGAATGCGGGTTCGGCGGGGTCGGCCGCCGTCGCCGTGTTCTTCTCGTTGTCACTCATAGACAAGGATTATTGCCACGCAACTGGACACTCGGGCCGTCTCATCCGTCCGACGGGACGTCGCGCATCGGCGCCGGCGCCTCGCCGGGGTCGTAGCCGGTCCCGGCGCGCAGCTCGGCGGCGCAGGCGTCCCAGGTGCCGTCGGCGACCATGGCCCGCAACGCCAGGGCGATGCGGTCGGCGAGTTCGTCGTCGCCGCCGCGCACCGCGACGCCGCGCCACGAGTCGGCGTAGGGCCGTCCGAGCGTGACGAGATAGCCCTCGCCGTGCTCGGCGGCGAACCCCGCCAGCACGGCGCCGTCGGCCGCGACCGCGTCGGCCTCGCCGATCATCAGCGCGGTGACGCACTGCGCGACGCTGTCTCGCTCCTGGATGGCCACGCCGGGCGCCGCCTCGCGCAGCGCCGTCGCCGCGGCGGCGCCGCGCGAGGTGCAGGCGACGCGCCCGTCCATCGACGACGCCGAGGCGATGTCGCCGGACTCGTCGCCGCGGATCAGCAGGTCGAGGCCGCCGGACAGGTAGGCGCCCGCGATCTCGACGTCGTCGGAGGCGGCGTCGGTGCCGTCGCCGACGGCGGCATAGCCCACCATGACGTCGACGACGCCCTCGTTGACGGCCCGGTCGCGCTCCGCCGCGTCGACCGGCACGTAGACGATCTGCTTGCGGGCGTACCCCAGGTCGCGGGCGATGTATTCGGCCACGTCGATGTCGAAGCCCTCGTACCCCTCGCCGCGCAGCACGGCGAGGCCCGGCTGGCCGCCCGGCACGCCGACGGTGAGCGCCGGGCCGACGGGCAGCTCGACGGCCGCCGTGCCGTCGGTCGCGCAGCCGGCCGCGGACGCCACGACGACGGCGCACAGCGCGGCCGCGGCGGTCCGGCGCGACGCCCGCATCGCGATCCCGGTCATTTGAACATCTTCGAACGGGTCAGGAACCACGTCACCAGCACGGCGAGCGCGATGGAGATCACCACGACGATGATGAAGCCCCACGGCTTGTCGGTCAGCGGCATGCCCATCATGCTGCCGTCGAAGTTCATGCCGTACATCGAGAAGATCAGGGTCGGGATCGACAGCGAGATCGAGATGATCGTGAAGATGCGCATCACGTTGTTCAGGTTGTTCGACACGATCGAGGCGAAGGCGTCGGTCATGTTCGCCAGAACGCCGCTGTAGATGTTCGCCATCTCGATGGCCTGCTTGTTCTCGGTGATGACGTCCTCGAGCAGGTCCTCGTCCTCCGGGTACTGCTTGATGCGGGCGAGCGTGGTGAGCTTCTCCATCACGATCTCGTTCGATTTGAGCGAGGTGGTGAAGTAGACCAAGGTCTTGCTCAGCTCGAGCAGCATCAGGATCTCCTTGTTCTGCATCGAGTGGCGCAGCTTGAGTTCGAGCTTGTCGCTCTCGCGGTCGATGATGCGCAGGTAGCGCAGGTACATCGTGGCGTTGCGGTACAGGATCTGCAGGATGAAGCGGGTCTTCATGTACGTGTTGAACCCGCGGATCGTGCCCTCCATGAACGGGTGGAGCACCGGGGTGTCCTGCATGCACACGGTGATGATCATGTTCTGGGTCACGATGATCGACAACGGGATCGTCTCGTACCAGTCGCGCCCGCCGCGCTCCTCGACGGTCGGGATGTCGACGATGATCATCGTGTAGTCGTCCTCGACGTCCACTCGCGAGCGCTCCTCGTCATCCAGCGGGGCGCGCAGGTCGGCCAGGTCGATGCCGGTCTCCTGGGCGACGGTGGCGAGCTCCACGTCGGTCGGCTCGGACAGGCATAGCCACGACCCGTTCTCCGGTTTACTGATCTGCTCCACCTGTCCGTTGATGGTGTTGAACATCCTCAACATGGCTCTCACCTGCCTTCCGTGCCGTATGTCGGTCCTTCGCCGCGCGGGTCGGCGCGCGGCGGCCGTCCGCCGGACGGCCCTCTCAAGGATAGACCCTGTCCCCCGACGTCGCGGCGCGGCGACGGCGATGTTCAACCGTTGTTCACGCCGCCGGCGAACGTCACACGATGGGTCTCCACAGCGGCATGCCGGGGCGGCGCAGCTCGGCGGGGCCGTTCTCCCAGTCGGCCGCGTCGGCGATGCGCGGGCCCTGGTTGTACTCCTCGAGCAGCCAGCCGATCGAGCCGTCGGCGCGGCGGCGGGGCGTCATGCGCGACCAGAACGCGTTGCGCATCGCCCCCAGCTCGCTGACGTCGTCGACGTCCATGCCCAGCAGGGTCTGGATGGTGGCGACGATCCACGAGCCGTGGCCGACGAGCATCAGCGTGGTCGTGCCGTCACCGTCGTGCGCCGCGACCAGCGAGCGCACCGCCTGCGCCCCGCGTTCGCCGAGCGCCCGGCGGCTCTCCACGCCGTAGGCGAGCTCGCCGCCGGTGTGGGCGCGCCACGAGGCGAAGGCCCGGGCGTCCATCTCGCGGATCTCCTCGCGGGTCATGCCCTCCCACCGGCCGAAGCTGCGTTCGCGCAGCCGCTCGTCCGTGGCGACCTCCAGGCCGAGCAGGTCGGCGAAGGCGTGGGCCGTCTGCACGGCGCGGAACAGGTCGGAGGCGACGACGGTGAGCCGTCGGCAGGCCGCCGGGGCCTGGCGGTACTCGTCGATGTCGCTGCGCCGCGCGGCCCGCGGCCCCGGTTGGGCGAGCAGGCGCTCGTCCCGGGCGACTGCGGCGACCTTGGCCCAGTAGTAGCGCTGCGCCAGCTCGTAGGCGCTCTGGTCGGCCTGCCACTGGCCGACGATGTCCAGCGGGACGTCGATCTGCCCCTGCATGCGCCTGGCCAGGTTGAACGTGGTGCGCCCGTGGCGCATGAACAGCACTTCGTCGATCAACGGTGTTCCTCCCGGTCTGCTTTGCCCGCCGCTATCCGCGCACGGTGCGCCCGGGGTAGGCGATCTCGTACGTGCCGCGCCCCAGGTCGACGCTCACCCGCGTGCCGTCGGCGAAGACGGTGCGCTGGCGCAGCGGGTCGTCGTCGATCAGCGCGAAGTCGGTCATCTCCAGCATGCCGACGCGCCGGTGCAGGTCGGCGACCACGCGGCATCGGGCGATGTCCTCGGCGAGCGCGCCGCGCACCCCGGCGCCGGCGAGGTCGCCGTCGACGCCGGCGTACGCGGCGTCGCGGATCAGATAGGGCGCACCGCCGTTGAGCAGCGCGTAGAGCATGTAGTCCTCGCCGCCCTCGACGCGGTCCATCATCCACGGTTCGACGACGCAGTCGTGGTAGACGAGGTTCTGCAGCGGCACGGGCACGCCCTCGCGCGGCGCGTCCGGGCCGCGCAGCTGGAACTCGTAGGGCGCGTAGTGGCAGAACACAAGGGCGGGCATGGCCCAGTCGGCCACCTCCTCGGAGCTGGTCAGGATACCGTGCGCCAGCAGCCATTCGAAGCAGCGCAGGCGCTCGCCGTAGCATTCGCGGCGGGTCATGCGGTGCGCGGGGTCGGCGCATTCGTCGCCCTCGTTGCAGGTGAACACGTCCAGGTAGGTGCCGTCGAGCCGCACGCCGTGCGCGGCGATCGCCGTGTAGTTGCGCGCGACGTAGTCGGGGGCGAGCCGCGCGCACAGGTAGCGCTGCCGGCCGCCGGCCCACCGCGCGTGCTCCGGCCGGCCGCCGCCGGGCAGCATCACGGCGTTGCGCTCGTCGTGGCTGGCCGCGGCGAGGTAGTAGTCGCGGTACTGGTCGTGCAGCCCGAACAGGTATCCGCACTCGTGGGCGGTGTCGGCGAGCGCCCGGAGCCCCTCCCATCCGCCGGCCTCACGGCAGGCGGGCAGGTAGTCGGGGTGCTGGTTGTCGTAGCCGGGCTGCCCCCAGCCGTCCAGGTGCAGGTACAGGCGTTCGACGCCGGCGTCGCGCAGCGTGCGCAGCTGTCGGGCGCGCTGCTCGAAGGTGACGAGCGAGTCGTTGCGTTCCGGGTGTTCCCGGTCGTACATCTCGGAGTCGGGCTGGACGTGGGATTTGGCGCCGACGTGCATCCACATGCAGCCGGGCAGGTCGTCGACCCCCGGGTTGCGCGCCGCCTTCTCGGCGAGCGTGCGCAGCATGCCGTGCTCGTCGGCGTGACGCCGGTAGGCCTTCGCCGCGCCGCGCACGCTCGCCTCGTCGCCTTCGAGGCAGCGGTAGCGCACGACGCGGCGGTGGTCCATGCGCCCCAGGCTCGGCTCGAACCAGGTGCCGATGTGGGTGTACGGGCCGCCGGCCGGGTGGTCGATGGCGTAGCCGGCGTTCCACGGGGTCTCGCAGATGGCGATGTAGCCGTCGGCGCGGTCGCCGCGCAGCTGCGCGAAGAACGGCATGTAGCCGCCCTCGGTCTCGTATCGGCCGCCGAAGGGGATGCCGTCGGGCCGGTGCGGCCAGGTGTTGGGGATCATGACGCCCTGGCCGTGGGTGATCAGCGTCGTCCAGTCGCCGCGCAGCCGGTCGAAGTCCATCGGCGCGGGCCAGCGCACGCCGGCGACGGCGCCCTCCCGCTCGCGCAGCGGGATCCATTCGGCGACGACGTCGCCGGTGGCGGACTCGACCCAGATGAAGGTCTCGAAGGCCACGTCGGCGGCGGCGAACCCCTCGTAGCGGGTGACGACGCCCTCGCCGGTGCCGAAGACCCGGCGCTCGCAGGTGATGCGGGACGCGGCGGCGAACGGGACGGCTTCGGATCGGCCGGCGGCCGGGTCGGCGAGCTCGATGGCTTCGGCGCCCGGCAGGGTGCGCCACTCGTGGCCGTGCCGGCTGATGGTGACGGCGTGCGTGGTCTCGTCGTAGGCGATGGCGGTGCCGCCGCCGGAGCATGCGATCATCGGTCCCCCTTCGTGTGGTGCGGTGCGCTGATGTGGTGTCCGTCCCAGCATAGCCCGCCGTACGGAGCCGCCCCGGCGGTCGGCCCGCATGCCGGCGCCGGTCGGCCGGGTGGCGCGGCCGCGTTACGATGGCCGGTATGACGGAGCATGTGGAGCATGGGTTCGGCCCGGTGTGGGACCGGGATTCGCGGCTGCTGGTGCTGGGGTCGATGCCCAGTCCGAAGTCGCGGCAGGCGGCGTTCTACTATATGCACCCCCGGAACCGGTTCTGGCCGGTGATGGGCGCCGTGTTCGGCGACGGCGCCGACGACGTGCCGGGCGGGACGCCCGCGTCGCGTCGCGCGTTCGCGCTGCGCCACGGCATCGCGCTGTGGGACGTGATCGCCTCGTGCGACATCGACGGGGCGAGCGATGCGAGCATCCGCAACGCGGTGCCCAATGATCTGGCCCCGCTCATCCGCGGCTCGCGCATCGCGGCCGTGGCCACGACGGGTGCGAAGGCCGCACAGCTGTATCGGCGGCTGTGCGCGCCGATGCTGCGGGACGCCGGCCTGGAGCCGCCGCTGATCGCGCTGCCGTCGACAAGCCCGGCGAATGCGGCGATGCGCCTGGATACGTTGGTGGCGGCGTACCGGGAGGCGCTGCGCGGGTTCATGCCCCGGGGCGGCGGCGAGGAACCGCGGTCCCGGCGGGGCTGACAAGGTCAGCGGGACCGGCGGTTCGCGGTGACTAACGACAGCCGACAGCGACGGCCGGCGGCTCGCAGCGGCTGGCGGCGGCTAGCGGCTATCGGCTCACGGCCAGCGGTTCAAGGCCATGGCGGCCGGCGGCGGCTAGCGGCGCAGCTCGTCGCGGATGGCCGAGCGCACCGCCATCTTGGTCGTCCAGTACCGCAGGGCGAGCGCACCCGCCGCGACGACCGCGTAGACCGCCAGCACGGCGATCAGCTGACCCGTGGTCGGCCGCCGGCGCCGCCTCGCGGCGTGGTCCGCGTCCTGGATGTCGTCGGGTTCGATGCCCGCGCCGGCTCCCCATGCGTCGGCGCGCGAGGCCGCCTCGTCGGCGGGGTCGCGGTGGTAGGTCTCCTCGTCGATGACGTCGTCGTCGATGGCTGCATCGTCCATGATGGGTCCTTTCGTCGTCGAGGCGCCTCGCGTGCGACGCCTCCGTGACGGCCATTATCCTCCGCATCGCGAATCGACGCGCCCGACCCGCCGACGGGCCGGGCCGGTCGCGGGGCGCGCGACGCGGCGCCGCGGACCGGCGCGGACCGACGTTCATGGATACGGAACGTCCCCGACACCGGCATGCGCCGGCTTCCGCAGTCCGGCACCCTGGCCGACGTTCGCCGGCGCGGAGCGGTCCGGGCCGCCATGCGGTTCGCGGGCCGATAAGGCGAACCGACGCCCACCCGGAGCGGCCCCGATGCCGATATATGCCGGCTCCCGCCGCCCGGCCCGTGCGCGGGCGCGGGCTATTCGTGGCGGTGGCGCCCGGCGCGCGCCGCGAGGACGGCGAAGGCGACGCCGAGAACGAGGAAGGCCGCCGCCGCGACCCATGCGCCGGCGGCAGCCAGCCAGACGCCGCCGAGTATGAAGAACACCGCGCAGAAGATGTAGAACCCGCGATGCGTGTGCCGTCCGCCGCCCACCATGCCTCCTCGTCAGCCGCCGTGCCGTTGTCACCGCCAGTATATCCGGCGCCGACGCCGGGGACGCGGCCGCGGCCGGCATGGTCCGCCGGCGCGTGCCGACGGCGCCGTCTCGCCCAACGGTTCGCGACGCCCCCTCCATGACCCGCCGATGCGCGGCCGGCGCAGCCGCGCGGACCGGCACGCCATGCGGTCGGCCCGCGCGTCGCCTTACATCTGCCGCCGGTCGTAGACCGCCATCGAGCATGCGGCGCTGACGGCCATCACCGCCGCCGTCGCCACGAGCAGGACGCCGCAGGCGGTCAGCGCGCCGGACGCCGTGGCGAGCCAGTCGAACAGGCCGGGCAGCGCCGCGAGGATGCCCGCGCCGGCGTCGCCGAGCAGGGCGAAGCCGCCGAGCACGCCCAGCAGGAGGACATACGGCAGGATCATCGTCACCTTGGTCGCGCCGAACCTGAAGTTCAGCGGCGTGACGATCCCCGTCATCACCGAGGTGACCAGCAGCGTCAGGCAGGCGGCGACCGCCGTGGCCTGCGGCATGCCGACGGCCGTCAGCTCCGGCGGCAGGAACGAGTCCCTGGCCGCGGCGCGCCAGACGGCGTCGGCGGCCAGGACCGCCGCGGTCACGGCGCCGGCCACGGCCACGCCCTCGAGCGCCAGCGCCCCCATGAGCAGGTAGCGGCCGGCGACCACGTCGCGCCGGCTGACCGGCAGCGTCAGGCGCACGGCGCTCCAGCCCCTGGCCTCGTCGTACGAGCCGAGCGACACGGCGATCATCGGGTAGGCCATGAAGATCGCCGCCGCGTAGGTGCCGGGGAACGCGCGCATCTGGAAGGTCAGCCACAGGCAGATGAGCGTCATCATGCCCGCCATCAGGCCGGCTCGCGAGCGGATCATCATCCAGTCGAGCAGGAACGCGCGGATCATCGCGACCCTCCTTCCAGCACGAAGTGCATGTAGTCGTCGATGGTCATATGGTCGCAGGGGATGTCGGGGAACCTCCCGGCGAAGGCGAAGCGGTCGGGCACGGCGACGTCGACGCCGTATTCGCGCCGCAGAACCAGCGGCCCCGACGGCCCGTCGCACAGCCCGGAGCCCAGGACCGAGTCGAGGTCGCGGGCGCGGCACCGCGCCACGCCCATCATGTCGGTGATCTCGTCCTTCGGCCGGTCGAACACGATGCGTCCGGCGTCGATGCACACGACGCGGTCCGCAATCCGGTCCAGGTCCGAGGTGATGTGGCTGGACATCAGGACGCCGCGGCTGCCGTCCTCCACGAATCCGCGCAGCAGGTCGAGCGCCTCGTCGCGCGCCATCGGGTCGAGCCCGGCGGTCGCCTCGTCCAGGACGAGCAGGCGCGGGGCGTGGGCGAGCGCGCAGGCCAGCGACAGCTTCATGCCCATGCCGCGCGACAGCTCGCCGACCGTCATGCGCGGTCCGATGCCGAAGCTCCGCATGAGTCCGTCGAACGCCGCGTCATCCCAGTCGCGGTAGCAGCGCCGCATGACGCCGGCGATGTCGCGCACGCGCACGGCGTCCGGATAGGCCAGCGTGTCGAAGACGACGCCGATGCACTGCTTGGTCGCGGTGCCGGCCTTCCGGCTCATCTCGCGGATGGGTGTGCCGAGCACGGCGCCGTCGCCCTCGTCGGGGTCGATCAGGCCGAGCAGCGCCTTGATGGTGGTGGTCTTGCCGGCGCCGTTGCGCCCGACGAAGCCGACCACCTCGCCGGGCCCGACCCGCAGGTCGACGCCGGACAGGGTGAAGCCGTCATAGTGTTTGCCGAGTCGGTGCGCCTCGAGCAGAGGCGAGGGGATGGTCATGATGCGTCGCTTTCCAGAATGAGATCCAGCATCTGCCTGATGTCGTCGTCGGGCAGCCCGGCGGACCGCGCGTCGTCGACCAGCCGCGTCAGCCGCTGTTCGATCTGCCGGCGGCGCTCCTCGCGCAGCAGCTCGACGTTGCCGCCGGTCACGAAGCTGCCCTTGCCCTGCACGGTTTCGATGAACCCCTGGGCCTCGAGGTCCGTGTACGCGCGTTTGGTGGTGATCGCGCTGATGCGCAGCCCGTTCGCGAGCGCACGGATCGAGGGCAGCCGTTGCCCCGGCTGCAGCTCGCCCGTCAGGATGAGCTCCCTGATCTGCGTGGCGATCTGCTCGTAGATCGGCTTATCCGACGAGTTGGCGATGATGAGATCCAATGGCTTGTCCTTTGCTGATGTCGCACGCACGCCCGCACGTGGCCCGTGCGTCGTGCGCTCGCCCTTGCCGAAAGCGTCCCTTCGAAAGAGCCCGAGTGTATATACCCTCTATACACACTATATACACACGCGGCCGTCCGGTCAACCGCGGCATGCCGGGCCGGCCGTGAACGGCGGCACGTCCGCGACGAATCCGCCCGCCTACCAGACCCCGGCGGCGTCCGTCGGCAGTTCGCGCATGCGCCGCAGGTACCGGCGCGCCCCCTCCGCCTCGGCGTCGTCGTAGGCGAACCCGAACGCGGCGGCGACCTCGCGGGCCGTCTCGTCGAACAGACGGCACGCCGTCGCGACGGCCCTCCATACCGGCCCGGGCTCCGCGGCGGCATAGGTCGACAGGTACCGCCGGTACGCCTCGGCGGGCAGGTAGCGGTCCAGGTATTTGCCCGACTTGCCCATGCTGGCGCGGAAGCCGCATGCCAGTCCGGCCTTCCACTCCAGCATGCGCCTGAGCATCGGGCGGACGGGATCGTCGAGCATGTCCATCACGTAGGGCATCTCGCCGCGCCACAGTCCCTTGCCGACGTTGTTCAGGCACCACCAGAACTCGTTGCACGTCTCGGCGAACCGCCTGGCGCTCGGCGGCCGCACCCAGTAACGCTCGTCGCCGGCCAACGCCGCGGCGGGCATCACGCCGTCCTTGTCAACCAGGGTGCGGTAGAGCTCCAGGCACCCCGGGATGCACTCCGGCGTGCACACGTGCAGGTCCAGCCGGTTGCCGTCGTCGAACAGCATCAGCCAGCAGTACCAGCGGTCCGGATCGTCCTCGTCGCCCTCGAACTCGCCGGGCCGCTGCATGAGCAGCCGCGTGCCGAACCGGTCGATCCACGCCCGGTCCTCGATGAACGGCCGCGTGCACGTCACCACATAGCCGACGTCGTAGTCGCGCACGATGTCGCGCGGCGCGTTGTCGTCGGCGCGCGACCCCTCAAGGTAGGCGGCGCGGATGCGCGGGTCGGCCTCGGCCACGCCGACGATCAGTCCCATCATCTCGTCCTCGGAACGCATGCCCCCAGTGTATGCCGCCGGCGCGCGACGCCCTCGTCTCGGCCTTGCGCCCGTCCTCCCCGTGACGGTGTATGCCGCCGGCGCGCGACGCCGTCAGAACCCGTCGTCGGCGATGTAGCGCCCATAGCCTTCCCCACGCTCCGGCCACGGATCCGCGCGGAACGCCGGCGGCATCGGCTGGGGCGACACGCGGTACGGCCCGTCCGCGCTCCAGCCCTCCATGAACCGCTCCAGCTCCCGATTCCCGGGCGGCGGCACCTCCAGGTCGACCAGTTCGGGGTGCAGCCCCGGATCCTCGCGGTCCACCCGCTCGCGCAGCAGCCCGATGCCGCACAGCGCCTGCTCGCGCAGCGGCCCGTCGAATCCCTCCACCGCGCCCTCCAGCGCGTCCAGGAACTCGCGGCGCCGGCGCATGGCCAGGTACTGGACCGCCATGTCGTCGAGCCTGCGCATGATCACCTCGGATTCGTACCGCTCCTCGCCGCGCCGTCGGATCCGCTCCCATTCGACCCGGCGTTCGCGCTCCAGCCGACGCCGCTCCTGCGCCGCGACGAACGCGCGGAACACCCCGGGGATCTTGCCCTCGACCATCGAGGCGGTGCTGTCGCGCGCGGTCTTGCGGCAGTCGCGGTCGCCCTCGCTGCGTATCTGCATCTGCAGGCGTCCGGTGCTGATGAACTCGCGGCTGCGCTCGGCGATCCACCGTGGCTCGCCCTCACCCTCGCCCTCGCCGTCGGCCGGACCGCCGGGCGGCGTGGGGGCCTTGCGCCCGGGGTTCGGGGCGCAGATCTCCTGGACGCGGAAGAAGTACGCGGCGTCGTCGGCACCGACCGCGATGTGCGCCCACCGCGCGTCCGCGCCGAACCGTTCGACGAATCCTTCGTCGTCCGGATGGGGCACCTCGAACCCGCACTCGCGCGCCTGCTCGGCGACCAGCTCCAGCACGCCCACCGCACGCTCGACATACGGTCCGCTCACGCATTGCTCGTCGACGTTCCCCCGATAGCGACGCACCCAGGCGTCGATGGCCTCCTGCTGCGATCCGTCGTTCCCCTGCGTCATGATTCCGCCCTCCTATGCGCGTCGATCGCCGCACATCCGCCGCGCGGCGTGCCCACAGCATGGCAGACGACGCGCCGGCCGCGCCACCGCCGCGCGGGAATTTGTGGATTTGTGGACGGCGGCGGCGTTGTCCACATCATTCCACGGCGTACGGCGCGACGACGGAGGCCGCCCCGGAAACGCAGGCTCGGCGCCGGATGGCGGGCGGACGCGATGCGGCAACGCGTCCGCGGCGACGGCCCGATGACGGAAGGCGGCGCAGCGATCCGGCGGAAAGCGGCGCAGCGATCCGATGGAAGCGACGCAGCAGTCCGAGGGAAGCGACGCCGCGGCCCGCACGGGGCGAGCATCGGGAATGACGACGCGCGGGACGGCCCGGAGGGGCATGCAAGGCCTTCCGTCTCCCGGACGGGAACGACGGCGCGGGAACGGCCCGGAGGCCCGCGCACGCGCGTCGCAGGCGGCCGGACGGGCCGGCGGTTAAGCTGGGTACGGGATGGACCACGCAACAGCACCATAAGAAGGCGGCAGTCATGCGAATCTTGCTGGTGGAGCCGAGCGGCGCGCTCGCGTCGGCGCTGGGCAACGCACTCGATCTGGAGTTCCATGAGGTCGACGTCGCGCCGACGGCCCGGCAGGCCGAGGCGCTGGCGGAGGACGGCCCCTACGACGTCATCGTGCTCGACGACGCCGCGACGGCCGACGACGGGACCGCGGACACGGCAGGCGACACGACCGAAGGCACCGCCGGAGACGGCCGGCCCGCCGACGGGACGCCGGCGTTCGCCGCGCGCGCCCGCCGGGCCGGAACCCGCGTGCTGCTGCTGCGTTCGCCGCACCGCGTCACCAAGGGGACGCCCGGCGCCGACGTGTGGCGCGAGGCCGCACGCGCCTCCGACGCCGCGCCGTCCCCGCCCCCGCCGGGCACGCCGGCCGCCGTCCATGCCGACGCCGTCCTGGACAAGCCCTTCACCGATTCGGAGTTCCTCGCGCACATCCACGACCTCGAACGCCCGGCCTCCGCGTCGGACGGAAGCGGGCCGGGCGTGGTCACCTGCGGCGCGCTCACGCTCGACACGGCCCACGGCCGCGCGTACTACGACGACCTGTCCACCGCGCTGCCGCTGTCGCCGCGCGAGTACGGCGCGCTGGAGGCTCTGGTCAGGGCCGACGGCGCGTTCCTGAGCTTCGACGAGCTGGTCGGCATCGTCTGCGGCACCGGTCTGGCCTCGCAGCGCGAGGTCATGGCGCAGGCCATGTACTCGCTGACGGCCAAGCTGCGGCGGGTCGGGTTCTTCATCACCAAGCGCGGCGACCGCTACCGCATCCGCTGAGCGGCGTGCGCGGCCGCGCGCCTACAGGGCGAGGATCGGGGCCGGCGGCTCGGGACGCTCGTTCATCGCCGGCAGGTCGGCGGCGTCGCAGGCATAGAACCGCGTAAGGTCGGCCGAGAACTTGGCCAGGCTCTCCCTGGCCGAATACAGCATGTGCCCCGCCGGGTAGTAGGTGAACGCCACGTTGCCGCGCAGCGGCCGGGGCAGCCCGAGGTGGTCGATGTCGTACTCGGTCTGGAAGAACGGGGTGCACAGGTCGTACCAGCCGTTGCCGATCAGCACCTTCAGCGTCGGCTGGTGCACGATCGCGGCCGCCAGGTCGGCGACGACCGAGGGGAAGGGGATGACGCCGCCCTCCGAGGCCTTCGCGCCGGACGGCAGGCGGTGCCACCACATCCAGCTCTTGCCCGGCTCCGTCGACTCCCAGTCGAAGTCGGCGTAGCCCTTGCGCTCGGGCGTGCGCGCCCAGCCCAGCTCGTCGCGCAGATATGCGTTCACCAGGCTCGAATACGCCGGGTCGAGGTACGCGTCGTCGACCACGAAGCTCTCGTCGTCGCGGACCCGGTCCATGTCGTAGCCGCTGGCGCGCCCGTCGTACCGGCCGACGATGCGGTCGTCGGCGCGCAGCAGCTGCTTGCGGAAGCGGGTGTCCAGCACGCGCAGGTCGGAGTCGGCCACATAGTCGGCGTCCAGCCCGGTCAGTTCGGCGAACCGCTCCGCCACGGCGCGCTTCGTCGCCTCGTCGAGCGAGTCGCCGGCGGCCAGGGCCTGGCGCAGCGGGCCGTTGGCGAAGGCGCGGGCCCGCCGCGCGTGCTCCTCGAGCGTGACCTGCGCGCCGGCCCTGCCGTGGTAGCGCGCCACCGTGGCGAAGGTCGGGAAGTAGCCGATGTAGAACTGGTCGTCCGTGTCGAAGCAGTGCGCGTAGTCCAGGATGTTCGAGATGAGCACCAGTCCGTTGAGCGCCACGCCGTCCTGCTGCAGCCGGTACGCGAGCGCGGCGCCGCGCGTGGTGCCGTACGACTCGCCGAGCACGTACTTGGGCGAGTTCCAGCGGCGGTACCGGGTCAGCCAGGCGCGGATGAACGCGCTGAAGCCCTTGACGTCGCCGTCCACGCTCCACAGCTCGGCCTTGGCCTTGTCCAGGATGGTGGAGAAGCCGGTGCCGGGCGCGTCGATGAACACCAGGTCGGTGGAGGGCAGCATCGTCATCGGGTTGTCGGCGAGCGTGTAGGGCGCGGCGGGCACGGCCGCGGTGTCGACGACGTCGATGCGCCTGGGCGCGATCGAGCCGAGCAGCAGGAACGTCGAGGACGATCCGGGGCCGCCGTTGAAGATGAAGGTGACCGGGCGCGCGGCGTCGGGTTTGCCGTCCTCGCCCACGGCGGCGAACGCGGCGAAGAAGACGCTCGCGGCCGGCCGCGCCTTGGCCGTGTCGATGTTCAGCGTGCCGATGGTCGCGTCGTAGCGCCACTCGCGGCCCTCGAGCGTGATGGCGTGCCGTGTGGTGATCTCGCAGGGCTCGGGCAGGGTCTCCCCGTTCTCGGGACGGCCGGCCGAAGCCGATCCGCCTGCGTTCGGGTCCGGGGCCGTCGTGGTCCGTTCGTCGCTCATCGTTCCTCGTTTCGTCGTCGTTCGGTGGTGTCGCTGACCACTATAGCCGCGTCGGGCCGCCTCCCGGGTTCCGCTCCCCTTTCCCGCCCACGCCCCTGTTCCCCCGTTTCCGTCGGACGCCGCGCGGCCGTTATGATGAATTGGTACCGTTCGATCGAGGGGAGTCACGATGAGGCGGCTGTACATCAAGCAGAGGATGTTCACGTTCGGCGGCGAGAAGTTCGACGTCACCGACGGGGACGAGCGCCCGGTCTACCATGTCGAGGGCAGCTTCATGCACATCCCCAAGTCGTTCACGATCACCGACATGAACGGGTTCGAGGTGGCACGCGTCGAGAAGAAGACCTTCAGCTGGCTGCCGCATTTCAGCGTCATCGTCGGCGGGACCGAGGTCGCGGGCATCGACAAGGAGTTCTCGTTCCTCAAGCCGAAGTACCGCATCGACGCGCAGGGGCTGCGCATCGAGGGCGACTGGGCCGACCTGAACTTCACGGTCACGCGCGACGGCGAGACGGTCGCCGAGATCGCGCAGCGCTGGCTGAGCTGGGGCGACACGTACGAGGTCGCCGTGTACGACGACGCGCTGGAGACGCTCATCGTCTCGCTGGTCATCGCCATCGACAAGGTCAAGGCCGACGAGGAGAGCGGCAGCGCCGCCGCGGCCGTCAACAATTCGTACTGACCGGATCGGCCCGGCGGATCGCATGGACGCCCGGACCGACCGGCCGAGGCGGGCGCACGGACGGGAGGGGGCGGTCATGGCGCCGGTCGACGGACCCGCCCGCGGCACGTGCCGCGGGCACGACGACGATGCCGCGGCCCGGCGGGAACGGGCCGTCGCCGAGTACTTCGCGATGTGGGTCTCGCGCGACTTCTCGCGTTTCGACGAGCTGTTCGCGCCGGAGTGCCGGTACGAGGAATGCTACGGCCCGGTCTACGTGGGGTTCGGCGAACTGCATCGGTGGATCGATGCGATGCTCGCCCGACAACGGGTCGAGTCGTGGGACATCCATGAGTTCATCCACGCGGCGGACGGCCGCTCCCTCACCGTGACGTGGACGTTCGCCGCGACGGAGCGGGACTCCTACATCTTCGACGGCGTCTCCATCGTGAGGTTCGACGACGACGGGCGCATCGCGCGCATCCGCGAGTTCCGGGCCGACCACCGGCGCCGGCGTCCGTTCGCCCCGGCGCCTGACGAGACCGACGCCCCTGAGGATGCGGGCGTGTCGGGCGGCGAAGTCGGGACGCCCCGATTCGACGGCCATGTCATCTTCGAACAACCCGACGCGGATCACGGACCGCGATCGTCGGAATGCTGCGGAACGATTCGAGGAAGCGGAGCGCAGCCATGACCAGGAGGCTGTTCGTCCGCGAGGTGCGCATCGACTGGGACGCGGCTCCGGACTCGTATGTCCGTTCGATTCCCGCGCTGCGCAGGTCATCGACATTGACGTTCACCGTACCGGTCACGTTCTTTGCCGGAACGAACGGCACGGGCAAGTCCACGTTGTTGGAGGCGATTGCGGCGGTCTATGGATTCAACCCCGAAGGAGGGACTCGCAACTATCGGTTCAGCACCTATGACGACGTATCCGATCTGGCCGACGCCATCACGATGGTGCGGGACCTGCCGCCCACACGTTCCGGCATGTTCCTCCGCGCGGAATCGTTCTTCACGATGGCCACGCAAGCCGCCGAATACGGAACATTCGGATTGCATGAACAGTCACACGGCCAGGGAATGATGGCGTTCATACGGATGTTCACCGGGCCGGGTCTGTACCTCATGGACGAGCCGGAGTCCGCGTTATCGCCGCAGACGCAGCTCGAACTGCTGATTTACATCGACGAACTGACCAAGAGAGGGGCCCAGTTCATCATCGCTACGCACTCCCCCATCCTGTTGGGGTTCCCGCACGCGACGATTCTGTCGTTCGGCGAGGACGGAATCCACACAATCGGATACGAGCAAACGGAGGCATATCGCATCACCGAACTGTTCATCAATCACCGGGCGTCACTGTTGCATCGGCTGTTTCGGGAAGACGAAGGCACAGACGGTCATGACGCGGATGAAAGATGAAAAGAGAGGATTGCGTCCAGATATCTAGGCTCAAGACAGCGTATCTTGCTTAGATGATGCGGATTTGAAGACTTGCGGACATCGATCTTGCCTAGGTGAGGTGGCCAAACCGGGAAACCCAAGGTAGGATCGGCGAAATGACGCCAGCCATAGTCGGGGTATGGTGGCCAGGCGGCCTCAAGTAATCAAGATCGATGTCTGCAGAGGCCCAAATCCACTACACGTAAGAGAAATCATGCCGATTGCGGCGAAAAACAAGCCTTGGAATGACGGTTCATTGACGAACCGTCCTCGGAAAACCCGATTTAAAGCCCACACAGGGGCCAGTCCGCGCCCCAATACGGACCGATACAGCAAGAATCGTCCCGCCTTCGACGCCATGTTGGCGAAGGCGGGACGATTCGTCATCGATATCGCCTGTCACTCCCCTCGATCACATCTGCTTCGCGGTCGAGACCGAGGGACGCACCGATCAGTCCTTTTCGATGGTCTTGCCGGCGTTCGCGCCGGAGGTGAGGTCCTGGATCTCGGTGATCTCCATGACCGGGATGGCGGCCGGGATCTTGGTGCCCTTCTCCTGGGCGACCTTGACCTGCGCGTCGTAGATCTCGCCCTCGGTGACGATGGTCACCGGGCCGCGGAAGCGGTAACCGCGCTTCTCGGCGAGGTTGGCCACGGCGATGACCAGCGGGCTGCCGTCCTGCAGGTTGCGGTAGACCTGGCCGGCGGTGCGCTCGTGGTAGGCCAGGTGATGGTCGTCGAGCACGAACATCGACATCTTCGGACCGAGATCGAGTTCGCCGTCCTTGCCGATCGTGGTGACCCACGCCAGGTTGTTTTCGATGAAGGTCTTCATCTCGTCGGTGAGCGTTGCCATATGTCCATCCTTTCGTTAGACGTATCTCCAGCCTACTTCACCGGGCCGCGGTTCGCCCCGTGAAATCGCCGACTGTGACGAACATCACCACGCCGCCCGCGGAGCCTGGGGACCCGTCAGATGAAGTCGTAGGGCATGCAGTGGGCCACCAGCCAGAACACCCCGAGGCCGAGCACCAGCATCGCATGCGCGCCGGTGCCGGCGCCGCTCAGCCACCAGGCGACCAGGCCGATCACCGCGAACCGCGCCAGGTAGAACACGACGCGGCGCGCGCCGTCCCGCGGCCTGGTCTCCACGGTCATCCGGGTGAATCCCGCGCCCAGCGTGCGCCCGCCGCGCATCCAGGGGATCACCCATTCGGTCACGACGAGGCACGCCATGAACACCACCCGGTCCATGTCCGCTGTCAACGGCCTGAACCCGACGAACTGGATCGCGACGAGATAGATCACGGCCGCGCACGGCAGGCTCATGGCCCCGGTGATCACGTAGTCGATGCAGAAGGCGACGAGCCTGCGCACGAACCCGGGCTCCGTCACGATCGCATCGTCGTCGACGGCACGGCTCGGCAGCGCACGGTTGGCGAGCGCCGCGACGGCGTACCCCGCGAGCGCACCCGACGTGTTCCAGATCAGGTCGTCGACGTCGAACAGGCGGTAGGCGCACGGGTACAGGTGGAACGCGCCGGTGAGCTGCGCGGTCTCGATCAGCAGCGAGACCGCGAACCCGGCGAGCGCCGCATGGCGGAGCCGCGCGTTCAGGAAGCGTCCGAGCATGAAGCCGAGCGGGACGAAGAACACCACGTTCATGCCGATCTGCAGCAGCGCGGTCACGCCGTCGGCGCGGATGTCGCCGATGAACTGCAGCGGGTTGAGCTGCGGGGCGAGATGGTGCGTCGCGCAGTATTCCGCGGGGTTCTCCGGCATCGGATACAGCGTGAAGCATCCGAGCGCGAGCAGGTAGAGCACGCACCCGTAGGCCACAACGACCGATACGAAGCGGATGCGGTTCTCGCGGTGGTACAGGAGGGCGAGCACCGGCAGCGTGAGCAGCGCCGAGACGAACGGCCAGAGCGCCACCGCGAACATGAACGGTCGGCTGAAGCTGCCGAGGAATGCCATCATGGTTCTCTCCCCATCGGTGTGAGTGCGCGGCATGCCGCCGCCTGACACCATCCACGGTATTGCCGGCGGGACGCGTCGCCCATCGGCCGGACGGCCCATTTCGAGGCCGCGGGAGCGCCGGCATCCGTCTCGGGGATGACGTGTCGCGCGCACTCCGGGGCATCGGCGTCACGCGCGTCGACGCGGGCGATGCCGTATTGTTCCGTTCGCGGGATATATTCGGCATCGTCGGGACAGACGCCTTCGGTTGGGTTCGGCATACCGGCAGGCAGGGGGTTCGCATGAGGGGGCATGGCACCGCGCATCGCCGGCGGCGCGTCATCGGCGGTCTGGCGGTTGTGGCGGCAATCGCACTGTTGGGGTACTTCTGGATCTGGCTGCCGACCCGGCCGGCGGACACCAGCCATCTGCGCGTCACGGTCTCCGATTCCGACCGTTTCACCAGGCGACAGCTCGATGACGCCGTGGCCATGCTGCTTGACGGGAAACGCGACTATCGCGGATGCTCGATCGACGCCATCGTCTACGACGAGGCGTGGTCGGACCGGCTGCTGGCGTTGGAGAAGGAGACCATCGAATCCACGCCGGGCAGCGACTCGACGGTCTACAGTCGTGGCATCGCCCGGTACGGCGTGGAGGGCATGGCCGTATTTTCCACGGACTTCACCTGCGGCGAGAACGCCCCAAGCATGGGGTTCAGCCCCGGCACCACAAGCGGCTGGTACGACTTCCTCGCCTACGATCCGGACTCCCCCGACGCCGACCGCGGCTGGGTTCGGATCGACAGCGGGTGGTGACGGCGGACGGCCGACCGTCGCGCCGCCATCACCATTCGAACGGCAAAGGCGGATTACGGCAGAAGACGAATCGGAGGTGGACCGCGACGGCTAGGGCAGGTCCAGCCGGCAGCCGGCGACGACGCTGCGCCGCCAGTCGTCCGGAGTGCGGCACGTCTTGCCGTGTTCGTCGATCAGACCGTGGAACTCCTTGAGATCCGCGATGCTCCACTCGTCGGTGAGGATGTGCGGCATGACGCGCCGGCGGAACCCCTCGTAGGATTTCGGCAGGTCGGCGACGCCCAGGGCTTCGAACAGGCGCCGGGCGTACGTGTCGGCCACGAACGCCGGACGGTCGAACACGTACAGCAGGATGTCGTCCGCGGTCTCCCCGCCGACGCCCGGCACGGCCAGCAGGTCACGGCGCAGGTCGTCGTCGCCTCGTCCAACGACACGCTGCGGAAAGTCCGGCCCCTCGCCGGGCAGGGTCGTCAGCCATGCGCACAGCGCCTTGAGGTACCGGCTCTTGGCGCGGTAGAACCCGGCGGGGCGGACCATGGCCTCAAGCTCGGCGTCCGGCAGGGCCACGATCGCCGCGGGGCGCAGCAGGTCGGCGGCCCTGAGCGCATCGAGCGCCGCCTCGGCGTTGGTCCACGACGCGTTCTGCACCAGCACCGCGCCGAGGACGATCTCGAAACGCGTCTCGGCGGGCCACCAGTGGGTCGGCCCCATGGCGTCGAGCAGCAGGTCGAACAGTCCGCGCACGTCAAGGATCCGGGTCTTCTCCATACCGTCATCGTAGACCGTGCGGAGGCCGCGGGCCGCCGAACCACTGTTCCGAATCCGAATGCGTATAATCATTGATGCAGAACGAGCGTAAGGATGTCGCATGTCCAAGGACTCTTCGCATGGCGCGGCGCGCATCATCGAGCACATCGTCCTTGCGGCCGCACTGGTCTGGGCCGCAGGCTGCACGCTCGTTTGGACGCAAACGGACATGCCCCGTCGCATCGTCGACGAGAAGTCCGCCGACGGCACGTGCGAGGTGACGGTCAGCGAACTCGGCTCGCCCGTGTTCTTCGGCCCCAGCGACATCAGGATCAGGGTCGCATGGGACACCGATCCGAACGTCATAGGGGACGAGAACGTCACACAGATCGAAACGACCCTGCGTAACGACGGGAAAACATTGAACGCGAGCAATTTCACCATCACATGGCGCGGCGACGTTCCGACCGTCACCACCCATGGCGAGGAGCAGCCCGACCAAAGCTACACGTTCGACTGGAAGAACGTGTCTCACCGGTTTGAATGATGCCGCTACCAGCGACCGAGGTTCGAGCGATCCGCAGATATGGCATCGATGATTCGGGCCTCGTTTGCAGACACGTCACGACTTGACGACTCATGCGCATGATGCGCATCAAAAAATATGGGATTCAAGGAAATCGAAAGACGTCCGCCGGAGGACGGATGACGATCGGCCGGGCACCGCGGCAGCCACTGCCAGTACGTGCGCCCAGCCAACCCCGGACGCGCGACGGTTCCCGAGCGCTACGGCGACGTCGCCCCGGTCACGGTCCGCTCGATATGAAGGCAGGCCGGCATCGACGGAGGGAAGACGACATGAGGCCGGCAACCCCATCATCGCGATTCCGTGATGTCACCGTCCCCGCACGACTCGGCACCTGGGCCGATAAGCACGACGTCAACTACAGCGGCGTGCTGCGCGACGTCCTCGAACACCTGTACCGACAACCCGCCGCGGTCTAGCGAACACCCATCCGCCGAATGCGGCACCGGCGGCGCAACGACGCCATAGCATTCATTGGCGTGTCATGTGGCGTCTTCATGGGGTTACGGATCGGAGTATGGGCCTTAGGCTCGGAGTTGAGGTCGCGGCCGCAAGCGCATCGGGTGCGGCCCGCATTCCCGGCGGCAGGCGAGGCCCCCGAGCGTCACATCCGGCTTGTCCCGCGGGCGGGTCGGGGCCCGACGGCGCAGGATTCGACGCGTCGCACTCCAACGCCTGTCCGACGACGGGGCTGGCCCCGCGGTCCGGCTGCTGTCCGGCGGCCGTCGGCGTCGGTTTTGGTTGATAAACAACAAGGCGACTGCGTTTTAGCAGACGCTGGGCGATTCCCAGTGTCGGTTCGGTAGCACACGTGCCGCCGCAAGTGCTACCGAACCGACGCCCGGACGAAAGACGGCCTCGACACGCTCGGCGAGACCATGACGGAGATGCTCGAAACGGATGACGTGGTCAAACGGGGTCACACGCCGTGACCACGGCAGGCCAATACGACGAAACCCCTTGCAATGCAAGGGGTTTCACACTCTCGTAATCGTGGAGCTAAGGGGATTCGAACCCCTGACCCTCTCCATGCCATGGAGATGCGCTACCAGCTGCGCCATAGCCCCGTATTCTGTTATCGGCCCGCAGGAGTTGCGAAAACCCGCTGCGAGTCCGTGGCGAAACCCGTGGGCTTCGCTTCGTGGAGCTAAGGGGATTCGAACCCCTGACCCTCTCCATGCCATGGAGATGCGCTACCAGCTGCGCCATAGCCCCAATCTGTAGTTATCAGCTCCTCACGAGCCTTAGATACATTACAACACGGTTTTCAAAACGGCAAATCAGGCGTGTCGCCTTATGCGAGTAGGGCGGACGGCCCTCGCCGTCGCCCCGTGCGACGCCCCCGACGACGCCGATCCCACGTATCCGGGCGCCGGCTTGGGCAGGCATGTCCCCGTGCGGCACCCGGCGCGCCCGGCACCGGTCCGACGGGCGCGGACGCGGAGATACTCTGCAGATATGCTGACGGTCACGCAGGCACCGGTCCAACGTACGCAGGCACGGACACCAGGCGTTGGCGCGATATTACGGGAGATGACCTTGCCCGCCGAACGCAACCGGCGGATACGCCGTCTCGACTACGCCGCGCCGCCGGTTGCGCTTCCCGCGGCGCCGCTGATCCCGGTGCCGGACGACGACCCGGACGTCGCACCGGACGAGCCGGACGAGCCGGACGAACCAGACGACCCCGACGATCCGGCCGACCCGGACGTGCCGCCCGACCCCGTCGACCCGGACGATCCCGACGATCCGCCGGTCGACCCGTCCGTGGAGCCCGAGGTATCGCCCGATGTCCCGCCGGACGTGCCACCGGAGGTGCCGCCCGACGTGCCCTGGTCGCCGGAGGTGCCGCCGGTCCCGTCCGTGCCGCCCGTGGTGCCGTCGCCCGTCGTGCCGCCCGCGGATCCGTCGGTGGCGCCGGTGCCGTCCGACGAGCCGGAACCGGATCCGGAGTCGGTGGACGTGCCGTCGTCGCCGTTCTGCGACCCATCGGTGGCACCGCCGTCGGTCCGGCCGTCGGTCCCGTCGGCGCTGTCGGTGTCGGTGCGCCCGTCCGTCTCGCCGTCCGTGGGTGTGCCGCCGGTCTCGTCGGCGCCGTCGTCGGCGGGGGCCTGCCGCGAGGTGTCCACCCAGTCCCGCACCACGGTGTCGGTGCCCTGGCCGTCGGTCACCAGCATGACCACGGCCGCGCTCGCCCCCACGGCCAGCAGCGCGCTGACCACCGCCACGGCCAGCGCGATGCGGCGGTTGCGCCGCTTGTCCGCCGGCCGCGTCGCCGCCGCGGTTGTGCGGACGGACGACATACCCGTGGCGTGTCCGCCGGAGGCGACGGTGCGCCCACCGGAGGCGACGGTACGCCCGCCGGCCGCCGGCATCGCCGCCGTGCGCTCCCCCGCGGACGCGCCGGAAGCCAGCACCGCGGTGCGGTCGCCACCGGCGGCGTCCGCCATGACGGTGGTCGTCTCGCCGGTCGCGGCATCGCCATGCGCCATGACGGTCGTCTCGCCGGCGGCCAGCACCGCGGTGCGTGCAGCGTCGTCCGCGTTGTCGCCGATCACCGCCGTGCGCTCCCCCGCGGACGCACCCGTCGAGGCGACGACGCGCGCCCCGGCGGAGTCCGCCCCGGTCTCGCCGTCCTCGGATCCGTCGTCGTTCTGCGACAGGAACGGCGCCGCGTTCTGGATCTTCTCCGACGACGCCCTGATCATGTTCTGATAGACCTGCGAGGCCACGGCCGAGACGATGGAACCGACCGCCGTGCCGATCACCGAGCCGGCGATGCCGATCTTCGCCGACAGCAGGAACGAGGTGACCGCGGCCAGCGCCCCCGCGCTGAGCTGGGTCACGGAAATGCCCTTGAAGAAATTCCTCACGCCACATGACGATAAACGACCGGCTCGGGAACACGCTGAGAATCACAGGGTTTCCACGGCCTTGTCACCGGACCGTCACATTTCCTCGCCATGAGCGAACGCGAACGAGCGCGTATGGGCGCGGGCATCGCCCTCGTGTGTCGGTACCGTGCCCATCGCCCCGTCCGTGTGGCGCGGCAGCCGCGACGCGGTAGATTCGACATAGCGTATCCCGGACATCGCAGGGGGCCGACCATGGTACAGCAGCACGCCGCGCATCACAGCACCGAACCGGGCGTCGTCCGGCGCCGGCGCCGATGGCCGTTCGCCGTGACGGCGGCCGTCGTACTCGTCGCGGCGGCATTGGCCGTCTGGTTCCTGGCCCTGCATCCGCAGGGGCGCCACTCCCCCGATCCGGACGTCTCGCGGCGCTACCCGGTCGCGGTCAGCCCGGTGGACTTCGACGGCGACGGCGTCGACGACTACGCCGACATCCTCGCCGGGGCCCGCAAGGACGCCGAGGCCGCGCCCGCCTACGACGACGGGTACTATCAGGGCGGCTATCCGCCGGCGGACCGCGGCGCGTGCACGGATGTGGTCTGGCGCGCGTTCGCCGAGGCCGGATACGACCTCAAGGCCATGGTGGACGCCGACATCGCCGCCGACCCGGCCTCGTACGCGGCCGTGGCGCCGAGCCCCGACCCGAACATCGACTTCCGGCGCACCGGCGTGCTCGACGTGTTCTTCTCGAAGTACGCCCTGTCGCTGACCACCGACATAACCGACTCGGGCGCCTGGCAGGGCGGGGACATCGTCGTCTTCGAGCACACCAGGCACATCGGCGTGGTCTCGGACACGCGCGACGCGGACGGCACGGCGTTCGTGATCCACAACATGGGTCAGAAGGAACGGGAGAACGACTATCTGGCGTTCCGCACGCATATGGAGGTGACCGGCCACTACCGGTTCGACGCCTCGCAGGTCCCCGCCGACGTGCTCGTCGCCTGGACCGGCCAGCAGGGCTGACCGCCAGGGGGCCGGCGTCGGGCTGCCGGCGCGGCGATGGCGATCCTCAGCGTCGGCGATCCGACGGCACCGGTGATCAGCCGGTCCCGGTCCGTGGAAATCATCCGGTCGCAGCGTCCCCGCGACACCGTAATCGCGAGGAGTCGCACCGAACCGGTTCAACGCAGCCGCCTCAACGAACGGGTCGGCGAACGACCTGAGAATCCCGCCTGCGGCCCCGCACTCAGCCGAGGTCGGGATGCTCCCACTGCGGGGTGTCGGCGACGGCCGGGCCGTGGTTGTATTCCATGAGCCGCCAGCGCACCGACCCGTCGCTCAGGTCGAGCGGCACCAGGCGCGCCCAGTGCGCGTTGCGCATCGACAGCAGGGTCGCGAAATCCGGGAACGCCTCGCTGATGCCGAGCATCGTCTGCAGCGTCTGGGAGATCCACGCCCCGTGCGAGAACACGAACAGGTCGGTGTCCTCGCCGCCCCGCGCGGCCCATTCACGCAGCGCCTCGACGCCGCGGCGGCCGACCTCGGTCTTCGCCTCGGCGCCGTGCCGCATCTCGCCGCCGCGGAACTCTGCCCAGGACCGGTAGTCCTCGGGGTAGCGCTCGGCCAGCTCGCTGACCGGCATGCCGTCCCAGTCGCCGAAGCTGCGCTCGCGCACGCGGGCGTCCGGATGCACCTCGAGGCCCAGCGGATCGGCGAAGGCGTGCGCGGTCGCCGCGGCCCGCCCCAAGTCCGAGCACACGACGATGCGCCGGGTGACGACCGGGCGCTCCTCGACGTACAGGCGCCGCAGCGTCTCGGCGGTGCGCTCGGCCTGCCAGACGCCGACCTCGTCGAGCGGGATGTCGACCTGGCCCTGCAGGCGGTGCGCCGCGTTGTACGAGGTGCGGCCGTGGCGGATCAGGAATATCGAACGGACGTGACGGCTCATGACTCCTCCGGGTGCTCGAGTTCCAGCGCGACGACCGGGCGGTCGCGCCACAGGCGCTCCAGCCCGTAGTAGTCGCGGGACTCCTGGTGCATGACGTGGATCACGAAGTCGCCGTAGTCGAGCAGCACCCACTGCCCCTCGGTCAGCCCCTCGCGCGAGCGCGGCGAGAGCCGGGCCTTGAGGTAGAGGTCCTTCTCGACCTCCTCGGCGACGGCGAGCACCTGGCGCTCGTTCGAGGCGGAGGCGATCATCATGATCTCGGTGATGGCGAGCAGGTCGGACACGTCGAAGGCGACGATGTCGCCGGCCTTGACGCGGTCGGCGGCCGCGGCCGCGATGCGGACGGCGTCGATGGAGGACTGCAGTGCGGGCATGGCTCAGCGCTCCCAGGCGGGCTTCCAGCCCTCGACGACGTGCTGCGTGTTCTCGGAGTAGGCCATCGAGCCGTCCGGCACGGCGTGGCGCACGACGGACCCGGCGCCGGTGGTCACGTCATCGCCGACCTCGACCGGCGCGACGAACAGGTTGCCGGCCCCGACATGCACGTTGGAGCCGATGCGGGTTCGGTTCTTGTGCACGCCGTCGTAGTTCGCGGTGATCGTGCCGCCGCCGATGTTGGTGTCCTCGCCGAGTTCGGCGTCGCCCACGTAGCTCAGGTGCGGCACCTTGGTGCGCTCTCCGATGCGCGCGTTCTTCATCTCGACGAACGCGCCGGCCTTGGTGTGCTCGCCGAGCTCGTTGCCCGGACGCAGGTAGGTCCACGGGCCGATCGTGGCGTGCGCGCCGATGTGCGTTCCCTGGACGCGGGAGCGCTCCACGGTGGCGCCGGCGTCGACGGTCGCGTCGATCAGCGTGGTGTACGGGCCGACCACGGCCCCCTCGCCGACGACGGTGCGCCCCTGCAGGAACGAGCCGGGCAGCACGGTCACGTCGCGCGACAGCTCGACGTCGTCCTCGATCCACGTGGTCTCCGGGTCGAGGATGGTCACGCCCTCGCGCATCCAGCGCTCGCACACGCGGCGGTTGTGCTGCCGGGAGAGCGTGGCGAGCTGCACGCGGTCGTTGACGCCCTCCACGCTCAGCGGGTCGGGCGCGGCGAACGCGCCGACGGTGCCGTCGGCCTTCGCGGTCTCCAGCGCGTCGGTCAGGTAGAACTCGCCCTGCGCGTTGTTCGAGTCGAGCCCGGCGATCGCCTTGGCCAGCACGGCGGCGTCGAACACGTACACCGAGGTGTTGACCTCGTGCACGGCCAGCTCGCTGCTGTTGGCGTCGCGCTGCTCGACGATGCGCAGCACGTTGCCCTCGCGGTCGCGGATGATGCGGCCGTAGCCGGTGGGGTCGTCGAGCATGGTGGTGAGCACGGTCGCGCCGTTGCCGCTGTCCTCGTGGAAGGCGAGCAGGTCGCGCAGCGTGGCGGCGTCCAGCAGCGGCATGTCCGAGGCGGCGATGAGCACCGGGCCGGTCAGCGGGCCGTCGGCGGCCAGCTGGTCCATCGCGCACTGCACGGCGCGGCCGGTGCCCGGCACGTCGTCCTGGCCGACGATGACGACGTCGTCGCGGTACGAGCGCGCGGCCCGGGCGACGCGTTCGGCCTGGTAATGCACGACGACGGCGAGCGTGTCGGGGTCGAGCGCCGAGACGGACGCCATCACGCGTTCGAGAAAGGTCTTGCCGGCGAAGGTGTGGAGCACCTTCGGGGTGGTGGAACGCATGCGGGTGCCCTCGCCGGCGGCAAGGATGATCGCGGCGGATAATGCCATGTGGTGTGTCTCCCATTCCTCGTGGACTCGCTTGCGGGGCGACGGCCGCGAGGGGCGCCGCCCCGGCTTTCGCAGGCTCCCCCACCTGGACTCGAACCAAGACAAAGGGTTCCAAAGACCCGTGTGCTGCCATTACACCATGGGGGATCGGCGGGACTGGGTCCCGCCACGTGTTCATTATGCCATACCGCCGGACTTCGTCAAACGGCGTGGCGGTCGGCCGTCAGGCGAACAGGAAGCCCTGGCCGTGGTGCTCGGGGTACGTGTCGAACAGCTCGGCGACCGAGCCGTCCTCGAACACGGCGCGGATGGCGCTGGCCAGCAGCGGCGCGATCGAGAGCACGGTCAGGCCGTCCCAGCGCTTCTCCTCCGGGATCGGCACGGTGTCGGTGAGCACGACCTCGCGGGCGCCGCTCTCCTTGAGCCGGTCGACGGCCGGGCCGGAGAGCACGCCGTGCGTGGCGACGACGGTGACGGACTTCGCGCCGGACTCGCGCAGCACCTTGCATGCCCCCGCGATGGTGCCGGCGGTGTCGATGAGGTCGTCGACCAGCACGCAGTCCTTGCCCTCGACCTCGCCGACCACGCGGTTGGACACGGCGTGGTTCGGCCGCGTGATGTCGCGGGTCTTGTGCACGAAGGCGAGCGGGCCGCCGCCCAGGCGCTGCGCCCACTGCTCGGCCACGCGGATGCGGCCGGCGTCCGGCGAGACGACGGCGACGTTGTCCAGATGGCCGCCGAAGCGGTCGCGGATGTAGTCGACGAGCACCGGCATCGCGATCAGGTGGTCGACCGGGCCGTCGAAGAAGCCCTGGGACTGCGCGGCGTGCAGGTCGACCGACATGATGCGGTCGGCGCCGGCGGTCTTGAGCAGGTCGAACACCAGGCGGCAGGAGATCGGCTCGCGGCCGCGGTGCTTCTTGTCCTGGCGCGAGTAGCCGAGCAGCGGGCACACGGCGGTGATCGAGCGGGCGGAGGCGCGCTTGAGCGCGTCGATCATGATGAGCTGCTCCATAATCGCCTTGTTCACCGGGTTGGCGTGGGTCTGCAGCACGAACACGTCGGCGCCACGGACCGATTCGGTGTAGCGCACGTACATCTCGCCGTTCGCGAAGTCGTAGGCCGTGGTCTCCAGCACGTCGATGCCGAGCTGCTCGGCCACGTCCGCCGCCAGCTTGGGATGCGCCCTGCCTGTGACGAGGATGAGGTTTTTATCGGGATGCCCTGTAAGGATTGCGCTCACCATATCTCCAAACGTTTGGTCGCTGAAGTGGACTCAGCCCAGTCTAACCATGTGCTGCGACGTGCGACACGGCCCCGGCGCCTCCGGCCGGAACCGCCGTGAGAGCGTTCACATCGGCGTTCTGGCGCGCCTAGCTCGCCGACCGGTTGCGGTACAGACCGTGCTTGCCGATGTACTGGACCACGCCGTCGGGCACGAGGTACCACACCGGCTCGTCGTGGGCCGCGCGCCGGCGCACGTCGGTCGAGGAGATCGCCAGAGCCGGGATCTCCAGCGTGTCGACGCGGCCCTCGGGGATGGGCGCGTGCTCGGCGCCCGAATAGCCCGGTCTCGTCACGGCCACGAAGTGCGCCAGCGCCCACATCTGGTCGGCGTCCTTCCATTCCATGATCTCGGCCACGGCGTCCGCGCCGGTGATGAAGAACAGCTCGGCGTCGGGGTGCTGGGCGCGGATGTCGCGCAGCGTGTCGATCGTGTAGGTGATGCCGGGGCGGTCGATGTCGACGCGCGACACCGTGAACTTCGGGTTCGACGCGGTGGCGATCACCGTCATCAGATAGCGGTCCTCGGCGTTGGTCACGTGCTTGTCGAGCTTGAACACCGGCCGGCCGGTCGGCACGAAGATCACCTCGTCCAGGTCGTACACCCAGGAGACCTCGGATGCCGCGACGAGATGCCCGTTGTGGATCGGGTCGAAGGTGCCGCCCATGATGCCGATGCGCGGCCGGCTGTGCCAGTTGCCGCGGGCGGAGAGCCGCCCGGTGCCGCGGGTGCGGACGGTCTGCACGCCCTCCGGCCGGGTCGACAGGTCCGACATGCGCCGCTCCGGCTCGCCGGACGGCCCCGCGACGGCGCCGACCGGGCCGGCGGCCCCGTGTCCGTTCACGACTTCCCCTCCCCGTCCTGCGCCTGCGTGCGGTCGGCGTCCTTCGTCTCGCGCTCGATCTCGTCGGCGGTGGGGTTGCCGTCCTGCGGGTCGATCTTGCCCATGTCCTCGTCCCACTCGTCCTGCACGACGCGGCGGATCTCGGCGAACGTCGGCAGCGGGAAGTCGGGCTGGTACAGCCCGCGGATCGCGGCCACCCGCTCGGTGACGCGGATCAGCGTGTCGGTCATGCCGTCGATGTCGCCGTCGTGCTCCAGCCGGCGGAAGCGCCCGATGTACTCCTCCATGAGCCTGATCTGCTCGAGCACCTCGGCCCGCTGGGCGTCGCCGATGTCGACCACCTCCGGCGAGTCGGCGCTCGGCCAGCCGATCAGCACGGCGTCCGCGTACTCGAGCGAGGCGCGCTGCGAGGCCGAGGCGATGCCGTCCTCGATCTGCACCAGGAACACGTACCGGACGATGCTCAGCCGTTCGGCCGCGATCTTCAGCCCCAGCCGGGGGTCGTCCAGGTCGGCCCCCCACGGGTTCGGCCACATGCCCCAGCCCTCGACGCTCTTCTCGTTTGCCTCGCTCATGCGCGCACCTGCCCCGTTCCGTATCCGATCCATTTGGTCGTGGTCATCTCCCGCAGGCCCATAGGCCCGCGGGCGTGCATCTTCTGCGTGGAGATGCCCAGCTCGGCGCCGAAGCCGAACACGCCGCCGTCGGTGAACCGCGTGGAGGCGTTGACCATCACCACCGCGGAGTCGACGCGCTGCGTGAACTCCTCGACGGCCGAGTAGTCCTCGGCGATGATCGCCTCGGTGTGCCCGGTGGAGTGCCGGTTGATGTGGGCGATCGCCTCGTCCAGCGAACCGACCACCCGCACGCCGATGATCGGCGCGAGGTACTCGGTGTCCCAGTCCTCCTCGGTGGCATGCGCCAGGTCGACCCCGCGGATCTGCGTCTCCTCGATGATCCGGTGCGCCGTCCCGTCGGCCCGGATCGCCACGCCGGCGCTCGCGAGCGCCTGGGCGCACATCGGCAGGAACGCGTCGGCGACGTCGCGGTGCACCAGCAGCTTCTCGGCGGCGTTGCACACGCCGACCCGCTGGGTCTTGGCGTTGAGGATGATCGGGATCGCCTTCTCCAGGTCGCCGCTGCGGTCGACGTAGATGTGGACGTTGCCGGCGCCGGTCTCGATGACCGGCACCTTGGAGTTGCGCACGACCGCCTGGATCAGCCCGGCCCCGCCGCGCGGCACGAGCAGGTCGATGTGGCCGCGCGCCTCCATCATCGCGGCGGCGCCCTCGCGGCCGAAGTCGTCGACGGTGTCGACCAGCGCGGGGTCGAACCCGCGTTCGGCGAGCGCGGCGCGCACGACCGCCAGCGTGGCCGCGTTCGTGCCGCCGGCGGCGTGCCCGCCGCGCAGAATCGCCGCGTTGCCGGACTTCAGGCACAGGCTGGCCACGTCCACGGTCACGTTCGGCCTGGCCTCGTAGATCATGCCGATCACCCCGATCGGCACGCGCACCTGGTTGAGCCGCAGGCCGTTGGGCAGCGTGTACCCGCGGACCACCTCGCCCAACGGGTCGGCCAGCGCGGCCACGTGGCGCACGCCGTCGGCCGACTGCCGTATGCGCCCCTCGTCGAAGCGCAGCCGGTCCAGCTTGCCCGCGTCCATGCCCTCGGCGCGGGCGCGCGCCATGTCCTCGCCGTTGGCGGCGGCGATGTCGCCGGCGTGCGCCTCGAGCGCATCGGCGACGGCCAGCAGCAGCGCGGCGCGCTCGGCCCCGGATGTGCGGGCCAGCCGCGTCTGCGCCGCCGAGGCCGCATCCGCCCGGGCGCACACCGCGTCGAACACCGGCGCCCGCACGGCGCCGGATTCTTGGATGTCGGGATTGGTCATACACCATAGGGTAGCGCAACGCGTCCCGGGACGGGCGCCCGCGCACGGCGGCGTTCCGGGATATGGGCGCCCCGCCCTCCGGCTGCCCACCGGCAAGGATAGACTGGGGGCGTTGCCATCAGCCGACTGTGAAGGAAGACCAGTGACCACGTTCCATAGCACGCGCAGCACCACCGATTCGCTCACCGCCAAGCAGGCGATCCGCATGGGCCTCGCCGCCGACGGCGGCCTGTTCGTCACCGACGCGCTCGGCGAGCGGCGCATCGACGTGGCCGGTCTGGTCGGCCGCCCATACCAGGACATCGCCGTCGAGGTGCTCGGCGTGCTGCTGCCCGACTTCACCCGCGACGAGCTGCGCGCCTGCGTCGGCGAGGCCTACGGCCCGCAGTGGGCCGACCCGGCCGTCACGCCGCTCAGGCCGCTGGGCGAGGACTGGGTCCTCGAGCTGTTCCACGGCCCGACCTGCGCGTTCAAGGACGTCGCGCTGCAGATCCTGCCGCGCTTCATGGCCCGCACCACGCCGGCCGACGGCGACCCGGACGAGCGGATCATGATCGTCACCGCCACCTCCGGCGACACCGGCAAGGCGGCGCTCGCCGGGTTCGCCGACGCGCCCGGCACCGGCATCACGGTGTTCTATCCGCAGGGCAAGGTCAGCCAGGTGCAGGAGCTGCAGATGACCACCCAGACCGGCTCGAACGTGACGGTGTGCGCGGTCGAGGGCAACTTCGACGACGCGCAGTCCGCGGTCAAGCGCATCTTCGGCGACCGCGGGCTCGCCGGCCGCCTGGCCTCGGACGCGCACGTGCGCCTGTCCTCGGCGAACTCGATCAACGTGGGCCGGCTGGTGCCCCAGGTGGTGTACTACTTCTCCGCCTACGTGCAGCTGGTGGAGCGCGGCGCGATCGCGCCCGGCGACGAGGTGGAGTTCTGCGTGCCGACCGGCAACTTCGGCGACATCCTCGCCGGCTACTACGCCAGGCTGCTGGGCCTGCCGGTCAAGCATCTGATCGTCGCCTCCGACCGCAACAACGTGCTGTTCGACTTCCTGACCACCGGCACCTACAACCGCAGGCGCCCGTTCTACCAGACGATCTCGCCGTCGATGGACATCCTGGTCTCCTCGAACCTGGAGCGCATGCTGTACTACATGGCCGACAAGGACACGCGCCTGATCCAGATGCTGATGAACGACCTCAGCCAGTGGGGCGCCTACGAGGTGCCCGAGGACCTGCTCGCCCGCATCCGCCAGCTGTTCGGCTGCGGCTGGGCCGACGAGGACCAGGTGCGCGCCTCGATCCGCGAGTGCTGGGAGCGCCACCGCTACGTCATCGACCCGCACACCGCCTGCGGCTACTTCGTGATGGGCCGGATGCCGCGCGACCCGGACACGCCGCGCGTGCTGCTGTCGACCGCCAGCCCGTACAAGTTCCCGCGCGTGGTCAACGAGTCGCTCGGCCTCGACGCGTCGGGCACCGACTTCGCATGCATGGACGTGCTCGCCCGCGAGACCGGCACGGCCGCCCCGGCCTCGCTGCGCGGGCTGGAGACCGCCGCCGTGCGCTTCGACGCCGTCACCGGCATCGACGGCATGGCCGGCGTGGTGGAGCGCGCCGCCGCGGCCCTGTGACGCCCGCATGACGCCCGCCGCGGCCCGGCCGCGGAACCCCCTATGATATGCGTGTCGCCGTGGCGCGCCATCGGCTGCCCGTCGGCAGCGCATGGCGCGCCACGGCGACACGCATATGCGGACCCGTGCGCTTTCCGGACGCGGGAGTTGCAGCCACAACCGCGGCTACAGCTCCTTGCGCAGCCAGATGCGGCGGGAGACGGCGTAGGAGACGGCGATCGCGGCGGCGCAGCACGCGACGCCGGCGACGGCCCATCCCCAGGCCGGCAACACGGCGAGGGCCCCGAGCACCGAGCGCTGCACCCCGTCCGGCACCAGCATGATCCAGATCGCCGCGAGCGCCGCGATCATGAACACCGCCGACCAGAACCAGCTGGAGGCCTTGGCGAACTCCAGCGCGTAGTAGAACGGCATCTCGAGCGCGACGATCAGGACGAACGCCGCCATCGCGGCCGCCGTCACCGGCGCCAGCGGGATCTGCGCCAGCGTCACCGCATCGCGCCCCGCCGCCGCGCCGTGCAGCGGCGTCGGCGTCAGCGCGATCAGCCACAGCATCACGTACTGCACGAGGATCTGCGCCAGGCAGATCAGGGCGATGACGCCGGCCGACAGGTACCGGCCGACGACCTGGTGCGCGCGCGTCACCGGCAGCAGCGCGCTGAGCCGGCCCGACTGGGCGGCGTTCGTGTTGACGAACAGCCCCGCGACCAGCAGCGCCCAGTAGCCCACCGTCAGCGTCAGGCAGATCGCCGTCGCCCCGACGGCGCCGATCAGGAATCCGAGCAGCGGGAACAGCAGGGGGCACAGCACGCTCACCAGCGTCGTGGAGGCGCCCGAATCGGTGATGGTCTCGTAGTCCAGGCGCATCATCAGCAGGAACGAGGGGCGCGCTCCGGCGCGCCGGACGGCCGTCGGCGCCGCGACGGGCGTCTGCGGGGTCATGGCGGTCATCTTCAGAACTCCTTTCGGCGCTGCAGACGCACGGAGGCCAACAGGGAGAGCGCGGCGGCGAGCGTCAGCGAGGCCACGCCCAGCGGGACGCCGACGCCCGGGTCGGCCAGCAGCGCGTCGAGGGCGCCGCCGAACGCGTCGAGCGCGGGTTCGGGGACGAACGTCACGGCGAGCGCCACGAGCGCGGCGAACCCGAGGAACAGCCCGCACAGCGCCAGCAGGGCCCTCCTGACGTCGGACCACCTGTAGAACAGCGGGAACAGCACCAGCTGCAGCAGCACGTAGCACCAGACGCCGGGCAGCGCCGACGAGCGCAGCAGCGAGCCCCAGGCGGCCGGCCCGCCGCCCTGGACCAGCGCGACGACGCCCAGCGCCGCGGCCATCTCCGCGAGGAACACCAGGGCGAACGCCAGCAGCGTCAGATACCGGCCGAACACCTGGTGGGTGCGGTTCGCGGGGATCACGCCGTTCATCCGGCGGTGGCCCTCCTGGCATTCGCAGGCGAACGCGGCGATCGGCAGGATCGAGCACACGCCGTAGGTGCTGCCGGTCACGCCGCCGATGCCGAAGCCGGAGCCGCCGTCCCTGCCGGCCATGCCGAAGACCACGGCGAAGAACAGCGGCAGGACGAACGGCACGAGATTGCCCGCCGAGCCCACGGCGACGCGCGCCATGTCCAGGCGGAACGAGATCAGCGTCGCACGCATCGCGCTCACACCTCCCCCGCGGCCGTGCGGCCGGTGTTCGTCAGCCGGATGATGTCGTCGATCGACGCCGGCTCGACGACGACCTCGTCGGCCGGCAGGTGCGGCAGGTTCTCCGTGCGCACCAGCGCGTCGAAGCCGGTCGCGTAGCGGTGCACGCCGACGACCGCCCCGTCCGGCAGCCGGTCGGGCAGGTCGGGCCCGCCCTTGACGACGCGGAACGACTCCTCGAACTCGTCCTTCGGCCCGGTGAAGTACAGCGTGCCGTGCGTGATGTAGGTGATGAAGTCGGCCGCGCGCTCCAGGTCGGCGGTGATGTGCGTGGAGAAGATCACGCTGTGCTCGCCGTCCTCGATGTAGGCGGCGAGGATGTCCATCAGCTCGTCGCGGGCGAGCACGTCCAGGCCGCTGGTCGGCTCGTCCAGGATGAGCAGCCGGGCGTCGTGGCTCAGGGCGACGGCGAGCATGAGCTTCATCTGCATGCCGCGCGACAGCTCCTTGACCTTCCTGCCGCGCTCGAGCCCGAAGCGGGCGAGGTAGCCGTCGAACGCCCTGCCGTCCCATGCGCGGTACATCGGGCGCATGACCCGCTCGACCTTGCCGACGGTCCAGGTCTCGACGAAGCAGCTGGTGTCGAAGACGACGCCGATCCGCTCCTTGACCGTCTCCTCGTCGGCGACGGCGTCCATGCCGAGCACCGAGATCCGCCCGGCGTCGCGGCGGATCATGTTGAGGATCAGCTTGATCAGCGTGGACTTGCCGGCGCCGTTGGGGCCGATGAGCCCCATGATGTAGCCGGCCGGCAGGTCGAAGGTGACGTCCTCCAGCGTGAAGCCGGAGTCGTAGCGTTTGGTCGCGCCCGTGACGGACAGCGCCGTCGGGAGTGTGGTGGTCATGGTCGGTCCTTGTAGCTCTCCTCGAGCATCGTCATCAGATCGAGAAGCGGGATGTCCGCGGCCTTCGCGGCGGTGCAGGTCTCGTCGAAGATCCGCCGGATGCGCTGGCGCGCGCGCCGCCTCATCAGCTCGTTGCCCCGGCTCATCACGAAGGTGCCCTTGCCCTGGATGTTCTCGACGATGCCCTCGTCGGCCAGTTCGTTGTACGCCCTGGTGACGGTGAGCACCGAGACGCGCAGCTCCTTGGCGAGCTTCCTGAGGGAGGGCAGCGCCTCCCCCGCGGCCAGCTCGCCCGAGAGCACCGCGGCCCGTATCTGGTCCTTGATCTGCTCGTATATCGGTTTTCCGGAGACGGATGAGATGATCAGCTTCATCCATATCCCCTTTCCTGGTAACGCTAGCGTGACAGTGTTTAACTGTCATGTATAACAGTATGACAGTTGCCGCCCAACTGTTCAACTCCGGAGCATAACAGCGTGTCGCGCGGCGCCCGCGGCACCAGGACCGCGGACCGGCCACGCCGGGACCGCGGAGACGTCGGGCCATGGGCTCCCGGCATCGGACCGCACGCCGTGGCTACAGCCGCCTCGGGGCGTCGGCGAAGTCGGCGAGCACGCCGTCGGCCAGCCGGCGGATCCGCGGCCAGTCGTCCGCCGACGAGTCGTCGTACACCGCCCAGACCGCCATGCCGGCCGCCCTGGCCGACCTCATCCCGACCAGCAGGTCCTCGAACACCGTGCAGTCGCCGGGCGCGACCCCCAGCCGCCGCGCCGCCTCCAGGTAGATGTCCGGGCGGTCCTTGCCCACGCCGCCGACGTCGTCGACGCCGACGACCTCGTCGAAGAACACGTCGATGCCCACATGGGCCATCGCCGGGCCGCGCAGCGCCGGCGTGAGCGTCGTGGCCACCGCCAGCGAGGCGCCGGACTCCTTCAGCCCGCGCAGGTACTCGACCGCATGCGGCTTGGCCTCGACCGTCGTCGCGTAGGCGGTGCGCGCCATGGCGTCCCACTCGGCCATCAGCGCCTCGGGCGTGTCCGGCAGGCCGAAGCGCGCGATCGTGTATTCGGCGATCTGCCGGAACTGCATCGCGCAGACCGCGGCCATGTAGTCGTCGGGCACGGCGATGCCGCGGCGCCCCAGGAAGTCGATGTCGACCTGATCCCATACGCCCATCGAGTCCAGCAGCGTGCCGTCCAGGTCGAAGATGGCCGCCTTGCCGGCGTTGATGCCCATGCCCTCCATGCCTAAGCCGCCCGTCCTAGTCCAGGCGGCTGTCGGCGAGCAGCTCGCGGGCGTGGCCCAGGGAGGCCTCGGACTCGCTGCCGGAGAGCATGCGGGCGATCTCGCGTTCGCGTTCGACGCCGCGCACCTCGCGCACGCCGGTCGCCACGCCCTGATCGCCGCCGTCCTTGCTGACGACGAACTGCGCGTCCGCCCACGAGGCGACCTGCGCCAGGTGGGTGACGACGATGACCTGCGCGCTGCGGGCGAGCCGGGCCAGCCGCCGGCCCAGCTCGACGGCCGACTTGCCGCCGACGCCGGCGTCGACCTCGTCGAAGATGAACGTCATCGGCGGCGCGCCGGCCCCGGCGCCGTCGCCCGTGCGGCGCTCCGCGGCGACCAGCTCGAGCGCCAGCATCAGCCGGCTCAGCTCGCCGCCCGAGGCGCTGGTGCCCATCGGCAGCTTCGGCGAGCCGGGGAACGGGGTGAACAGGAACGCGATGTCGTCGCAGCCGTGCGCGTCCAGCGGCCAGGTCGCCGCGTCGGCGGCCCCGGCCTTCGGGCGTCGTCCGTCCGCGTCGCGCGGGGTCACCTCGATGTCCAGGGCGGCGCCGGCCATCGCCAGCGAGGCCAGCTCCTCGCCCACGCGCCCGGAAAGCGATGCGGCCGCGGCGGCGCGGGCCGCGGACAGCGCGCGGGCCGCACGCAGCGCCTCGTCGAACAGCCGGTCGCGCTCGCGGCGCAGCTCGGCGAGCTTCTCCGGGGAGGCGTCGAGGTCCTCGACGTCGAGCGCCGCCTTGTCGCGCCAGGCGATCACGTCGGCCAGGGTCGGCCCCCAGCGGCGGGTGAGCTCGCCCAGCTCGTGGATGCGGCCGTTGATCGCGTCGAGGTCGTCCACGCTCTCCTCGCCGTCGATCTGCCGCGACAGCGTGAACACGACGTCCGCCAGGTCGGCGTTGATGGATTCCAGCCGGTCGGCCGTGTCCTCGAACATGCCGTCGACGCGGATCGCGCGCAGCGACTGGACCGCGTGGGTGATCATGTCGCAGGCGCCCCGCGCGTCGGGGTCGCCCATCGCCGTGGCGTCCAGCGCGGCCAGCGCGCCGGAGACGCCCTGCGCGATCTCGGCCGCGTTCTCGATGCGCGAGCGGCGGGCCTTGAGCTCGTCGTCCTCCCCCGGCTGCGGGTCGACGCGGTTGATCCGCTCGATCGACTCGCGCAGGTAGTCGGCCTGCTGGCGCATCGACGCCTCCTGGCGCTCCAGCCGCTCCAGCCGCCCGTCGACGGCGCGCAGCGCCTCCCAGGCCCGCCGGTAGGCGTCGAGTTCGGCGCGGTCCCCGGCCACCATGTCTAGGAATTCGCGCTGGCGGGCGGACGAGGCGATGCGCAGCTGGTCGGACTGGCCGTGGACGGTCACCAGGCCGTCGGCGACCTGCGCCAGCACGGAACGCGGCACGCTTTTGCCGTTGAGCACCGCGCGCGAACGGCCGGAAGCCGGCACGGTGCGCGCCAGGAACAGCTCGCCGTCCTCCGGGTCCGCCCCGGCCTCGCGCGCCGCTTCGGCCGCCGCGGCGTCGTCGGCGACGGCGAACACGCCCTGCGCCCACGCCTGGCTCGCGTCGGCCGAGACGCGGCCGGCATCCGCCGGGCCGCCCGAGATCAGGCGGATGGCGCTGAGCAGCATCGACTTGCCGGCGCCCGTCTCGCCGGTGATCGCGGTCATGCCGGCGGCCGGCGTGAGCACGGCCGAGCGGATGGGGCCCAGATCGCGGATCTGCAGTTCCTCAAGCATCAGCGTTCGCCTCCGTCCGTCGCGTAGGCCGCGCCGGCCCCGCCGCGCTCCCCGCCGCCGTGGCGCGCGTCGCCGGTCTTGCGGGCCTGCTCGCGCCAGCCGACCACGGGCAGGTCGAACTTGCTGACCAGACGGTTGGTGAACGGCACGCCGGACAGGCGCGCCAGACGCAGCGTCCCCTTGGATTCGCGCACGTCCACGCGCGTGCCCTTCGGCAGCTCGCGCTGGCGGCGGCCGTCGCAGCAGATCCACCCGTCGGAGGCGGAGTCCTCGAGGATGTCCATCGTGAACGTCGATCCCGAGCCGATGACCAGCGGCCGCGCGAACAGCGCGTGCGCGGCCAGCGGCACCAGCTGCAGCGCCTTGACGTTCGGCCAGATGACCGGGCCGCCGGCCGAGAACGCGTACGCGGTCGAGCCGGTGGGCGTCGAGACGATGACGCCGTCGCAGCCGAACGAGCTCATCTCCACGTCGTCGACGCGGATCGACAGCTCCACCATCTTGCCCCGGTCGGAGCGCTCCAGCGTGATGTCGTTGAGCGCCCAGTCCTCCAGCGGCCCGTCCGCGCCGGGCAGCCACACGTCCGTATGCGCGATCATGCGCTCGTCGATCGAATAGTCGTGGTCGGCGACGCGCCTGATCGCCTCGCTCATCTGGAAGCTCTCGAACTCGGCGAGGAAGCCGACGTGGCCCAGGTTCACGCCGAGGATCGGCACGCGGGTGCAGTGCACGAGCTCGGCGGCGCGCAGGATCGTGCCGTCGCCGCCCAGGACGACGACGATCTCGGTGTCCTCGTCCACCCGCGGCGAGCTGACGCCGAAGTCGGGCGCCGCCACGTTGTCGATGATCTCCACGTCGAACCCGGCGTGTCTGAGCTGGCTCACCGCCTCGGCGATCACCGTCCCGCTCTCGCGCAGGCGGCTGTGCGTCACGACCACGGCCCGGCGTCTCAAGCCCATATCCGACCTTCCCATCACGTATGCCGACGGCGTGTCCCGCCGTACCATCCCCCATCCTAACCGAAGCCGACCACCCCCGCCGTACAATGGTGCCATTGGCCGAAACGAAATCATGTCGGGCAGCGCGCCACGCGACCGACCGCATCGAGCCCCGCTTGGGCCTGCACAAGGAGCAACCATGTCGCACAGCGACCGCAATCCGGCCCCCCGTGAACCGCGGGGGACGCGGAGACGACGGCGGGACCCCTGGCACCTGCTCGTCGACCCAGTCCAGGATCCCTCCACCCGGCAACGGGTGTTCGGCGACCTCCTCCTGGCGTACCCGGGGCGGCTGACCATCATCTACTTCGTCGTCCTCATCGTCGTCGCCACCGGTGCGCTGACGCTGCCGGTCTCCTCGCGCTCGCCGGGCTCCACCGACCTGCTCACCGCGTTCTACACCGCGGTCTCGGCGCTGTCGACCTGCGGCATCCCGATCGTGAACAGCACCGAGCACTGGAGCATGTTCGGCCAGGGCATCATCCTGCTGTCCGTGCAGCTCGGCGGCCTGGGCGTGATGACCTTCGCCTCGCTGGTCATGATGGTCGCCACGCGCCACCTGCGGGCCTCGCAGCGGCTGCGCACCGCCAACGAGCTGGGCGCGGCCAAGCTCAGCGAGGTCAGGGACGTGCTCAAGGTCGTGTTCGTCACGACCTTCGTCATCGAGGCGATCACGTTCGTCGCCCTGTTCCCCGGCCTGCTCGGCGTCAACCGAGGCGACCTGGGGCGCACGGCCTGGGAGGCGCTGTTCTACGCGGTCTCGGCCTACAACAACACCGGCTTCACCCCGGACGCCGCCGGGCTGCACGTCAACAACCTCGCCATCGGCCTGCCGATCCTGCTCAGCGCGTTCTGCGGCACGCTCGGCTTCCCGGTGCTGCTCAACCTGGCCCGCGCCATCCGCGGGCGCATCGCCCCCAGGCGCTGGCAGCTGCACACCAAGCTCACGCTGGTGACCACCGGCGTCCTGGTGCTGTGCTCGCTGCTGTGGTTCGTGGCCGTCGAATGGAACAACGACGCGATGTTCGCCGACGCGGACATGGCCACCAGGGTCCGCGCCGCGCTCTCCGCCGCGGTGATGCCCCGGTCGGCCGGCTTCGACCTGTCCTGGGTGCCGGACGTCAGCGAGCCGACCAAGGTGTTCATGAGCGCGCTGATGTTCATCGGCGGCGGCAGCTCGTCGACCGCCGGCGGCATCCGCGTGACCACGCTCGCCGTGCTGTTCCTGACCTGCCGGGCCGCGTTCACCGGGCACACCGACGTGGTGGCGTTCCGCCGGCGCATCCCCACGCGCGTGGTGATGATGTCGCTGAGCATCACGCTGGTGTTCGTCGTGCTCACCTTCGCCGCGGCGCTCGCGCTGATGTTCATCACCGGCATGCCGCTGACCGACGTGTTGTTCGAGTCCTGCTCGGCCCTGAGCCTGGGCGGCTACTCGATGGGCGTGGCCAACGCCGACGACCCGGCCTCGCTGCTCGTGCTCGCGCTGCTGATGATCGCCGGCCGCATCGGCCCGACGTCGGTGGTCTACGCGATCGGCCGGCCCGGCGCGTCGGAGACTGTCCGGTATCCGGAGGAAAGTATCATCGTCGGCTAGCGCACACGGCCGCGCGGGCGGCCGGGCATTCGTTCGGAAAGGATAAGGTGATTGGCGATGGCGGACGGCAACCGCAGCGTACTGGTGGTCGGTCTGGGACGGTTCGGCAGCGCGGTGGCGACCACGCTCGAGCAGATGGGCCAGGACGTGCTGGCGGTCGACCGGGACGCCGAGCTGGTCAACCGCTGGTCGACGATCCTGCCGACCGTGCAGGCCGACCTAACGGACGTGATGGCCGTCGAGCAGATCGGCGTGTCCGACTTCAGCACCGCGGTCGTGGCGATCGGCGACAGCGTCGAGGCCTCGGTCATCGTCACCGGCAACCTGCTGGACGCCGGCATCAGCGACATCTGGGCCAAGTCGGTGTCGCTGCAGCACGCGCGCATCCTCGAGCGCATCGGCGCCGGGCACATCATCAACGCGGAGACCGACGCCGGCAAGCGCATCGGGCACCTGGTCTCCGGCAACTACCTGGACTACATCGAGATCGACGGCCCGCACTCGGTCGTCAAGATCCACACCCCCAACCGCTTGGTCGGCTACAGCATCGCCGAGGCGAAGGTGCACGAGCGCTACGGCGTGACCGTCGTGGCGATCAAGTCGCCGAACCGCGACCTGGAGTACGGCTCGAAGGACCTGGTGATGCACCGCAACGACGAGCTCATCATCATGGGCACGCAGGACCAGATCGAGCGCTTCATCAGGGGTTGACGCGACGGAGACCCCTCCGCAAACCCCCTATCCATCCCCCTCAACCCCCTCGCAACACACGTGTACCATGCGGTCCGCGACGGGTGGAACGTTCGGTAATATGTTGCCCCGAACGGCGGTGCGAGCCCGGTCCACGCAGGCGCGACGACCGGCACCTCCTCACCCCCGACTGCCGCAACGCGGCGTGGACACTGCAACCTGCGGGGGTGGCCCATGGACTATCGCACGACGTGCGGGCGGGTGCGCGCCGGCCGGTACCGCAACCTCTGGCTGGCCGGGGAATGCGAGATCGGCGACGACGTCACCTTCGACACCTGCACGGTGTTCGGCAGCGTCGTGATGTCGCGCTGCGTCGGCGGCAGGCTGATCTGCCGGTCCGCGAGCATCGAGTGCGCGGGCGACATGCGCGTCGGGACCGTGGAGGGGCACGGCTGCCTGACGATCCGCAGCGACCTGCGGTGCGACCGGCTCTCGTTCGTCGGCGTGACCGACGTGGGCGAGTCGCTGACCTGCGTGCACACCATGTCGGTCTACGGCCGGCTGGTCAACCGCCGGACCGTGACCGCGGGCGCCTTCCGGCTGTGGGGCACGATCCAGGCGCGCGACGTGCGCGTGCAGTCGCTGAGCATCCGGCCGGTGCGCGGCATGATGCTGGCCAGCAACGGGATACGCGACTACTCCGCCGGCAGCCGCGTGCGCACCGTGGTCGGCGGCACGGTCGAGGTCGCCGGCGTCGAATGCGAGACGCTGCACGCCCGGGTGGCCTCGCTGTCGGGGTACTGCAGCGTCACGCAGCTGTGCAGCAGCCGCGGCGGCTACGTCTCCGACGGCACGTCGCGGATCGTCCGATACGACGCCGACTGCGACGGCGCGCACCTCGGCCCCTGCCCGGCCTAGGCCCGGTCCCGGTCGCGCGGCGCCGGGAACCGCGCGTACAGCAGATACTCATGGTTGCCGTGCGTGCCCTCGATCGGCGAGGGCGCGGTGGCGACGACCCGCAGGCCGTGCTCCCCGGCGCAGTCGATCACGTCGGCCAGCGCCCGTTCGCGCGCGGCCGGGTCGTCGACGACGCCGCCCTTGCCCAGGCGGCCTTTGCCGACCTCGAACTGCGGCTTGACCAACAGCACGATGTGCGCGTCGGGCGCGGCGATGCGCGCGATGACCGGGATCACGTAGGTCAGGGAGATGAACGACACGTCGGAGACGATCATCGCCGGCCGGTACGGCAGGTCCTGCGGTTCTACGTCGCGGATGTTCACGCCGCTCATCTCGATGATGCGCGGGTCGCCGGCGATGCGCGGGTCGAGCTGGCCGTGGCCGACGTCGAGCGCGACGACATGCGCGGCGCCGCGGCGCAGCAGCACGTCGCAGAACCCGCCGGTCGAGGCGCCGATGTCGAGGCAGTCCATGCCCTGCGGGTCGGCGAGCCCGTCGCCGGCGAAGGCCTCGAAGGCGCCGACGAGCTTGTAGGCGCCGCGCGAGACGTAGTCGTCGCCCTTGTCGACGGCGATGTGCGCGGCATGGCCGACCGGCTGAGACGGCTTGGAGGCCGTCGCGCCGTCGACGCTCACCCTGCCGGCTTTGATCAGCCGCTGCGCCTTCGCGCGCGATTCGACCAGGCCCATCGCCACCAGCGCGGCGTCGAGACGGTCGGGGATGCGCCGGGCCTCCTCGGCGCGGCCGTTCGTCGCATCCATCGGCTACCCACGCTCCTCGTCCAGCTCGCGCTGCAGCGTGTCCAGCACGTGCTGGAACACCTCGATGCGCTGGTCGTCGTCCATATCGTCGAGGTCGGCGAGCCGCGGGAAACGTTCGAGCAGCGAGGCGTCGCCCGTCTCCGGCTCCGCCGCCTGTTCCGGTGATGCGCCGGCGGCGGACGCCGCCGTGCCGTGGGGTGTCGCTTCCGGTGCGGCCATGCGCGTCCTCCTTGTCGGTGCTTGTCGGTGGCGGATGGTTCGTGACGGGCCGCGGCGCCACCGCCTGCGGCCGGCGGCCCGTGGCCGCGATCGCAGGCCGTGCCGAGCGGTCCGTGGGTTCGGCGGACCGCAGCCGGCGGCCCATATCAGACGGGGGTGTCAGTCGAGCGTGAAGCCGGGCAGCGCGTCGACGTCGAGGGCTAAGCCCTCGTCGGCGGCCTGCCACGCCGCGCAGCAGGCGGCGCGCAGCGCGTCGACGTCCGTGGCGTCGCTCGCCGTCAGCATGCCGTCCGTCACCTCGGCCCAGGCCGCGCCGCAGGTCCAGCGCGTGCCGCCGGCGTGCGCCGGCTGCGGCATCGGTTCGTTCAGCGCGCGCAGGTCGGGCGCGACGAAGCTCGGGCGCAAGTGCGCCGGGGCGAGCATCAGCTCGCGCGGGTTCGTCACGCCGGTCAGCACGGCCAGCGAATCGTAGCCGCCGCGGTTGCCCGCCTCGATGTCGGTGTCCAGCCGGTCGCCGATGGCCAGGCAGCGTTCCCTGGCGACCGGCTCGCGGCCGTCGCCGGCGGCCAGCAGACGCGCCTCGTCGTACATCGCGGGCTCGGGCTTGCCGGCCGAGGCCACGGGCTCGACGCCGGCGGCGTTGACCACGGCCTGGATCATCGAGCCGCAGCCGGGCGCGATGCCCAGCTCCCGCGGGATCGTCAGATCGCGGTTGGTCACGAAGTACGTCGCGCCGTGTTCGACGGCGAAGGCGACCTGCGCCATCTGGCCCCAGGTCATCTCCGGGTACCAGCCCTGCACGGCGGCCGCCGGGGCGTCCTGCGCGGAGTCGACGACCGCCAGCCCCTGGCCGGCGATCTCCTCGCGCAGATGCTCGGCGCCCAGCACCAGCACCCTGGCGCCGGCGGGCACCGCGCGCGCCACCATGCGGGCGGCCACCACCGACGAGGTGATGACCTGCCACGGCCCGACGTCCAGGCCGAAGCCCTTGAGCTGGTCGGCCACGACGTGCTGGAAGCGCGAGGAGTTGTTCGTCGTGTACTCGATGGTCATGCCCGCCGCCTCGGCCGCGCGGATGCTGCCGGCCGCGTGGGCGACCGGCAGCTTGCCGCGGTAGACGACGCCGTCCAGGTCGAGCAGCGCCAACCCGTAGGCCTCGGCCAGCGGACGGTCCGTGCCCTTGAGATACTCCGGTGCGGCTTCGCTCATCGTCACTCGCCCGCCGCCGTTTCCTCCGGCTGCGCCGCCTCGGCGGCGTCGGACGCCTCGGCCGTCTCGGCAGCCGGGGTTTCGCCGGACTCGGCGGACGGTTCCGGCGCCGGCTCCTCGGCGGCCTCGGCCGGTTCACCGGCAGCGTCGGTCTCGGACGACTCGGCGTCGTCGGACGACGAATCCTCGTCGATGCCGGCCTCGACGAGGATGTCATGGACCTCGTCCTCGACGGTGTACGGCTCGCCGTCGGCGGAGCCGTCGCCGGAATCGGCATCGGAATCGCTTGAATCGGACCGCGCGTCCCCGGCCCCGTCGCCCGGGGTCCCGCCGTCCTCGTCGCTCTCGTCGGCCGGGGCGAAGCGCGCGTCGTCCTCGGTGATGCCGAGCTCCTCCATCAGGTCCTCGGAGATGTCCTGCAGGTCGTAGTCGATGACCACGTCCTCGCTGGTCTCGTCCTCGTCCATGTCGGCGTACTGCAGCTCGAGGCGCTCCAGTATGCCGTCGAGCGCGGCGGCCTCGTCGGTGCGCCCGGCCTCCTCGAGGAAGTACTGCTCGGCCTGGATCGCGCGCATGCGGTACGCGCCGGACAGGCCCTTGGACCGGCCCAGCAGGTGCACGATCTCGACGGCCTTGTCCCAGTGCTTGAGGTCGCCCAGGGCGCCGGCGTACACCAGCATCATCTCGGCCTTCGCCTCGCCGCGCAGCCGCCTGACGTCGTCCGACATCGCCAGCTCGATGGCCTTCTTCGGGTTGCCGGTGCCGCGCTCGCAGTCGGCGATGAACGGCAGGTAGTCGGGATAGCCGTTCATGCGGTACGCGGTGCGGAACTCGCGCATGGCCAGCTTGTAGTCGCCCTGGCGGTACGCGACGAACGCCAGCGTCTCGCGGGCGAAGTCGATGCGCGAGGCCTGGTGCGCGGCCCACTTGGCGTGCTCGAGCGCGGCCTGCGGGTCGCTCTCCTCCAGCGAGAACGCGGCGAGGATGTGCAGGCCGATGTTCTCGGCGTGCTCCTTCGACAGGCCGCGCAGACGCTCGCGCTCGTCCTTGGACAGCATCGACCACTCCATGCCCTTGGGCATCTTCGGCTCGCCCGGACGGCGGTGCGTGTAGGGGTTCTGCGAGGGGAAGCTCATCGTGCCGTCGGAGTTGCGGCGCGGCGCGGCCATGTACTCGCCGCGCTTGGCCTCGCGGTACTCGCGCTTCTCCTCGGCGGTGAACTCGCGGCGTTCGCCGTCATGGCGGCGATCGTTGCGGAAGTCGCGGCGCTCGCCGTAGGAGTCGCGGCGTCCGTTGCCGCGGTCGCTGCGGCCGTTGTACCCGCCGTGGCCGCCATGGCCGTTGCGGCGGAAGCCGTCGTCGCGACGCCCGCCGCGGAACCCGCCGTCGCCGTGGTCGCGGCGCTCGCCGTGGAAGTCGCCGTGCGTGCGCTGGTTCTCGTCGCGGCGCTCGTCGCGGTCGCGATAGCCGCCGTTGCGGCGGAAGCCGGAACGGTTGCCCTGGCCGTTGCCGTGGTGGAAGGAACGGTTGCCGCGGTTGCCGCCGTTGCCCGAACCGCGGTTGCCGCCGTTGTAGCGGCGCTCGCCGTCGCGGTTGCGCTGCTCCCCCTCGCCGCCCGCCGCGTGCGGGCCGTCGTGCCGGCGGGGCTTGTAGCCGTTGCCGCCGAAGCTCCGGCCGCCGTTGCCGCGCGGCCTGAATCCCTTGCCGCCGCGGTTGCCGGGACGCCCCGAGCCGGGCTTGCGCCCGCCGTACGAGCGCCCGCCCTGCGATGAATGATTGTTGCCTTCTGCCATTTGGTCGTTCCTTAATCCGTCGTTGTCGCCAACGTACATGGTCCTGCTGTCGCGTGCCCTGGATGGTCACGCCGTGGCTACCGATAGCCTACATCGTCGCCCGGAACCGCGGGCGTCCCGCCGCGTCGGCCCGGTCGGGCCGCGCGGCGGGACGCCGCAGGTCGTGTCTCGCCGCCGTCAGCGCGTCTCGACGACGCCCAGCGAACGCTTGCCGCGCCGGATCAGCGCGAAGCGTCCGTGCAGGAAGTCGCCGTCGCCCAGCAGCTGCTCCTCGTCGTCGACGCGGGTGTTGTTCAGGTACACGCCGCCCGACCTGATGGTCTTGCGCGCCTCGGAGATCGACTTGAACAGGCCCGCGCGCACGCCGGCCTCGGCGACGCGCTCGCCCGGCCGCGCCCCGGCGAACGCCTTGGAGCCGTCCTCGGATTCGACCTTGAGGCCGTCGAGCGCCGCCTGGAGCGTGTCCTCGTCGATCGCGGCGAGGTCGCCGTGGCCGAACAGCGCGGACGAGGCGTCGATCGCGGCCTGCGTCGCGGCCTCGCCGTGCACGAGGCTGGTGACCTCCCAGGCCAGCGCGCGCTGGGCCTCGCGGACGCCCGGGTTGGTCCGCGTCTGCTCGATCAGCCGTTCGATCTCGGCCTTGGGCAGGAAGGTGAAGGCCTTGAGCAGGCTCTCCATCTCCGCGTCCGGCCGGTTGAACCAGAACTGGTAGAAGCGGTACGGGCTGAGCATCGTGCCGTCGATCCACACCGCGTTGCCCTCGGACTTGCCGAACTTCTTGCCCTGCGCGTCCGTGATGATCGGGCTGGTGAACACGTTGACGTCCACGCCGCGCACCTTGTGGATCAGGTCGAGGCCCGAGGTGAGGTTGCCCCACTGGTCGTTGCCGCCGAGCTGCAGCGTGCAGCCGTACTCGTCGAACAGGTGCAGGTAGTCGTTGCCCTGCAGCACCTGGTAGCTGAACTCGGTGAAGCTGATGCCGTCCTCGGAGCTCAGGCGGCGCGCCACCGTGTCCTTGGCCAGCATCGTGCCCAGGCGGAAGTTCTTGCCCACGTCGCGCAGGAAGTCGATGACCGTCATGTCGGCGGTCCAGTCGTAGTTGCTGACGAAGCGGACGGGGTTGTCGCCCTCGGTCTGCAGGATGCCGCCGATCTGGGCGCGGAGCCGCTCGGCCCACCGCGCCACGACGTCCTTGGGGTTCAGCGTGCGCTCGCCCGACTGGCGGGGGTCGCCGATCAGGCCGGTGGCGCCGCCGACCAGCGCGATCGGGTGGTGGCCCGCGGCCTGCAGGTGGCGCATGTTGATCAGCTGGACGAGGTTGCCGATGTGCAGGGAGGGGGCGGTCGGATCGAAGCCGCAATAATACGTGATCGGCTCACCGTTCAGCGCGTCGGCGAGTCGTTCCCGGTCCGTGGACTGGGAAATCAACCCGCGCCATTGCAGTTCATCGAGGAGGGTGTCGAACCCGGCCTCCTTGAAATCGATGACGTGAGCCATGATGCATCTCCCTGTTGAAATGAGCGTGTACCTGTGTTTCAGGCCTCCCCAGTCTCTCAGCAGAGGCCGACAGCGCCCCGGGCCGGTGGCTCCGGAGCCCGGCCGGCGCGGAGCGGGCCGCGGTCCGCCCTGTTAGAGTGGCATGCAGGAGAGGACCCACAGGGGAAGGAGCGGGGCATGGACCGCAAAGCGATGAAGGCGCGGGCACGGCGGAACCTGAGGCGGCACTATTGGCTGTTCGTCGTCGTCTGCCTGTTCGCCGCGTTCTTCGGCGTCGAATACACCTCGTCGATCGCCGTCACCGGCGTCCACGACGACGGCACGGGCGTCGTCGTGGACGCCGGGCATCTCGAGTCGATGCTCGGCGACATCGCGGCCGGAGGCGAGGACGAGGTGCGCGCCGAGGTGGCGCAGCGCGAGCAGGACATCCGCGACAACGACACCAACGCCATGCTCGCCCGTTCCCGCGGCGTGTTCGCCATGGTGCTCAACTCCTTCTCGTCCGGCAGCATCCTGCTGACCGTCACCGACGCGATCCGCTCGATCCTGCGCTCCTACGACGCCACGGTCGTGCTGTTGGTGGTCGGCAGCCTCGCGGCCTACATCTTCCTGTGGCTGTTCGTCCAGCAGACCTATCTCATCGTCGCCCGACGCATCGCGCTGGAGGCCCGCACCTACGACAGGGTGCCGATGCGCCGCTTCCTGTACCCGATCCAGACCGGCGCCTGGCCGCGCATGGCGTGGACGATGTTCGTCCAGACCGTCTACCTGATGCTGTGGATGTTCACCATCGTCGGCTTCTTCGTCAAATCGTTCTCCTACACGCTGGTGCCGTACATCATGGCGGAGAACCCCACGCTCACGGCCAACGAGGCGATCACGCTGTCGCGGCGGATGATGCGCGGGCACAAGTGGGAGTGCTTCGTCGCCGGGCTGTCGTTCCTGGGCTGGCAGGTGCTCAGCGTGCTGACCTTCGGTCTGGTCGGCGTCTTCTATCTCAACGGATACCAGGCGGCGTTCTTCGCCGAGTACTACGCGTACGTGCGGGCGCAGGCCAAGGAGCGGGGCGTCGAAGGCACGCAGAAGCTGCGCGACGACGCGCTGTTCGCCCGCCCCGACCCCGCGCTGGTGCACCGCACGTACGCCGACGCGATCGAGGTGATCCGGCAGGTGGACGACGACGAGCCGGTCGTCCGGCCGACCGGCTTCGCCGGGCTGCTCAGCGAATGGTTCGGCATCAAGCTGCGGCGCGACGCGGCCGTCGACGCCTGGCAGCGGCACGAGGCGCGCGTGGCCGCCATCGCGGACGAGCGCGACGTGGTCGAGGGGCGCACCTACCCCGAGCGGCTGGCGCCGGCCGCGATGCGCTTCCGCGCCGGCACGGTCTCCGGCCCCGGCGCCACGCGCAGCTACACCGTGCTCAACCTGGTCATGATGTTCTTCATCTTCTGCTTCGTCGGCTGGGTCTGGGAGGTGATCATCGCGTTCATCAACGAGGGCATGTTCGTCAACCGCGGCACCCTGCACGGCCCGTGGCTGCCGATCTACGGCACCGGCGGCCTGGCCATCCTGATCCTGCTCAGGAAGCTGCGCTCCCGGCCGGCGCTGGAGTTCGTGGCGGCGATGGCGCTGTGCGGCGCGCTGGAGTACTGCTCGTCGTGGTTCCTGGAGGTCACGCACGACGGGCAGCGCTGGTGGGACTACACCGGCTACTTCCTCAACCTCAACGGGCGCATCTGCGCCGAGGGGCTGCTGGCCTTCGGCCTGGGCGGGCTGGCGATCGTCTACCTGCTGGCGCCCGCGCTGGACGACCTGCTCAACCGCGCGAACACCCGTGCGCTGGCCGTCGCGGCCGTCGTGCTGCTCGTGGCGTACTGCTGCGACCAGGCGTACTCGTCCACGCATCCGAACACCGGCGCCGGCGTGACCGACTACCAGGCCGCCGCGCTTCCCGCGGGCGGCGCGGATGCGGTGGTGGCGGAGGCCACGGCTGCTGACGCGGATGCGTCGAACGCCGTAGGCGGATTGGGAGCCGAGACGGATGCGCTCGTCCGATATGACGTCGTCGCACCGGCACCGGCGGCCGGGACCCACTGAGCCACACCACGGATCGACACTCCGGATAATTGTTTTCCGTGATGGAAAGTAATACACTTTCCATCACGGAAAACAATTATCCGGAGAAGGGCTTGCCATGACCACGAACGATATGGAACCGCCCGACGGGGCGGAGATGCTGGCGATGCTTGACAACGACCGCACACGGCTGGCGATGCGGACACGCCGTCCCTCATGGTATGCGCCGGCATACGGCGTACTGGTTGCCGCGTTGAATCTGCTGTATTGGGTGTTGGGGATGTCGTTCAACGGGCTCTATGCGTTCGGACTCGCCCCGACGGCCTTCTATGGGTGCGCGTTGGCCGCGCTCGTCCTGCTGACGATGGCGGTCGCCGCGATGTTGGCAGGCGCCCGACGCGCGACGGGTATCGGGATATGGGCGAAGACCCGTTTTCTGCCGGGCAGCCCCGGTAGGAGACGTCAGCGCCGCGCGACGGCCCAGGCCATCGCGTCTTTGGTTCTCGTGCAATACGGCAGCGCGGCAGTGGACTTTGCATTGGGCTACATGACCGTGTCATGGATCTGGCCAGTTGCGGTCGCCGTCGTCGGAGCCGCGATGTCCGCGATGCTGCTGCGTCACTTCGACCGGCAGGACCTGCGGCTGGCCGAGCAGGGGTGACATCATGAACACGGACGATTCGCCGCAGTTCGACGAGATCATCCACGCACCGATACGGCTTCGGATCTGCGGATTGCTGTACACCTACTCCCCCATGCGCTTCGACGTGGTCCGCGACACGTTGGAGATCAGTGACGCCACATGTTCGAAGCATCTGAAGGTCCTCGCCGAACACGGGTATGTGGTCCTGGACAAGAAGGCCGGCGACGACCGTGGCTACCGCCTCACATGGGCACGCATGACCGGAGAGGGCCGCCGCGCCTTCGAACGGCATGTCGCGGCGTTGCGTCGTATCACCGCCGGAGAGGTCTGAAACCAGGGGCTGGAGGCCCATCATGAGGGCGATCCTCTACAGAAATCTTCATCTGTTGAGACACAGCAGGGCGTTGCCGATCGTCATCGCATTGTGGCTGCTGCCATCGGCGCTGGCGATTCTGATGCGTGCCGCATCCCGATCGACCGCGACCACGGCCATCGATGCCTGTTTGATGATTCCGGTAGCGACGCTGGCCCCGACGCTCATGCAGGAGACGGTTCGTGGTGACGTCGAAGACGGCACCGACGTCACCGTCCACTGTTCGGGCATCGGCGCCGGCCCATATCTGGCGGGGCAGATCCTTACCGTATTGGCGCCTGCGGCCACCGCGTACCCGCCGATCGCCCTCAGCGCCGGCATACCAGGACCCGGTGTCATGGCAGATGTATCAGCACTGTCCATCGCGGCGCTGGCCGGCATCGCTGCGGTGGCGGCCGTCGGTACCATCACCGGCAGCAACGGCATCGCATCCATCCTCGCCGGCATGGCACCCCCGGCCATTGCCATCATGCTGCGCCGGATGGCACCCAACGTGCCGTCGTGGACGGTCGTCATGCCGGCGCTCGCGGCAGCCGCCATATCGATGGCGGCAATCACCGTCGCCGCCAGACACCGCCATGCGAACACCTTGCGGCCATCGGCCGGACGGCCGCAAGGCACCGTCACCGAACCGGCCCCACACGAAGGAGCTGCCATGTGCGGTTCAGACATCACCGCGGTCTCGGTGCGCAATGTCACATTCGGCTATTCGCGCCACGTCACTGTGCTCGACCATATCAATCTCGATATCCCACAAGGACAATCGCTCGCCATACTCGGGTCCAACGGGGTCGGCAAGACGACGCTGTTCCGCATCATCACCGGTATGCTTCGGCCGGATGAGGGAGAAGCGGTCATCGATGCCGACGCCGTCGGCGATATGCGCGGCGTGTTCATGCTCGCCGACGGCGACGGCCTGTCCTCGGCGCTGACGATCCGAGAGAACATCGTCTTCCGTTCCATGCTATTCGGCACGTCGGGAAGCCCGAACCGAATCGAGTCCGGGAGGATGGAACAAGAACCGTTGGTTCACGCATTCGGCCTCGCCGACCATCTTGACGACAGGGTGTCCGAATTGTCCAGCGGCATGCGCAGACGCGCGGGCATCGCTGCCGGCATGCTGTTCAAACCTCGGCTCATCATGCTGGACGAGCCGACGAACATGGTCGACCCGGGTACCCGTGACCTGCTGATCGAAATGATCGGTCAGCTCGGCGAGGCCGGGTGCACGGTACTGACCATCACACATGATCTCGACTACTGCTGGCGCACCGCCGACCGCGTGATCCGTCTCGGTCACGGAACCGTGACTCTCGACCGGCGCCTTGACGAATTTGCCGACTATGACGCGTTCAAATCATCGGTGGACGCCGATGGGTCCCCCGATACACATCACGTCGATTTCGGGTTCGGACGTTCATAGGGAGGAATGAGATGAAAGCAGTCATCTGGTACGACTGGCGATTGTGCCGGCGTAGCGCGGCATTCTGGCTGACGGCAATCGTCTCTCCCGTCGCAATCGCCCTGCTATCGCTGCAGGGGGCGCTGGTCTGCGACGGCCATGTCTTCGCCTCAGTGTTCGATCTTTGCTACGGCATTCCGGCATGCGGGTGGGTATCGGCCCTGGTGGTGGTGATGCATTCGCTAGGCGCATCGGACGGCCACCATGGACAACGGCTGAATCGCTTCATGGAGGAAGCCTATCGGGAATCAGGACGTCCGATGGTCGGGATGTTGCTGGCGCATACGGTGTTGCCGCTTGCGGCATCCGTCCCGATGACGATGCTGTTCGTCGCATGCCATCTGTGCTGGGGCTTCATCGACATGAACGATCTGGGCTCCCCCGCGGCCTGGTGCGGATACGGCTGCACAGTGCTCACCATCCTGTTCACGACCGCTCTCGCGACGCTTGCGACGGCCAGGAACACCGAGGGACTGATCGGCATTCTGATGCTGGCGGCGCTGCCCATCCCGGCGGTAACGACCGGGGTCATCATCAGCATCGCCTTCGATCGCGCCGCCGTCGTCATCATCGCGACGATACTCATCGCCGCCGTCCTGGTCGGCATTGCGGCGACGATCTACCAGCACCGCTATGTCACGACGCTGCGATTCAGGACCGTTCCCGGACACCGGAAACACCTGTCCCGAATATGTCATGACCATTCCGCGAAAAACAAAACCGTTACCCGTGACGGCGCATGAGCTCGCGGATCGTCTCCAGCACCCGGTCGTGGTTCATCGACTTCAGGTGCGGGAAGGCGTCGATCATGCGCTGCTGCTGGCGGTTGAGCACATGGGAGGCCGCGTCGCGCAGATGCCCCAGGATCTCCTGCGAGGATTCCGCCCAGCCGCGCGCCCTCTCGGCGAGCGCGTCGCGCCCCCACTGCCAGTTGTCTCCGGCCTTCGCCGCGTAGCCCTGCACCAGGGCGGTGAAGGCCGCGAGGTTCTCGTCGAAATGGGCGATGCCGGCGACCGTGACCGCCAGGTCGATCGCCAGCAGCAGTGCGAACACGACGGCCAGCGTATGCACTGCCGGGAGCGGCACCAACGCGGTCCAACGCTCGACCTGCGGCTGGATGTACCGCACGATCACCACGCCGCCGACGCCGAACACCGCCGCGGCCGGCAGGCAGATGCGCCCGTTGAGGTTCAGAGGGAAGTCGGAGTAGTCCCACCACCGTGCGTGGAACAGCCGCTCCATCGCCCACGAGGTGACGTACTCCAGAACGCTGGCGCCCGCGGCGGCGATCAGGAACAACGCCACAGGCCGGTCGGCGAGCGGCGAAAGCAGCAGGTCGGCGAGCACGGCGCCCACGCCGTAGATCGGGCAGACCGGCCCGTTGAGGAAGCCTCGGTTCACCCAGCGGCGCTCCTGCACGGAGACGAGGATCGACTCGTACACCCAGCCGAGGAACGAGTAGAGCAGGAACCACAGGAACACCTGCGCGAGGGCGGTCATCGCGCGCCGCCCCGATGCCGCGGCGGCCGGCGGAACCGGTCCGGCGACAGCGTCTCCCGGGTCGCGCTCACCTTGTCGGCCACCGTCACCAGGTAGCCCTCGAGGTAGCGCGGCGGCACCGGCGTCAACGGGAACATGTGCCGTGCGATGCTGTCGCGCTCGACGGGGTTGAGGTCGCCGAAGTCGCGCATCGCGTTGTCCAGCGCGGCCCGGCCGTGCGTGAATCCGTGCAGCCGGTGGGCGCCGCCGTCCCAGTCATGCCAGTCGTACAGGAAGTAGTCGTGCAGCAGGGCGGCGCGGACCAGCGAGCGCGCGTCCACGCGACGCCACAGCCGCAGCCGGTCCGCGAGCCAGACCGCCATGCACGCCACGCGGATCGAATGGGCGAACGTGGTGACCGCGCCGTGCTGGTAGCAGCGACGTTCGATGGCCATGTTGTCGTGTTCGATGATCTCCCGGCCGTGCGTGTGGACGAGTATGCGGATCTGCCGTCGTGTCAGCATCGCGGGCACTCCCCGGTTAATCGGACAATGCTGCCCTACCTGTCTTGTTTCTCTCCCGATTGTAGGGGACGTCATGACGGCATGCCCTCATCCGGGCGAATGAATTCACCCACCGGACGCGCTCCGGTCATTGTCGCGGGCGGTCCGGCTGCGGCGGTCGGGCGTGGACCTTGGCGCTCATATGCCCGATCTCGACCTTCCACACCGTGACGGCGCGCACCTGCGCGTCGGTGAACGCGGCGTCGGCGACGCCGGCCTGCTGGGCCATCAGCCGCTGCAGGCCCAGGCGGCGCTCCCCCATGTCCTCGACGATGGAGGCGGTGCCCGTGGCCACGACCGAGCGGAACGCCTCGCCCCAGGCGCACCAGGTGCGCCCCTCGATCGGCTCGCAATCGGTCCGCATCGATACGGCGACGGCGAGCGCGTTGCCCGCCGCCCGGATCGCGTCGAGCTTGCGCCCGTGAGCCGCGGAGTGGCAGTACAGCGTGGGCAGGCCGTCCGGGCGCATGACGTACCCGAAGTTCAGCGGCACGAGCGTCAGCCCCTCCGCGTCGTTGTAGGCCATGGTCATGATCCGGCAGTCGGCGATGATGCGCTCGATCGCCGCGGGGTCGGACACCTCGCGGTCGGCCCGCCTCATGCGCCGATGCGCGCCCGGCACCGTCCGCTCGTCGTCGCGTCGCGTCGTTTTCACGCCTTCCCGGTTTCAATTTGTGAGTGCAACACCTGTCTTCGGGTGGTTTCGGTATGATGCTATCTCCTCGAGCTCGTGCTGCCAAACCTCGTTGGGTGTCTTGTAGCCGAGGACGCGCATGGG
>NZ_JAHBBD010000011.1 GCF_019331775.1 Bifidobacterium phasiani
GCCTCAACGCCTCTCGCCGAAACCCGTCATCATAACGCTTCCTCCGATCCTCCCGCATACGCAAGAACCGCACCTCCGATCATCGAATCTGAATTTCTCCAGTCCAACAATCGGGGTGCGGTTCAGTTAGCGACGACCCTTGCGGTGTTTCCGGGCTTAGTCGTCGACGCCCATGCGGCGTTCGAGCGAGTCCTTGGCATGGTCGAGCTGGTCGTCCACCGCGTCGAGCCGGTCCTCCAACGACCACATGGTGCCACGGTCGATCGTGTGGGCGCGATGCGCGTTCTCGACCTGGTCGTCCAGCCGGTCGACCTCGTCGTCCAGCGCTTCCAGCGGTCTGGTCGCGTCGAAGTACGCCTGCGGGCGATCGGCCGCGTTGGCCGGCACCGCCACGGCGTCCGCGGTGGCGACGGCCTCGGCGACCCGGGTCTCCAGGTCGGCGATCGCCGTATCGAAGCCCGACGCGTCGGTCGGGACGGTGGCGGGGTCGGTGCCGGTATCCGAGCCGGTGCCGGTGTCCGAGCCGGTGCCGGTGTCCGACGGGGAACCGCCCGCATCGGCGGAGCCGGAAGACGAGCCGTTGATGTCGGTCTTCAGCTCGTCGAGCTCCTGCTGCATGGTGTCGAGGCGGTCGAGGATCTCATTCGTGGCTGCGTTGCCGTTGGCGCAGCCGCCGAACGATAGGGCGGCTGCCAGGCACGACGCAGCGGCTATGCTACGCAGTGTCTTGTTCATGAATCCAGTGTATGGGCGATCAGGCGGCTTGGACAACGAATAGGACGGCCTGTCCGGATACGAGCGGCGTATCGCAAGGCCGGTCCGAACATGCGGTCCTGGATTCCGGTCTAACCGGATACGCGCGGGCGCGTCGCCGCCAAAGCGCGGAAGTGGGCGATAGCGAAGACGTGACCAGCGGTGCCATCAATCCGACCGGTGCATCGCAGCCAAAGCGCGGTGGTGGGCGGTCGGGCGGCGAACGCATCCGCCGCTGCGCCTTGGCGTATCGGTGCCAGGCATGGCACGGGCGGAATCTGCGAGGATGCGGGTTCGCCGTTCCGTGGAGCCGTCTACAGGTTGGTGATCTGCGCGCCGAACGGCCACAGCGCGAGCTTGGCCATCTTGAACGACTGCAGGCCGAACGGGATGCCGATGACCGTGATGCAGTTGAGCACGCCGGCGACGACGTAGCCGAGCGCCATCCACCAGCCGACCAGAATCACCCAGACGACGTTGACCAGCATGGAGCCGATGCCGCCGCCATAGGTCACGGTCTTGCCGAACGGCGTGAGCGTGAGCGTCGCCATCTTGAAGCACTGCGCGCCGAGCGGGATGCCGATGACCGTGATGCACAGCACCAGCCCGACCAGCGCCCAGCCGATCGCGATGGCCAGGCCGCCGAGGATGATCCATAGGATGTTGCCCAGTAGTCTCATGGTTTCAGACTACGGCAGGGCTACCTTCATCGCCATCGGGGAATGCCCTGACCCCCGCCCTAGGGAGCCGGGGGGATTGGATTTCACGGTCGTCACCGGATTCGCGACATGGGCTCTGCCCTAGGGAGCCGGGGGATTGGGGCGGATAGGTCCGATTGGTCGGATTGGGATGGATCGGGCTGGACCGAGTGGATTGGGCTGGATCGAATCGGCCAATTAAGCCGAATCGGGCTGAAACGGGCTGAATCGGGCTGAAACGAGCTGGATCGAGCTGGATTGGATTGGCTGGATTAAGCTGAATCGGTCTGGCTCGGCCGGATCGAGCTGGATTGGCCCGGATGAACCCGGGTCAATCGGATTATGCTGAATCTGCCCGGATGAGCCCGTATCGGATAATCCGGCCTCCCATCCTCCATCTGTCTGTCTATCTATCCATCCATCTATCCCTTATCTATCCATCTATCATCCCGTCCCATCATCCTCGCCCGTTATCCCTCCCAATTTATCCCTGCGCACAATGTGCAATTGTTTACGCTGAGGCGGCCGAAACGGCTCCTCAGCGTAAACAATTGCACATTGTGCGCAGGGTGGGAGCGAGGCGGGAAATGGGGATGAGGATGAGGGATGGGATGGGGACCTAGGCGAGGGCGATCAGCATGGCCAGATACGCCGCGGTCACCGCCACCAGCATCGCATCGCGGCCCCGCACGCGCATCTCGCGCCAGTGGGTGCGATGCGCGCCCTCCTCGTAACATCGCGCGTCGAGCGCCAGCGCGAGGTTGTCGGCATGCCGCAGTGTCCCCGCGAACACCGGCACCACGATGGCCGTCAGCGCGCGGATCCGCCTGGCCGGCGACCCGGTCTCGACGTCGCCGCCGCGTGCGGCCTGCGCGTCGATGATCGCATGGGCCTCGCGAGACAGCGTGGGCAGGAACCGCATCGCCAGGCTGAGCACCAGGGCGATCTCCTGCGTATGCACGCCCAGACGCCTGAGCGGGGAGAGCAGCGAGCCGACCGCGTCGGTCAGCGCGGTGGGCGTGGTCGTGGCCAGCAGCACCGCACCGAGCAGGATGACCAGCGCGAAGCGCAGCATATAGAGCGCCGCCGTCGCCAGCCCTCCCGTCGTGATCGCGATCGGCCCGAGTTCGGCCAGCGTCGCGCCGCCGCGCGCGAAGAAGACGTTGAGCGCCCCCATGACGACCAGCATGCCCAGAATCAGCCTGACCGACGCCAGCAGCCGCAGCGGGTCGATCCGCCCGGCGGCGACGACGCCCACGGTCAGCAGCGTCGCCAGCCCGAGCTGCCAGGCGTTGGAGATCGCGAAGGCGGTGAACATCAGGGCCAGGAACGTCACCATCGTGACGCGCGGATCGAGCGACGACAGCGGGCTGCGCCGGCGGGCGCCGTCCGCGGCACCGCGGGAACCGTCCGCCGACCCGCCGGCATCACGGGAGCCGGACACGGATTCGCCGGCACGAGGGGAGTGGGCAGCCACCGCGTCATCGTCCGATGGATCGCCGACCGCAGCGTCGGGGGAACCGTCCGCCGACCCGCCGGCATCGAACGGCTCGGGCGCGGAATCGTCGGCGTCGAGCGGTTCGGTTGCCGACACGCCGTTTCCGTACGGCGCATCGCCCGGAGCTCCGACGGCGATCACGCGGTCGGCCAGGGCCTCGGCCTCCGCCGGCGCATGCGTGATGATCAGCACGGTGACGCCGCGGCGGCGCAGCGCGCGGATCAGCTCATGGATGCGCGCGGTGGCCGCCGCGTCGAGGCTGGCGGTGGGCTCGTCCAGCACCAGCACGTCCGGGTGGCAGGCGATCACGCCGGCGATCGCGGCGAGCCGCTGCTGTCCGCCCGACAGCGCGAACGGCGAGCGGTCGGCGATGTGCTCGATGCGCAGCAGACGCAGCGCCTCATCGACCCGCGCGCGCACCTCCCCGGCCGGCAGTCCCTGGTTCGTGGGGCCGTAGGCGACGTCCTGCGCCACGGTGTCGGCGAACAGCTGCCGCTCGGGATGCTGCATCACGTAGCCGATATGACGGCGCAGCTCGCGGCGTTCGCGCCGCCTTCCGCCCGTCGGGACGCCGCAGATCGCGATCGACCCGGCATCGGGCCGCTCCAGCGCGCACAGCAGGCGGGCCAGCGTCGACTTGCCGGCGCCGTTGCGCCCCATGATCGCGACGGTCTCGCCCCGCCGGACCGTGAACGAGACGTCGTCGAGCACCGGGGCCGCCGCGCCGGGATACGAGAACGACACGTGGTCGACCGCGACGGCCGGCCCCGGCCGCTCCTGCGCCGTCCGTCCGTCCGGCGAGTCCGAGCCGGACTCCGATGCCGCCGGTGCCGTGACCGCCGGTCCGGCGTCGGACAACGCCTTGACGGCGGCCGCATCCGCGCGCATCGGTTCCGTCGGGCCGCCCGATGTCGCCGGTGCCGCGGACACCGGCAGCCTCTCCGCGCCCTGGTCGGTCGTGCCCGCTGCATCCGCCGATGTCGATGACGCCGCCGGTTTCGCATGCGTCATCGGTGCCGTCGATGCGGTCGGGGCTGGCGGATCCATCGGTGCCGCCGATCGGGTCGGCACCTCGGGCTTCTCCGGCGTCGTCGATCTTGCCGGATCCGCCGATTCCGCCGAGTCCGTGGACCGCGTCGATTCCGCCGGTTCCGCCGGTCCCGAGGCATCCGGCGCCGCGCCGGCCTTGCCGCGCGCCGCAGGCTTCGGGCGCGCCGACCCGGCCGCGTCTTCCACGGCCATGATCCGTCCGTCGGCCATATGGATGACGCGGTCGGCGTGCGCGGTCTCGTCGTCGTGGTGGGTGATCAGCACGATCGCGACGCCGCGTGACTGCAGCGCATCCAGGATGCGCATGACCTCGCCGCGGGCCGCGGCGTCGAGCATCGCGGTCGGCTCGTCGAGCACGATCATCGACGGCGCCATGGCCAGCGTGCCGGCGATGGCGACGCGCTGCTGCTGCCCGCCGCTCATCACGGTGGGATCGGCGTCGCGGAACCCCGCCATGCCGACCGCGTGCAGCGCCCCGGCGATGCGCCGGCCGATGCCGTCGCGCGCGATGCCGAGGTTCTCCGGACCGAACGCGACGTCGTCCTCGACCACGGTCGTGACGATCTGGTCTTCCGGATTCTGGAACACCGCGCCGATGCCGCGCCGCGCGCGACGGTAGGCATCGGGATCGGCGCCCGAGCGCTCGTCGAACACATGCTCGCCGAGCAGCGTCACCGATCCGCGGTCCGGGGCCGCAAGACCCGCGAGAATGCGGGCCAGCGTCGATTTGCCCGAACCGTTGGCCCCGACGACGCATACGCGCTCACCCTCGGCGACGCGCAGATCGACGCCGTCCAGCGCCCACGAGGCGCCGCCGTCGTAGCTGAAGCGCACATGGGCGAGCGCGGCGACGCTTATGCGGGGACCCGGCAGACTCATCGGTGCAGCAGGTTCGAGATCGGCTTGTAGATCAGGAACGTGACCACGCCGTGGATGACGAATTTCACCAGGTTGAACGGCAGCAGGGCCGGCACGATGAGCGCGGCGACCTCCTGCACGCTCATGGCGGCGTAGATCGGCGTAATCAGCAGGTTGCCGACGATCGCCACCGCCAGCGCCACGACCGCGCCCACGACGATGCCGATCAGCGCGCCCTTGCGCGTGCGCATCCGGCGGTAGACCAGCGCGGCGGGCACGCTCATCGCCAGCGCGACGCCCACGGCCATCAGCGTGCCCCACGGGTCGGCGAACAGATGCGGCACGAAGCCGAGCATGCTGACGATGACCGCGGCGGCGGGGCCGTAGGCGAAGCCGGCCACCAGGCTGACGATGCCGGACGGATCGTACTTGAGCCACGGCACGCCGGGGATCAGCGGGAACTCGATGAAGCTCACCGCCATCGACAGGGCGACGAACAGCGCGTAGACGGCGATGCGCCGGGTCGACCAGCGGCCCGAATCGGCCACGCCCGTGGCATGGGACGACGACGTCGAGTGGTTGTTGGCATGCGAAGACACGCTCATGCGAGCACCTCGTTTCTTCCATCCGGACTGTAACCGTTGGCCCCGGATTCGCACCGGATCAGCCGCCGTGGGCGGGTCGCGGGCTTCGGTGGCCGCCGTTATGAATCCCGGCTCCGCCGTCACCGCCAGTAAGGAATCGCACCTTCCCTGAAACTTGCGTCTCCCATTCGTAGCGCAACGTGCGGACGGACGCGCCGGCGCATCCCCCGTCGGTGGCGAGGGCAGGTGCAACAATGGAGCCTATGACTGCGAACAAGAAGACCTCCGCGAAGCGCGGACAGGCGCGGCACGCCGCCAAGGCCGCCAAGGCGGCGCCCGCGCGCCCCGGCATCGACAAGCTGGCCATCGTCATCGTCACCTACAGGCGTCAGGAGCTGCTGGCCACGCTGTTCGACTCGATCCTGCACCTGACGCAGGCGCCGTGGCGCATCGTCGTCGTCGACAACGAGCACAGCGACGAGACCCGCGGCATGGTCGAGGGGTTCGAGGCGAACGTCACGCGGCAGTGGGGGACGACCGTCGCCGACCGCTTGGGCAACGAGAGCCGCGTCGTCTACGCGCCGCAGTCCGACAACCTCGGCGGCGCGGGCGGCTTCTCCGCAGGCGTCAAGGTGGCCTACGACCTCGGCGCGGCGTGGTTCTGGGTCATGGACGACGATGTCGCGGTCATCCCGGACGCGATCGACAAGCTCGCCAAGTGGACCGGACGCCACGAGGTCATCCAGGGCAGCCGCTACGACTACGACGGCGGCCCGTTCTACTGGCAGTACCACTTCATCGTGCCGCTGGGCATCCCGAACCCGATCGCCCCGGCCGCGTTCGGCTCGGCCGGCTACCGCGTGATGAACACGCTGTGCTTCGAGGGCGGGCTGTTCAGCCGCCGCATCGTCGAGCGGATCGGCCTGCCCGACCCGAGGTTCTTCATCTACTGGGACGACACGATGTACGGCTACCTCGCCAGCAAGGTGACGAACCCGATCGTGGTGCCCGACGTGATCCTGCGCCGCACGCGCGAGATCGGCAACTGGGACATCGGCGGCCTGCGCCAGCTCAACTCGACCTCGGACATGAACCGGTACCACATCATGCGCAACCGCGGGTACATGGCGCGCTACTTCATGGTCCACGGCGACTACCGGCCGCTGCCGTTCGCGCTGGGCACGCTGGCGACCGCCGCCAAGGAGGTCATCCGCCTGGTGGCCGTGGACCGCGGGCACGTGCGCACCGGCCTGGTGCAGATCGCCAAGGGCTGGTGGGATTCGCGCAGGCTGCTGCACGACCCCGACTGGGCGCCGATGCCGCCGTTGAAGTGAGAAGCCGGTGAGGAACCGCCGGAATCGCGATTCCGGCGGCATCACGGCCCTGCGATATGCGGCCGGGCGCCCGTGGCGCCACCGGTGGCTACCGATGGATGAACAGGCCGCCGTCGCCCCACGCCCAGGTGCCCGAACCGGCGCCGATCTGGAAGTGCAGCTTGGCGATGCCCAGGTCGTTCGGCCCGCAGCCCGTCTCGACCTGCGGGTCGAGACGCGCCGCCGCGGTGTCGTCGTCGGCGTTGTAGGAGAACAGCACCGGCTGGCGGTTCAGCGCGCTCGGCGCCTTCATCGCGGCCTCGACGCCGGCCCTGAACCATGCGGGCGCCGCCTGGCGCGCCGCGTCGTCCATGTCGCGGGTGAACTGCTCGTACGTCTTGCCGTCGCGGTGCGTGCGCTGGATCTCGACGAGCTGCTCGTACGGGGCGGCCATGCGCGACAGATGGTTCTCCGGGTGGCCGATCACCACGCCCAGGTACAGCTCGTCGCCGTGGGGCACACGGCAGTGCCGCGCGGCCTCGGCCGCGTCCCAGCTGCCGCCGACCCAGCAGGTGCCCAGGCCGCGCAGCGTCGCGGCGAGCACGACGCGCTCGGCGTAGAACCCGGCGCGCTCCCGGGCCTCGTCGTCCTGCTTCGGACCGACGATCGCCAGGTAGTTGGCCGCGTTCTTCAGATGCCCGGAGGCGTTCGCCCCGGCGAACACGGCCGGCTGGTCGCGCACCAGCTGGATGCGGATGCCGGCGAGCGTGTTGACCGCGTCGATGGTCATGTCCAGCTGGCGGGCCGTGTCGTCGTCGATCGGATCGGGGTCGTAGGCGCGTACGGCGGTGCGGATGTTGATTGCGTCGATGAGTTGGGTGTGTTCTGCCATACTCCGATTATCGCGCAGCATCCTGGTATCGGGGCGCCGACCGGCCGCGCCGGGGGCGCTCGGCGCGACTGATCATGCATACGTTCGCACCGAATATGCGTGTTCGGGCGCGCATCGGGGGCATTCCGCGATACAATGCCGAATACCGGTTCAAAAACCAACAACCTTATTGAGAGAGGTCAAAGATGATTGAAACAGCACAGGCTTTTGGCGTTGATATCGGCGGCTCGGGCATCAAGGCCGCGCCTGTCAATCTTGAAAAGGGCGAATTCGCTGAACCGCGTCTGAAGATTCTTACCCCCGAGGTCTCCACCCCGCAGGCCGTCGCCGACATCGTCCGCCAGGAGCTCGAGCACTTCGAGGTGCCCGAGACCGTCCCGGTCGGCATCGCGTTCCCGGCGCCGATCAAGCCGGGCAAGGCGCTGGACTTCATGGCCAACCTCGACCAGTCCTGGATCGGCGTCGACGTGACCGCCGTGTTCTCCGAGGCGTGCGGCCGCCCGGTCGTCGTCGTGAACGACGCCGACGCCGCCGGCCTGGCCGAGCAGCAGTACGGCGCCGCGCAGGGCCAGAACGGCCTGGTCATCGCCACCACGCTGGGCACCGGCATCGGCACCGCGCTGATCTACAACGGCGTGCTCATCCCCAACAGCGAGCTCGGCCACATCGAACTGCCCAAGGGCAAGGGCGACGCGGAGAAGTACGCGGCCTCCTCGGTGCGCGAGCGCGAGGAGCTGGGCTACAAGAAGTGGGCGAAGCGCCTGACCAAGTACTACGGTCTGATGGAGAAGTACTTCAACCCGGATCTGTTCGTCGTCGGCGGCGGCGTGAGCCGTCACAGCGACAAGTTCCTGCCGTTCATCGACATCAAGACGCCGATCGTCCCCGCCAAGCTGCGCAACGAGGCCGGCATCGTGGGCGCCGCCTACTACGCCAGCACCAAGCAGTGAGCGACCGACGTCATAGCGCGTAGGCGCGGGGCGTGCCGACCGATGGCATGGTCGCCGCCGAACGTCTCACGGTCATCGCGTGTATGCGCGGGACGTGCCCGCCATAGGGGCCGTGCATCCCGATAGCCGGGGTGCACGGTCTCCGCGCATCCGGCGGCCCGTGCATATGTCCGCGCGCAGGGCGTCGGTATGATGGGAGCGTGCGTTTTTCATCCCGCGTCGACATCAGCGAACCCAATCCGATCGCGCAGGCCGAGGCCCGCGCCCGCGAGCTGGGCGTGGCCCTCGGCAGGCTCAACGACTCCAATCCCACGCGCCATGGACTTGCCCCGGCGCAGGTGCCGGGCGTATACGCCGCCGATCCGCGCGGGCCGCGGGCCGCGCGCGAGGCGCTGGCCGCGTTCCTGACGGCGCGCGGGCGCGGGCGGTGCGTCCCCTCGGCCGATGAATCCCACGCGGCCCCGGCCGGAGAGGGGGCAATCGCTTCGGATACGGCGGTCGCATCGACGACGGCCGCATCCGAAGCAGTCGCATCCGATATCGTCGTATCCGAGGCGGCCGCATCCGGAGCGGCCGCACCCGAAGCGGTCATGTACGAAGCGGCCACGTCCGGAGCTGCCGCATCCGATATCGCCGTGTCCGAAGCGGCTCCGGCGGCCGCGGGATCCCGGCCGACGCCGAAGCCCGTCGACCCGGCGGACCTGTATCTGCTCAGCTCCACATCGCAGGCGTATTCGTGGCTGATGAAGCTGCTGTGCGACCCGGGCGATGCGGTGCTCGCGCCGAAGCCCGGCTATCCGCTCATCGAATCGATCGCGCGGCTGGAATGCGTGGACACGATCGAATACCGGCTGCGCTACGACGGCTCCTGGTACATCGACACCGCCGAACTGCGCGAACTGCTCGACGGCCCGGACGGCGGGCGCATCCGCGCGCTGGTGCTCATCAACCCGAACAATCCCAGCGGTTCGTACGTCAAGCCCTCCGAACGCGAGCGAATCGTGGCGATGTGCCGCGACCACGGCGTCGCGCTGATCGCCGACGAGGTGTTCTACGACTATGCCCTCGAGCCGTTCGACGGCAACGCGCGACTGGCAGGCGAGCCGGGCGTGCTCACCTTCGCGCTGGACGGCTTCTCGAAGATGCTCGCCGCCCCGCACGCCAAGGTCGGATGGATCCAGGTGTCCGGCCCGGACGGCGACGTGGCCGAGGCGATGCGCCGGCTGGACGTCATCGCCGACGACTATCTGCCGATGGGCGACATCATCGCCGACCGCATCCCCGAGCTCCTGGAGGCCGCCCCGGCGCAGACCGCGCGGGTGCGCGACCGCGTGCGCGGCAACCTCGCGCTCCTGCGACGCATCCTCGACGCCGACCCCGCCGGTCTGGTCACGGTGCTGCGCGCCGAGGGCGGATGGAACGTGCTGCTGCGCGTGCCGTCGGTCGTCGACGAGAACGCGCTGACGCTGCGGCTGATCGACGCCTACCGGTTCACCGGCCAGCCCGGCTATTTCTTCGACATGCCGACGAGCGGGTATCTGGCGGTGTCGCTGCTGCCCGAGCCGGAGGAGTTCGAACGCGGCGTGCGCGCCGTGCTCGCCGCCGTCGACGACATGCTGGAGGCGTGACGCCGCATCCCGCGCCATGCGCCGCCCGGTTGCGCGCAGTAGCTTGCCGTATATTGCGCCCGGTCGGCGTCCGGTAGGCACATTATCGCTTCGGTAGGCGCCTCGGCGGCGGTCGGCCCGCGGCGGAACGGCGGAATGGCGCCATCGTGGTCTTCCGCATACCGCGATAACGGTGCCTACCGAAGCCCGAAAGTGCCTACTGAAGGACGTCGGCGGGGTCTCGTTCCCCGATGCCGTCCCCGTATCCGCATATGGGCGTGCCGTTCGCCGTTCAGTCGCCCTTGGCGGCCTGGCACTTGCGCCGGATCAGCTCGGCGTAGAACGTCACGGCGTCGGCCGGCGACCCGTCGAACACGACGCGGTGGTCGTCCAGCACGATCGTGCGGTCGATCGCATATTCGGGCCGCACGATCATGTCGGTGTCGTGCGTGGCGAACACCACCTGCTTGTTGTAGCTGAACAGCGCCTGGGCGACGTGCGCGGTGCCGATCTCGTCGAGCCCCTTGGTCGGCTCGTCGGCCACGATCGCGGCGGGGGACAGGCTCAGCGCCGCGACCACGGCCAGCAGGTGCCGCTTCTCGGAATCCAGCGCCGACGCCGGCTGCCGGGAGACCCCGGACAGCCCGAAATGCGCGAACAGGTTGCCGATGATCGCCTGGCGCTCCGATTCGGGCACGCGGCGTTTCCTCATCGGCGCCTCGACGGCGGCGGCGATCGTCTCCGCCTGGTAGAAGCCGTTGGGGATCTCCTCGCGGCGCACGCGGCCGATGATCTGTTCGACGCGCTTGAGCTGGCGCCTGTCCGACGGATCCAGCGTCTCGTCGCCGCCCGAGACGGTCACGGTGCCGGCGGTCGCGGCGAGCGCGCCGTCCAGCAGCTTGAGCAGCGTGGTCTTGCCCGAGCCGTTCAGCCCGATGACGGCGACGCGGCGTTCGGCGATCGTCAGCGACGTCGGCTCGAGCCCGACGTCGCCGTCGTCGTAGACATGGCCGGCCCCGGCGAGCGTGAAGGTCAGCGCGGACGGCGCGGGGGCGGCCGTCTTGCGGCCCAGCAACGAATCAAACAAACCCATAGGCGTCATTGTAACGAGCGTAGGTTGCCGGTATGTGCAGATGCCGGCCTAGGCGAAGTAGAACCCCTCGAAGTCGTACCGGTAGACGCGGTAGATGTAGCTCGTGTTCAGCGCCATGCGGTACTGCGCCACCAGCGTGCCGTCCCCGTCGTAGACGCCGAACAGGCCCTGCATGCCCGAATCGATGAGGATCCGCCCGTCGTCCAGCTGCTGCGCGGAGCTGACCAGCGGGGAGTACGGCACGTCGAAGGAGGCGACCTCGGTGTAGGTGCCCGCGTTCTCGTCGACCAGGTAGCGGCGGAACTGCGAGGCCGCGCCCTCGGTATGGACGTTGTACTTCGTGCAGACGCCGTCGATGACGGTCCAGTCGAAGTCGGGCCGGGTCTGCGCCGAGCCATAGTTGTTGTCGAACATGTACAGGTAGTACCGGCCGTCGGGCAGCGAGTCGTCGGGCGCGTACGTGACCGAATGCTGGCCGCCGGTGTCGGGGAAGTCGCCATCCTTGTCCAGGAACGTGGCCTGGTACTCGGTGCCGTCCCACACGCTCGGCTCGCCGATCATCCACTCCAGGCTCGGCGTGCCCTCGAGGTCGTCGACCTTGATGATGGTGGAGGTCTCGCGGGCCGAGAAGATCGCCGAGCCGTCGGGCAGCATCTGGATCGTGTTGAGGTGGATCCAGTCCCAGCGCCCGGTGGCGGTCAGGTCGGATTCGTCGATGCCCGCATGGTCGGTGGACATCTTGTAGTCGGGGAACATCTCGCCCAGGTCGAGCAGCCGCGTGACCTCGCCGGTGTCGGTGTCGAGCTTGATGACCTGGTCCTGCACGCAGGAGTCCTCGCGGTCGAGCTCGGTCGCCAGCAGCACGAGGTTCTGGTCGGCGTCGAAGGCGTAGTCGTGGTGCAGGATGAACCGGTCGCCCAGGTCGAGGATCTTCTCGAGCCTGCCCAGCCGGTTCATGCCCACCATCGTCTCGGTGGACGCGGAGAACCACATCAGCCCGTCGTCGTCGAACAGCAGGCGGTGGCTGCGGTAGAACAGGATCGGGATCTCGCCGCGCAGCACGCCCTCGGCGTCGTAGTAGAACATGAAGTCCTGGTCGTCGCTGTCGTTGCCGAGGATCGCGTACAGGCCGCCGCCCAGGTCGGTGCCGTCGGACGCGGTGACGGGCCGGTCGAGCCGGACCTCCTCGGTGCCCAGCAGCGAGGGGCCGTCATGTTCGACGACGCGCTCCTCGAGCGTGCCGTCCCTGCCGGTGACGGTGAGCGTGATCGTGTTGGCCTGGTCGGGGATCAGTCCCAGGACGAGGAACTCGTGCGCGGTGGCGTAGCCGTCGGCGTCGGCGGCATCGCCCTGGCAGGCGTCGGCCCGGAAGTCCGGATAGCCCTCGGAGGCGACCGTGTAGCTGACGGCGGCCGGTTCGTCCGTGGTGAAGTACACGTACAGCGAGGTCGTGTTCGTGCCGTACGGGTTCTCCTTGACGAAGATGTCGTCGAGACCGTGGTCCCCGGCGTCGCGCTCGGCGGCGAGCCGCTCGTCCATCATCGCCTGGTAGTCGGCCGTGTAGACGTTCTCGATCTGCGCGTTCACCTGCTCGACGCGGGTGGACCTGATCGTCGCGGCGACGTCGGGGCGCATCGCCGCGCAGCAGGCCGCCACGACGAGTACGGAGACGACGGCCGCGCCCCAGCGCAGCAGACGCAGCCTGGCGGTGGCGGGGGTGGGGTTCGGGGTCATGGCGCACGCTCCAATCCGCGGGGTCCGGCACCGCGCGGATGCGGCGGTGACGCTGGTTCGCGTAGCACCATAGCACCGGATGCTGGGGATTTCCCGGGGTGTTTCGTCCGCCGGTCACAGGAACCAGGCGGCGACGGTGTGGTACAGCGCCGCGTTCCCGCTCAGCAGCGCGTCGTCGCGCCCCGGCACGAAGAAGCCGAGCACCGTGACGGCGAGGGCGAAGCCGAGCAGCGCGAGCGCCAGCGCGCGCCGGCACCAGATCAGCGCGGCGTGGCGCTTCGGCGCCAGCCCGGTCACCCGGGCGACCGCGGCGGCCGCCAGGACGGCCCAGGCATGGGCGCGTGCGGCGCCGGTCCGGGGGACGCGCGACCAGTCGCCGACGAACATGAGCAGCGCCGGCAGCGCGGCCAGGGCGATCAGCCATCCGAAGTCGATCATGTAGCGCCAGCCCAGGCCGCCGGCCCATGCGTCGAAGGCGACCAGCGCCAGCGCCAGCGCCAACCCGGCCATCAGCGTCGGCCAGCAGCCGCAGGCGCGCATCCGCCGGCGCAGGAACGGCAGCGCCAGCGCGGCCAGCGCCGGCGGGCAGAGCATGAAGAACCCGCCGATCATCTCCTCGGCGTACGCCCAGTCGTGCAGCGGCGTGGGCGACAGCCCCAGGAAAGGGAACTCGGCGGTGAATCGCAGCGGCAGGAACAGGTAGTAGCCGATGAGCTGCAGGAACGTCGGCCACGAGGGGGCGAACGCCGTCATGTCGGTCACCGTGAACTGGTAGCGGTTGCCGAAGTCGAACGGCGAGCCGAAGCGCGCCGCGTTGTACGCCATCAGCGGCAGCACGATCGCCACGGCCGGCAGGATTACCGCCAACGGCATGCGCAGCGCCTCGCGCACGCCGACGGACCGCCGGGCCACGCCCCGGCACAGCGCCGCGATCTGTGTCCGGAACAGCGGGACCGCCAGCAGCGCGACCAGGCAGAACGCCGGGCGGCACCCGAAGTTCGCGGCGATGCACAGCGCGCCCCCGGCCAGATGTCCGAGCTTGAGCGGCGCGGCGTGCGCGGGCGCGGGCCGCCGCCGCGGCATCGAGGCGCCGAGCCACAGCCACAGCCCCAGCGAGGTCAGCAGCAGCGACGCGGCGCAGGGCACGGAGTAGAAGTTGGTGCGGAACCACAGGTACGGGGCGTTCGACGCCAGCAGCGCGAAGACGACGGCCATCGAGGTCGCCGCCAGCGAGGCGCGCGGGGCCATCCGGCGCACCAGCCGGATGACCAGCAGGCTCATGGACACCAGGAACCCGAACATCAGCAGGTACTCGGCGGCGGCGGACGGCAGCATCCTGCCGGTGAGCAGCTGGTAGGGCACGAACAGCACGACCGCCGGCAGCACGCCGAAGTACGAGTACCAGTGGCCGTCGTGGTACGCGTAGTCCCAGTACAGCGTCACCCCGTCGGCCAGCAGGCGGTTGCGCACGTCGACGTCGTACGGGTCCGCGGCCTGCGCCAGCGCCTCGTCGACCGGCAGGTCCACCCAGACGCGGCCGTGGATCAGCGCGTCGGCGATCCGCCCGTACTGCTCGAAGTCGTAGGTGTAGGCGCCGTCCTTGTGGAACGTCAGCGGACCGCCCGCCGTCGTGGCCTGCCAGACCGCGACGGCGATGGTGGCCACGGCGAACGGCGCCAGCAGCGCCGCGAACGCCAGCCGTTGCCTGCGGCTGGAGGTGTCCAGCGTGATGCGCCACAGACGCGATCCCGGCCGCCACAGCGCCACCAGCGCCACGACGGCCAGCATGACGGCCACGCGGACCGGGTCGATGCGAAAGGGCACCCGCACGTTCGCGCGCACCGCCGCGAACGGGACCACCGACCCGGCCGGCTCCTCGATCCACAGGCGCACGTCCGAGCCGCGCGCCACCCGCAGGTACAGCGAACGCGGCGCGTCCACGCACACCGACGTCGAGCGTCCGGCCTCGCCGTCGCCGTCGGCGCGCACCAGCACGGTGCGCAGCACCGACGCGTCGCCGCCCGGATCCGCGGCCTCCCGCTCGGCCCGCTCGATCGCCTCGGGCGGCGCCGGGTCGATCCGCGCGTACGAGGACGTGCCGTCCGCCGGCACGTCGAGATACGCCTGCGTCGGGTCGACGACCACGAGCATGCCGTCCTCGCGTCGCTCGAGGCCCGGACCCAGCGAGTTCGAGCGGGAGGCGGTGTCGGTGCTGGCGGCGAGCGTGGTCCAGAACGGCAGGTTGAACGCCACGCATTCAAGGAGCACGACGACGAGCGCCACGGCCGCGGCGGCGGCCACGCGGCGGCGGCGATGGCGTGCGGAAGAGGTCATCCCATTATTCTATAGGCTTCATCGCCGGCCCCATGTCGGGCTGGATTGGGACAATGGCAACCATGCCTGACTTCACCTCACGACCGGAAGACCGCGGCCGGATGCGCCGCGGGATCGCAGCGTTGGCCGACCTGATGCGCGCATTGCGCGGCGGGTCCGCGCCCCGTGCGCAGTCGGGCAATCCGTTCGCCGCCGCGCTGGAGTCCGACGGCGACATGGTCGCCGAACTGTCGCGCAACGCCATGGTGCTCGGCCCGATCGTCAAGCGGCGCATCATCGAGGGGCTCGACGGGGTGCCGGAGGGGCTGCGGCTCGGGTGGGCGCAGCTGCCGGACACCGGACGCGGCATGTTCTCGCTGGGCGTGTTCGTCGGCCGCCACCGCTTCTGCCAGATCGCGCTCGCCGACGGCAAGGGCCGCGTGTTCGTCGACACCGACGCCGGCGCCGACACCCACGGCAAGGAGCCGCGGTTCATGTTCACCAAGGAGGGCGAGGTCGCGCTGCCCGACGGCCAGCGCTTCGGCGCGCGTCCGGGGGCGTGGGCTGTCCGGGCGGCGGCGCTCGCCGGAGGCCGTGGCGCGGCGCGTGCCGCGGGCCGGCGCGCCATCCAGGGCGGGGTCGTCGGCCGCGACCGCAACGGGCGCATGACCTGGCTGGCCTCGTGGCTCAAGTCCGGCAACCGCTACACGCTGGAGCAGACGCGCGCGCCGCTGCCCGAATCGATGCGCTACGACCTGGAGTACCGCGACGCGGTGGCCATCGCGTTCTTCGCCACCTACATGCTGCCCGAGATGCACGGCCTGCTGATCGGGTTCGGCTCGGGCAACATCTTCCGCCGGCTCAACCGCGAGGCGCCGATGGGCGCGATCCGCCGCAGCATCCGCGACACGCTGGAGGCCCGCGCCCACGGCATGCGCGCCTCCGGGCTGGAGGACCACTTCGCCGACCTGATGCGCGAGGCGGGCGCGCTCGACCAGATCCCCGGGCTGGAGGCCGTGCACGGCGCCGAGCCGCTGCACCTGTACACCTCGACGTACTCCGGCTGCTTCTTCTTCACGTGGGACTCCTCGCTGGCGTTCTCCTCGGCGCTCAAGTCGCTGCGCATCGAGGGCAACCTCAACCGATTCGCCGCGGTCAGCGCCTGCCTGGAGCACAACGCGGCGCTCGGCCTGCAGCCGACCGAGGACACGGTGACGCGCGCGCAGGCGGCGCAGATCGACATGGCGCTGCTGCACGACCCGGCCATCATCGCGCTGCGCGACGAGCACGACGGCGCCCCCTCGCGCGAGGCGTTCGACCCGCTGCACGACGACGGCGTGGGCGCGGTGCTCGGCCTGGTCGACAAGGCGCGCCGCTGCGCCGCCGCGATCGGCGAGCGGCACCCCGACCCGGCGCTCGTCGCGCACGCGCCCGGCGCCGGCCCGTCCGCGGCCGCGGACGCCGGCGGCTCCGAATGGGTGTACCGCCAGGCGATGGCCCGGCTGATACGCAGCCTGCGGCTGCCGTACCGCTTCGACGCGGAGTTCCGCTCGAACCTGGACCAGGGCAACGTGGCGATCGCGTTCACCACGGCCGGCGCCGCGATGATGCCGTCGAGCCGCTACGACGAGAAGCGTCACGGCTGGACGGCGCTCGACGAGCACGAGCGCGCCGCGATGAGCGCCGACTACAACCTGCGCGTCGGCATGATGATGGCCGCGATGAGCTTCGGCGCCGACGCCCGGGTGCGCCGCGTGTCGCTGCACATCGACTCGATCGGCCTCGAGGAGGCCGTCGCCGAGCAGGATTCGGCGATCGCCGAGCTGATGAGCCAGGCGCTGCACGTGTTCGAACGCATCCGCAACGCCGACGGCGGCCTGGGCGGCTCCAAGGCCGACCCCAAGGACGGCGACTACCACGGCGACCCCTCGCGCAGCCCCGTGCTGCAGTCCGAGGACGCCGCCGACATGGCCGCGGCCGCGGCGGACGGCGCGGCCGACGCCGCGCGCGCCGCCGACGCCGGCGAGGCGGCCGGGGACGGCGACGGCACGGGTGCGGCCGGGGCGAGCGTGGACGAGCAGTTCGCGGACCTGATGCGCGGCATCGACATCGACGAGATGATGTTCGCCGGGCAGCCCGAAGGCCAGGAGACCGCCGGCGCCGCCGAACCCGCCGGCATCGGCGCACAGGGCGGCGGGGCCGCCGGCGACGACCCGATGGAGGCGCTGCGGCGCAACCCGACCGTGCGCAACATGGTCACGGTCACGTTCACCCGGGACGAGTTCCTCGCCCGGCTGCGCGAGGACGGGCTCAACCACCCGCTGGAGACCTACCGGATGTTCGACGCGGTGCTGGACATCGACGGCGACGGCGGCCTGCGGCCCGTCGACGCCCAGTTCGACCTGCGCGACGACCGCTTCTCGCCGCGCGGCTCGCAGGAGGAGCCCGAACTGTCCGACCAGGAGTTCGACGCCCCGGTGCGGCGCATCCTCGGCGCGGACGCCGCCGCCGACCTGTCGATCCAGCGCGTCGACCTGCTGCAGCGCGGCGTCGCCGACTTCCACCGGCTCGCCGCCGACGCGACGCTGCCCACCGTGGCCAAGGCGCAGCAGGCGATGGCGATCGTCGAACGCATCGCCGACCCGGAGCTGACCGCGCTGGCCCCGCAGGTCACCAGCGCGCTGATCGACGGCGAGGACACGCCCGACTTCGAGTTCGGCGTGTCCCGGGACCTCGACGCCGAGCGGCTCAAGGCGCGCGACCTGCTGTTCTCCGGGCGCGCCGACCAGGCGATCGCCACGGCCGAGGCGGCCATCGCGCAGGTGGAGCGGCTGTTCCGCGCATCCGACGGCGTGCCGCGCTACTTCAACTCCTACGCCGAGCGCGTGGTGTACAACCGGCTGTTCGCCACGCCGGGGGAGCGCACGACCCTGATCCCCGACAACCTGTTCTACGCCCACATGGAGCTCGCCGACGTGCTCGCGCAGCTCAGGGGCGTCGACGCCGCGCTGCCGCACCTCAACGCGATGGTCGCCTACGCGCCGGCGTACCCGCTGTCGCACATGAAGCTCGCCGTCCAGCTCGCGCGCAACGAGGACTGGGACTCGGCGCGCGCGGCCTGCCTGAACGCGCTGCGCGTCGCCCTCGACCGCGACGACGCCGCGTTCGCCTACTACCGGTTCGCCTACGCGGAGTGGATGCGCGACGAGTTCGACGTGGCCGTCGCCTCCTACATCATGAGCGAGCACATCGCCCCCGGCCAGATCGGCGCGCTGGGCTCCGAGCTGCGCGAGCTCGTCGCGCGCGCCGAGTCGCAGTGCATCGCCGTGCCCGACGACGTGGACGGGGCCAAGCGGGTGCTGGCCGAGCACGGCCTGCCGGTCTGGCCGCACACCGAGGTCGCCGGCATCGTGCGCAAGGCCGCCCGCGTGTGCGTCGACGAGGGCATGTTCGTGCCAGCGCGCACGCTGTCGGTCGCCTCGGCGCGCATGGACGAGGACCACGGCGACGGCATCGACGTCATCCAGGCCCAGTTCCTGCGCTCGCTGAACTCCTGACGGCGCGCCGCCGGCCCCGCGCCCCGCGGGCCCTACAATCGAAAGACGACCACGACACCAACCCGCCGGGAGTGAGGAACATGAGCATCAGCGCGTCAGCAGCATCCGCGTCCGAACCGCAGCAGCTTGCCTGGGACTTCGACGCCGCCGGCCCCGCCGACGCGGGCGCCGGCCCCGCCCGTGCGGCCGTGCCGACCGGGGCGGCCGCGCTGCCGCCCGGCACGGTCGAGTGGATCGCCACGCTGCAGCCCACCGATGCCGACGCGATGCGCCTGCGGACCCTGGACATGGACCTGCTGGACGCCGAACGCGCGGCCCGGCTGTGGGCCAAGGTCGCCGCATGGGTCGAGTCGGACCAGATCGCCTACTACATCGACGACGCGCCCGTCTCCTCGGACGCCGCCTACGACGCGCGCATGCGCTGCCTGGAGGCGCTGGAGGCCGCGTTCCCCGCGCTGGACACCCCGCAGTCGCCCACGCACCGCGTCGGCGGCACGTTCTCCAACGAGTTCGCATCGGTGCGCCACCCCTCGCGGATGATGAGCCTGGACGACGTGTTCTCGATCGAGGAGCTGCGCGACTGGTACGACGGCGTGCGCCGCGACCTGGACTGGCCCGAGGGCCGGCCGCTGCCGATGAGCTGCGAGGTCAAGATCGACGGCCTGGCGCTCAACCTGATCTACCGCAACGGCGTGCTCGAGCAGGGCCTGACCCGCGGCGACGGCGTGACCGGCGAGGACATCACGCTCAACGTGCGCACGATCGCCTCGATCCCGCGCAACCTGGGCGGCGACGCCGGCGACGTCCCCGAGTTCGTCGAGATCCGCGGCGAGGTGTTCATGCGCTGGGACGACTTCGCGACGCTCAACGCCGAGAACGAGGACGCCGGCCGCGCGCCGTTCGCCAACCCGCGCAACGCGGCCGCCGGGTCGCTGCGCCAGAAGGACCCGCGCATCACCGCCACCCGGCGGCTGAGCTTCTATGCGCACGGCATCGGCCGGCTCGACTGGGGGGCCGGGCACCCGGCCGGCACCCACGACGAGGTCGCCGACCAGTCGCAGGCGTACGGGCTGTACGCCAAATGGGGCGTGCCGGTCTCGCCGCACAACCGCACCGTCGACGACTTCGACGGGATCCTGGCGATGATCGACTACTACGGCGAGCACCGCGGCGACATCGAGCACGCGCTCGACGGCATCGTCGTCAAGGTCGACGACCTGGCGCTGCAGCGCTCGCTCGGCGCCACGTCGCGCGCGCCGCGCTGGGCCGTGGCCTACAAGTACCCGCCGGAGGAGGCGAACACCGAGCTGCTCGACATCACCGTGCAGGTCGGGCGCACCGGCCGCGTCACGCCGGTCGCGATCCTCAAGCCCGTGCACGTGGCCGGCTCGACGGTGGCGCGCACCACGCTGCACAACCCCTTCGAGGTCAAGCGCAAGGGCATCCTCATCGGCGACACGGTCGTGGTGCGCAAGGCCGGCGACGTGATCCCCGAGCTGGTCGGCCCGGTCCTGGAGCGCCGCAAGGGCCGCGAGGGGACGCTGCGCGAGTTCGTCATGCCGGAGCGCTGCCCGTCGTGCGGCGCCGGGCTGGCCCCCGCCAAGGAGGGCGACAAGGACATCCGCTGCCCGAATGTGGAGCGCTGCCCGGCGCAGCTGACCGAACGGATCATCAACCTCGCCTCGCGCAAGGCCTTCGACATCGAGCACCTCGGCGAACAGAGCGCCATCGCGCTGACCAACCCCGAGGAGAACCGGCCGGATTCGGTCGAGCAGTACGCGCCGCACCTCGGCGGCACCCGTCACGAGGTCGTCGTGGAGCCCGGCGGCGAGCCGGAGCCGTACGAGCCGGCGCCCGGGCTCGAACTGCCGCCGGTCCAGACGCCCGTGCTCGACAGCGAGGCCGGGCTGTTCTCGCTGGACGTGGACCGGCTGCGCGACGTGCGCGTCTGGCGCGAGATCCCGATCATCGAGGTGCGCGAGAGCGTGGGAGCGGACGGCCGGCGCAAGAGGACGCGCAAGCGCATCGGCGGCACCGGGCTGTGGTACCAGACCGAGGCGTTCTGGACCGCGCCGGCGCCGGCGAAGCGGCTCGCGGCCGGGGGGACCACGGACGGCCGGGGCGATGCCGCGGCGGGGGAGTCCGCCGCGGCGGCCGGCGGGGATGCGGCCGCGCGGACCGGCGCCGCGCGGCCGGACGCCCCGGCGTACCCGGGGTACGACGTGCCCGCCGACGCGGTGGTCGTGCGCACGGAGACGAAGGGCTCGCGGTCGGGAGAGACGGGCGCGCAGCCGATCATCATCCGCCCGATGGAGAACACGCGCAAGATGCTCGAGGAGATCGACAAGGCGCGGCACGCCGACCTGTGGCGCGTGCTGGTCGCGCTGTCGATCAGGCGGCTCGGCCCGCCCACCGCGCGGCTGATCGCCAACGCCTTCGGCTCGCTGGAGGCCATCGCGCACGCCGACGCCGAGGCGCTCTCGCAGATCGACGGCATCGGGCCCGAGATCGCCGAATCGGTGGTCGGCTGGTTCGCCGCGGCGCGCGAGCCCGGCGACTGGCGCGGCGAGATCCTCGAGGCGTGGCGCGCCGCCGGCGTGGGCACCACGGTCGAGACCAACGACCTGCCGCAGACCCTGGAGGGGCTGACGGTCGTCGTCACCGGTTCGCTGGAGGGCTACTCCCGCGATTCGGCCAAGGAGGCGATCCTCGCTCGCGGCGGCAAGGCCGCGGGGTCGGTGAGCAGGAAGACCGACTACGTCGTCGTCGGCGCGAACGCCGGCTCCAAGGCCGCCAAGGCCGAGCAGCTCGGCGTGCCGATGCTCGACGAGGCCGGGTTCGTCCGGCTGCTGGAGACGGGCCGCCCCGACGGCGATCCGGCGGACGGCCCCGCGGGCGGGTCTGCGGAGGAGGCCGACGGCGACGCCGCGGGCGGTCCTGCGGGCGGGGCCGTGGACGGCCCCGACGCCGGTGCGACGGAGGGGACCGAACACCCTGACGCCGCCGATGCCGCCGACGCCGCCCTGTAGAGCGCGGCCCGGCCGGCCTCGCACGACGGCCGCCGTGCCGGGCCGGAAGCCCGGGGCGACGCGGCGGCCGACACCATGACCGGTAACCGATGCCGGTGCTACCAAGGAGGTTGCGATGAAGATAGTGATCGTTGGCGGCGTGGCCGGCGGCGCGAGCGCGGCGACGCGGCTGCGCCGGCTCGACGAGCGGGCCGAGATCGTCATGCTGGAGCGCGGGCCGCACGTCTCGTTCTCGAACTGCAGTCTGCCGTTCCGCCTGAGCGGCACGGTCGACGACACCGACCGGCTGCTGCTGATGACCCCGCGGTCCTTCGCCGCGCGCTACCGCGTCGACGCCCGCGTCAACAGCGAGGTCGTCGCCATCGACCGCGCCGCCCACCGCGTGCGTGTGCGCGACCTGGCCGCCGGCCGCGAGTACGACGAGCCGTACGACAGGCTGATCCTGTCGCCGGGCGCCGACGCCGTCGTGCCGTCGATCCCCGGCATCGAGGGCGCGGACGTGTTCACCGTCAAGAACGTCGTCGACATCGACCGGCTGCAGACCTTCCTGACCGAACGCGGCGTGCGGCGCGTGTCGGTGGTCGGCGGCGGGTTCATCGGCGTCGAGGTCGCCGTGAACCTGGTCGAGGGCGGCTACCGGGTCGCGCTGGTCGAGGCGGCGCCGCAGATCCTGTCCACCTTCGACCGCGACATGGTGCAGATCCTGCACAAGGAGATGCTCGACCACGGCGTCGAGCTCATCGTCGGCGACCAGGTGGCCCGCTTCGACGGCAACGCCATGACCCTCGCCTCGGGGCGCGTCGTGGAGGGCGAGGCCGTCGTCATGGCGGTCGGCATCCGCCCGAACACCGCGATCGCGGCCGAGGCCGGCCTGGAGCTCGGCGGGCGCGGCGCGATCCGCACCGACGCGAGCCACCGCACCACCGACCCGGACATCTACGCCATCGGCGACGCCGTCGAGGTGACGAACGCGCTGACCCACCGGCCGATGTCGCTGCAGCTGGCCGGTCCCGCGCAGAAGCAGGCGCGCCAGGCCGCCGACAGCATCGCCGGCCGCACGGTGCGCAACACCGGCTACATCGGCTCGAACTGCATCAGGGTGTTCGACCTGAACGCCGCGGGCACCGGCATGACCGCCGCGATGTGCGAGCGCGAGGGGCTGCGGTACGACTACGCCTACGTGATCCCGATGGACAAGGTCTCCCTGATGCCCGACGCCAGCCCGCTGCACCTCAAGCTGATCTACGAGGTGCCGACCGGGCGCGTGCTCGGCGCCCAGGCCATCGGCCGCGGCGACGCCGCCAAGCGCGTCGACGTGGTCGCCACCGCCATCAAGTTCGGCGCGAGCGTCGACGACCTGCGCGACCTCGAGCTGTGCTACGCGCCGCCGTTCTCGAACGCCAAGGACCCGGTGAACCTCGCCGCGATGGTGGCCGGCAACCTGCTCAACGGCGACTACCGGCAGGTGCACGTCGACCAGGTGCGCGGGCTGGTCGAGTCCGGCGCCGCGATCATCGACGTGCGCGAGCCGGGCGCCTACGCGAGGGCGCACCTCAAGGGCGCCGTCAACATCCCGCTCACCCAGCTGCGCGACCGGCTCGACGAGGTGCCGCGCGACCGGCCGGTCTACCTCAACTGCCGCTCGGCGCAGACCAGCTACAACGCGGTCCGCGTGCTGCAGGGGCACGGCTTCACGAACGTGGCCAACGTGGCCGGCAGCATGCTCGGCGTCAGCCTGCACGAGTACTTCACGGACGTGACGCAGGGGCGCGAGCCGATCGTCACCGGCTACGTGTTCGACTGACCGGCGGCGCGCCGTGCGGGCCCGCGCGCGTCCGGGGCGCCGCCGCGGCGCTCTGGCATGGCGTGCGATAACCCGCTAGGGTGGGACGCGTGCGACAACAAGGAGGAGCGATGGAACGGATCGAAGCCGAGATCTACGAACGGCTGGGCAAGGTCATCGACCCCGAGCTCGGGCGCTCGGTCACCGAACTGGGCATGATCCCCGCGATCGAGGCCGTCCCCGTCGGCGAGGGCGCGTATGACGTGACCGTGCACGTCGAGCTCACCGTCGAGGGGTGCCCGCTGTCCGAGGCGATCACCCGCAAGATCAACGCGGCCGTCGCCTCCTACCCCGACGCGCGGCTCGTCCCGCACATCGAGGTTTCGACGATGGACGACGACAAGCTCGCCGAGCTGGTCGCCGGGCTCAAGGCCGAACGCCGGCGGAACCCGTTCAACAAGCCGGACGTCAAAACGCGCATCTTCGCGATCGCCTCGGGCAAGGGCGGCGTCGGCAAGTCCTCGGTCACGGCCAACCTCGCCGCCACGTTCGCCGCGCTCGGCTACGACACGGCCGCCATCGACGCCGACATCTACGGGTTCTCGCTGCCCGGGCTGTTCGGCGTCGACACCCAGCCCACCAACCTCAACGGCATGCTGATGCCGGTGACCGCCTGGGGGGTCAAGCTGATCTCGATCGGCATGTTCGCCGGTGCCGACCGGGCGATCCTGTGGCGCGGGCCGCGCCTGCAGCGCTCGCTGGAGCAGTTCCTGTCCGACGTGTGGTGGGGAGAGCCGGACGTGCTGCTGCTCGACCTGGCGCCCGGCACCGGCGACATGGCGATCTCGGTGGCCCAGGCGCTGCCGAACGCCGAGATGGTCGTGGTCACCACCCCGCAGCCCAGCGCCTCCGACGTGGCCGTGCGCTCCGGGCTGGTCGCGCTGCAGGTGCCGATGAGGGTGCGCGGCGTGGTCGAGAACATGAGCTGGTTCGAGCATCGCGGCGAGCGTCTGGAGATCTTCGGCGCGGGCGGCGGCGCGCGGGTCTCCGAGCAGCTGACGCGCGCCCTGGGGCACGATGTGCCGCTGCTGGCGCAGCTGCCGCTGATCCCCGAGGTGCGCGAGACCGGCGAGGCCGGGCGGCCGGCGGTGCTGGACGCCTCCGGCGCGCTGCGCGACGACGGGTTCGGCGCCACGTTCAGGGAGCTGGCCGAGCGGCTGATGCGCTGAGACCCCGATGCGAGAGGACACGCCGACGAGGACGTTCGGGATGCGCAGGATTTTCCGACACGAATCCCGGCCCCTCGCCGGACTCCTTCGACCTCGGGAAACCGGTGGCGCGAACCGCGGCGTCGCATCAATGTCAACGGACCGTGTCGACCGTGGATGATGCCTGCCGCCGTAATGGTTTTCACGATTCAACCCACGCGTCCCCATGTGGACGGCACACCCTTCCGTCCGTGGCCGGACCGGCTCGATACGCTCCGACTCCTTCGGCGGAACCCCCGTAACATGGCCGTTACCGGAGAAATCTGAGAGAAATCCGAGCGTAACCGAAACAGTGTGATCGCCTTCTACGTTATTGCCCCAACACGAGGGGAGGTGTTCACATGGAGAAGCAAACCGCGTCATTCCCACGCGCGAGATGGCGTTTCCTGCGCCGTATGCCATGCCTGATGATTGTCGCCGTGGGCATCGCCGCGATGGCTGTTCCGGTACAGGCTCAGGCCGCCGAAGCCGTGGCCGTCTGCAATCCGACGGCGCAGAACGGCTGCGTCAACGGCATCCTGCAGGACGCCGGCAAACAACCCGTGGCCGGGGCCACGGTCACGCTGTCGGGCGCCGAATCGGCGCAGACCACCACCGCCGACGACGGCACATGGGCGTTCGCGGTGGAATCCGACGGCGAGTACACGGTCGCCATCGACGAATCCGTGGCCGAACAGTACGGTCTGACCGCATCCAGCATGGACGTGACCATCGAAAAGAACAGCTTCGACAAGCAGCGGGCCGTCGTCCGATTCGACCGGACGACGAACGACGCGGCCTCCGGAACCGACATGCAGGGCGACGGAACGAACTCGACCGGCGCCGATTCCGATTCGAAGGCCGCGTCGGATTCCTCCGCCGCCGGGTTCGGCTCCACGATCGGCGCCAGATTCTGGCAGCAGCTGTACTCCGGCGTCATCTTCGGCCTGATGCTGGGGCTGATGTCCGTCGGCATGAACCTGGTGTACGGCACCACCGGCCTGAGTTCGTTCTCGCACGGCGAGCAGGTCACTCTCGGTGGCCTGGCGTGCTACGTCGGCACGCAGCTGCTCCACTGGCCGCTGCCCGTGTCCGCCGTGTTCGCCGTCGCCGTCGGCGCGTTCACCGGCCTGCTGCAGAACGAGGTGCTGTGGGCGCCGCTGCGCCGCCGGCACGTCGGCACCATGCAGCAGATGATCGTGACCATCGGCCTGTCGATGGCCATGCAGTACATCTTCCAGTTCCTCTTCGGCGGCGACATCAAAGGCATCACCCGTTCGATCCCGGACACGTTCGACATCGGCCCGATCACCACCGACTGGCCCACCGTCATCTCCGCGCTCATCGCCATCGTCGTGATCGTCGGCGTCAGCATGTTCCTCTACCACACCCGGTTCGGCCGCGCCACCCGTGCGGTCTCCGACAACGCCGCGCTCGCCGCGGTCTCCGGCATCGATGTCGAACAGGTCGTACGCATCGTCTGGATCCTGTCCTGCGCGCTCGCCGCGCTGTCCGGCGTGCTGCTGGGCATCTACCTCAACGGCATCTCGTGGAACACCGGCGCCACACTGCTGCTGCTGATGTTCTCCTCGGTCACGCTCGGCGGCCTCGGCACCGCCAACGGCGCGCTCGTCGGCTCGCTGGTCATCGGCGTCATGGCCGACATGAGCACGCTGGTCATCCCCGACGACATGCGCTACGCCAGCGCGCTGGCCATCCTCATCATCGTCCTGCTGATTCGGCCGCAGGGCATCTTCGGCAAGCAGCAAAGGGTGGGCTGACATGGATATCCTCACCATCATCACCAACACGCTGGGCGAACTCATCGCCCCCACCACCGCGGCCTACGCCCTCGCCGCGATGGGACTGAACATCCACTTCGGCATGACCGGCATGTTCAACATGGGACAGGCGGGCTTCATGCTGCTCGGCGCCTACGGCTTCGCCATCACGCAGTCGATGGGCTGGAACCTGATCGGCTCCGTGCTCATGGCGATCCTGCTCGCCGTCGTCTACGCGGTGCTGCTCGGCATCCCCACACTCAAACTCAGCCCCGACTACCTGTCGATGGTCACGCTGGCGGCCGCCGAGATCATCCGCATCATCGGACGATCCACCTCGATGACCGACGTCACCGGCGGCTCCGCGGGCATCTCCCCGCAGGACTTCACCACGCAGTTCGAATCGCTGTCGCCGTTGCCCGACAAGTCGAGCACGTTCCTGCTGTGGACATACAGCGACAACATCGCCGACTCGTGGTGGCTGCGCATCGTCGCCTGGATCGTCGTGCTCATCGCCGCCCTGCTGTGCTGGCGCTGGTTCCACTCGCCGTGGGGCCGCATGCTCAAAGGCATCCGCGAGGACGAGAACGCGATCCGCTCGCTGGGCAAATCGGTGATGCGCTGCAAGATGCAGTCGCTGATCCTCGGCGGCGTGTTCGGCGCGCTCGCCGGCATCCTGTTCGTGCTGCCGCGCTCCGTGCAACCCGATTCGCTCGGCCGTCAGGTCACGTTCTACGCGTGGACGATTCTGCTGCTCGGCGGCGCCGCCACCGTGCTCGGCCCGATCGTCGGCTCCTGCGTGCTGTGGGTGCTGCTGACGGGCGTCAAGGAGACCATGCGCGTCGCCATCCCCGAGACGCTCGTCTCGTCCAATCAGATCGAGGCGCTCGGCTGGGTCATCGTCGGCGTCGCGCTGATGTGCCTGGTCGTCTTCCGGCCGCAGGGCATCCTCGGCGACAGAAAGGAGCTGGCGTTCCATGCGTGACATGCACAGGACCGACGGACGAGCGAACGGCGGCGCCGGCGGCGGGACCGCGGCGGGGCGGGGCGCCCGCCCGGACGACAAGCCGTTCTACGAGCTGAGCCGGTGGGCCACCAAGGTCCCGCAGGAGGAGCGCACGCTCATCTCCACCGCCTATCGGGACAAGGTGGAGGAGGACCTGAAGTTCGTCGAGAACGTCCCCGGCGTGCCCAAACCCGACCCGATCCTCGTCGCCGACGGCGTGACCCGCCGCTTCGGCGGCATGACCGCGGTCGACGTGAGGCATTTCGAGCTCGAGCGCCACGGCGTCACCGCGCTCATCGGGCCGAACGGCGCCGGCAAGACCACGTTCTTCAACCTGCTCACCGGCTTCGACGCCCCTAACACCGGCACCTGGCGCTTCGACGGGCACGACCTGGGCCGCGTGCGGCCCGAGCAGGTGGCCCGCATGGGCATGGTCCGCACCTTCCAGCTGACCAAGGTGATGAGCCGGCTCAGCGTGCTCGACAACATGCTGCTCGGCGCGCCGGACCAGCCCGGCGAGGGGATGTTCCGGGCCCTGTTCCCGTTCACCTGGCGGCGCCGGGAGAAGGCCAACATCGAGAAGGCCGAGGCGCTGCTCGAACGCTTCCTGCTCATCAAGAAGAAGGACGACCTCGCCGGCTCCCTCTCCGGCGGCCAGCGCAAACTGCTGGAGATGGCCCGCGCCCTGATGCGCGACCCCCAGCTCGTCATGCTCGACGAGCCGATGGCCGGCGTGAACCCCGCGCTCAAGCAGTCGCTGCTCGACCACATCCTCGCCCTGCGCGAGGAGGGCACCACCGTGCTGTTCGTCGAGCACGACATCACCATGGTGCGCCACATCGCCGACTGGGTCGTCGTGATGGCCGAGGGGCGCATCGTCGCCGAGGGCCGGCCCAAGGAGGTCATGCGGGATCCGTCCGTCATCGACGCCTATCTCGGCGCCCGCGCCGACATCGACCTCGGCGACGACGCGGCGCTCGGCCGTCTGGAGGCGGCGGATGGCGCCGCCGCGACGGACGGCATGACGGAGACGGGCGGCGCGTCCGCCGGAAGGGAGGCGCGATGAGCGAGAGGAACAAGACCACGCCGGACGCGGCGACCGTGGGCAGCCCCCCGGCGCCGCCCGCCGCTGCGGCCATGACCGAACCCCCGGCGCCGCCCGTCACGGGCGAACCCCATGCGCCCACCCGCGCCGAGATTCATGTGGGCGAGCCCGAGGGCGAGCCGTTGCTCGACGCCGTGGACCTCGTGGCCGGCTACCTGCCCGGCGTCAACATCCTCAACGGCGCCTCGCTGACCCTGCACCAGGGTGAGATCGTCGGCATCATCGGCCCCAACGGCGCCGGCAAATCCACGCTGCTCAAGGCGCTGTTCGGACTGGTGCGCATCCATTCGGGCAGGCTCGTCCTTCACGGCGACGACGTCACCAACCTGCGCGCCGACCGGCTCGTCTCGCGCGGTGTCGGCTTCGTGCCGCAGACCGAGAACGTGTTCCCCGGCCTGACCATCGCGGAGAACATGCATATGGGCGCCTACCAGGAGCCGCGCAAATTCGCCGAACGCTTCGACTACGTCTGCTCGATCTTCCCCAGACTGGGGGAGCGACGCAACCAGATGGCCGGCTCCCTGTCGGGCGGCGAACGCCAGATGGTGGCGATGGGCCGTGCGCTGATGATGCAGCCCTCCGTGCTGCTGCTCGACGAGCCGTCCGCCGGCCTGTCGCCGAAGCTGCAGGACGAGACCTTCATCCGGGTCAGGCAGATCAACCGGGCCGGGGTGTCGGTCGTCATCGTCGAGCAGAACGCGCGGCGGTGCCTGCAGATCTGCGACCGCGGCTACGTGCTCGACCAGGGGCGCAACGCCTACTCCGGACGCGGCCGCGACCTGCTCGACGACCCGAAGGTCATCAGCCTGTACCTGGGGGACCTGGAGGAGCGGGTGAAGGAGGAAGGACGCTAGACGCCGGCCGCGCGCCGCACCGGCGGCGCGGCCTCAGGACCGAGACGAGAGGGGACCTGCGGGGAGCGCAACCCCGTGGAAAGGAGAAACACCATGAACATCAGGAGAATGACCACGATGGCGACGGCCCTCACCGCCGCCGCGGTCCTCGCCCTGGCGGGTTGCGGCTCGTCCGGCGCCTCGGACGACAAGGGGGATGCCGGCACGTCCGCGAAGACCGACCAGTTCGTCCTCGGCGAGCTGTGGCCGGAGACCGGCTCCCTGGCGTACCTCGCGCCGCCGGAGATCGCCGCGGGCAAGCTCGCGGTGCAGGACATCAACGACGCCGGCGGTGTGCTCGGCAAGGACGTGACCACGGTGGACGCCGACACCTCCGACGCCGACCACGCCGACCAGAACAGCTCCGCCACCCAGTCCGTGCTGTCGAAGGACCCCTCGTTCGTCATCGGCCCCGCCTCGAGCTCGGTCGTCAAGAACGTGTACAAGACCATCACCTCGCAGAAGATCCCGATGCTGTCGATGGGCGCCACGTCCACCGACTTCTCGGGCCTCGACCCGTACTTCTTCCGCACCGTCGCGCCCGACAGCGTGCAGGGCGCGGTCATGGGCAACCTCATCGCCCAGGACGGCGTGCAGAACCTCGCCATCGCGGTGTTCAACGACGAGTACGGCACCGGTCTGCGCGACGTGATCGTCAAGACCGTCGAGGCCGCCGGCGTGAACGTCGTCTACGGCGAAAGCTCCGACGCCTTCGACCCGACCGAGACGAACTTCTCGTCGATCGCCACCGCCATCAAGGCCACGAACCCCGACGCGGTGCTCGTCATCGCGTTCGACCAGACCGTCCCGCTGATCAAGTCGCTGGCCTCCGCCGGCGTGGACACCCACAAGCTGTACCTCGTCGACGGCAACACCTCCGACTACTCCGGCGACTTCGACGCCGGCCTGCTCGAAGGCTCCAAGGGCACCATCCCGGGCGTCAGCCCGACCGACGACTTCGTCTCCAGGCTCGAATCCACCGGCGTCGACCTGGGCGGCACCACCACCTACGCGGCCGAGACCTACGACGGCATCATCCTGGCCGCGCTCGCCGCGCAGAAGGGCGGCAGCGCCGACGGCGAGACCATCCAGAAGAACATGGCCGCGGTCTCCGGCGCCGACGGCGGCGAGGCCTGCGACTCCTACAAGGCCTGCCTCGCCCTGCTCAAGGACGGCAAGGACATCCAGTACCAGGGCGTGACCGGCATCGGACCGTTCAACAAGAACAACGATCCGAGCAGCGCGAACATCGGCGTGTACGTCTTCGACGGCGACAACAAGCCGCAGTTCGACCACACCCAGTCGGGCGACGTGCCCACCGACTGATTCGCGCGCAATACACGTCGTCGCTCGGCGTGCCGCGCGACGATCCCCCCCACCAAGTGGTGCCGTCTTCCCCAGCGGAGACGGCACCGTCCATCCGTTGACGCACATCCGACCGACGCGGTCCGGCACCATATCGAGACCATGTGCGGGCGCGGGGGCTGAGCCATTGGAGCGTGCGACCCCCCGACATGTCCGCCATACCAACCATGAAGGAGCAATCATGCCCGCAAACACCTCACTCAAACCCGTCGCCGTGCTGATCCTCGGTGCGGCGATGATCATCCCGCTCGCCGCCTGCGGCAACGCCGCCGAATCCGGTTCCGACGGCGCACCGACGGATGACACGGCGGAACTGACCGGCTACGATGTCAGCGGCGTCGAAAAAGACGACGCGATTGCGGCCCTGCTGCCCGAATCCGTGACCAAGGACGGCAAATTGACCGTCGGCATGGACACCTCGTACGCGCCCGCCGAATTCCTCGCCGAGGACGGCAAGACGCCGATCGGCTACGATGTGGACCTTGTCAAGGCGCTCGCCAACGTGTTCGGACTCGAGGCCGATCCACAGACCGCGAACTTCGACACGATCATCCCGTCCGTGGGCAGCAAGTACGACATCGGCGTCTCGTCGTTCACCGTCACCCCGGAACGTCTGGACGCGGTCGATTTCGTGACCTTCTACAAGGCCGGTTCCACCTGGGTGACCCGCGACGGCAATCCCGACGGCGTGGACACCTCCGACCTGTGCGGCGTGAAGGTCGCCGTGCAGACCGGCACCAGCCAGGAGGAGGCCATCTCCGAGATGAACGAGCAGTGCAAGGCCGACGGCAAGAAGGAGATCGACGTGCTCTCCTCCAAGCTGCAGACCGATGTGACCACCAACGTGGTGACCGGCAAGGCCGCGGTGTTCTACGCCGATTCACCGGTCGCCGGCTATGCGGTCTCCCAGACCGACGGCGAGTTGCAGACCCTCGGCAGCGATGAGGGCGTGACCAAGGAGGGGGCGGTCGTCAAGAAGGGCGACACCGCCACCGATCAGGCGCTGCAGCAGGCGTTTCAGAAGCTCATCGACGACGGCACCTACATGAAGATCCTCAAGTACTGGGGTGTGGAATCCGGCGCCGTCGACATGGCGGAGATCAATCCGACCGATCTGAACTGACGACGGTGTCGCATCCGCGGCGCACGGGACCGTCCCGAAACCGGGGCGGTCCCGTGCCGGCCGTTCGGCATGCGGCGGATCGCGGCGGCGCCGCGGCGAACCGCGGAAGCCGTGACGTATTGCGGCGACAAGGAGAGGAGCTTCGACGGTGAGACGACATGACGCAGACGGACAGCCGAACATACCCAATCGCATCGATGCGTTGCCGGTCAGAAGAACGGGGCCTGTCGTGGCCGGCGTCATCGTGGCGCTGATCGCCGCGATGGTCGTTCAGGCGCTGGTCACCAACCCGCGGTTCGACTGGCCCATCGTCTGGAAGTACCTGTTCAGCCCGAACGTGATCGAAGGCATCGGCTACACGCTGTTGCTCACCGCCATCTCGATGGTGGCGGCGATCATCCTGTCGATCGTCCTAGCCATCATGCGCAAATCCGTGAATCCGGTGCTACGCGGCGTCAGCTGGTTCTTCATCTGGTTCTTCCGCGGCACCCCGGTGTATACGCAGCTGGTATTCTGGGGACTGATCGCGGTGCTGTTCCCGAAGATCACACTGGGCATACCATTCACCTCGGTCGAATTCTGGAATATCGACACATCCACGGTCATCACCGCGTTCAATGCCGCGTGGCTGGGACTGGCGCTCAACGAGGCCGCATATCTGTCCGAGATCGTCCGTGCCGGATTGGAGGCCGTCGACCCCGGACAGGAGGAGGCCGCCAAAGCGTTGGGTATGAGCCGCGCGCTGATCATGCGGCGCATCATCCTGCCGCAGGCGATGCGCATCATCATCCCGCCCACCGGCAACGAGACCATCGGTATGCTCAAAACCACGTCGCTGGTGCTCGCCGTACCGTTCACGCTGGAACTCCAGTTCGCCACCAACGCCATCGCCAACCGTATCTACAAGCCGATTCCGCTGCTTATCGTGGCGTGCATCTGGTATCTGGTCATCACTTCGATTCTGATGATCATCCAATCGCGGCTGGAACGGCATTTCGGCAAGGGATTCGAGTCGCGGGCGGCCGTTGCCGTGCGTCCCGACGCGGGTGGTCCGGCAACCGTCGCAGGAGCGGACGACGCCGGTGCGGCGCGCGTCGCGCAAGCCGCGCACGAGGCGAAGATGGTGGGTTTGAACGCATGAGCGAGGGAGTGACGATGAGCGGGAATGATGCGGATGCCGGAATGCCGGTCCCCGCCGTTGAGGCGAGGCAGGTGCATAAGGCGTTCGGCGGACTGCACGTGCTCAAAGGCGTGGACATGACCGTGATGCCCGGCACGGTGACGGTAATCCTCGGGCCTTCGGGCTCCGGTAAGTCCACGTTCCTGCGGTTGATCAACCAGCTGGAGACATTGACCGGCGGGTCCATCCTGGTGGATGGCGAGCTGGTCGGATTCCGTCATGTGAACCATCATGGCCGGGATATGCTGCAGACGCTGACCGAGAAGGAGAAGGCCGTGCAGCGGTCCAAGCTCGGCATGGTGTTCCAGCGGTTCAACCTGTTCCCGCATATGACCGCGTTGGAGAATGTGATGGAGGCTCCCATCCACGTCGGTCATGTGGATCGGCGTCAGGCTCGTGAGCTCGCCGTCGCGGAACTGGAACGCGTCGGTATGGGCGACCGGCTCGATTACTATCCGTCGCAGCTCTCCGGTGGCCAGCAGCAGCGTGTGGCCATCGCCCGCGCCTTGGCGATGAAGCCGGAGATCATGCTGTTCGACGAGCCGACTTCCGCGCTCGACCCCGAGCTCGTCGGCGAGGTGCTGAACGTGATGCGGTCGCTTGCGGCCGACGGCATGACGATGATCGTCGTGACCCACGAAATCGGATTCGCCCGAGAGGTCGCCGACCAGATCGTGTTCATGGACGGGGGCGTGGTGGTGGAACACGGAGGGCCGCAGATCGTCGACCATCCGACCGAGCCTCGCTTCCGCGACTTCTTGCAGCATGTGCTCTGATCCGCATCGATATCGACGTTGATCGCCGTGCGGCGGTTTCCGGGCCACGTTGATTCGTGGCCGCAACCGTCTGTTCCGTCAATCGCCGTCGAATTCCCGCTTTCGGGCGTCGTTTTTCCGCGAACATTGCGCCTCGTCGTTTTTCGCACTTGCGGAAGGACGAAAGTCAACAGGGGCGTGCGGGGCGATTGGGATGCCGAGACTCAAAACCGACGCGCGGAAGACCGACGCGTACGGCGTGCCCCCCAGTGGCTGGTAGGATGGATGCCGACAGATTCGGATGGCCTCCCCATATGCCAAGGAGGTCGGGTGAAAGGATTCCGGGAGTTGCTCAGCCGATAGATGACTGTCGCGGAGCATGGCGGCGTGCCGCCATGAGGTCGTGCGCATAGTGGCGCGCCGCCGCACATCATCATCGGCCATGCCCGTCATCATCGGGCGCCGCATCCTCCCGATGACAGTCCCCGTAATGATATCGCCATAGGCGTGGCATCAGCATGCCACCGATTCGTTCGCAGCGGCGCGCCGGAAAGGACCATCCATGACGCAACCCACGATGCTGACGCTGTCCCATATCGCCTACACCTACCCCTCCGCCCCCGAACCGCTGTTCGAGGACGTCTCCGTGAGCCTTTCGCGTGGCTGGACCGCCGTGCTGGGCGACAACGGCATCGGCAAATCGACGCTGGCCCGCGTGGCGGCGGGCCTGCTGCGCCCGGACCGGGGCGTCGTCGCGCCGGCGCCCGACGGGCTGGCCGTGGCGTACTGCCCGCAGTCCACCGACGAACGCCCCGGCAACCTCGACGACGTGGCCGCCGACTGGTCGCCCGAGGCGATGGCCGTCCGCCAGGCGCTCGGCATCGACGAGGGCTGGCTGTACCGCTACGATACGCTGTCCGGCGGCGAGGCCAAGCGCGTGCAGATCGCGTGCGCGATGGCCGCGCGGCCGGACGTGCTGGTGCTCGACGAGCCGAGCAACCACGTCGACGAGCCGACGCGCGCGGCCATCGTCGCGGCCATGCGGCGGTTCCGCGGCATCGGCGTGCTCATCTCGCACGACGTCGAGCTCATCGACGCGACCTGCGGGCGATGCGTGATGTTCGAACGCCGACACGTCGACGGCCGCAACGTCAGCGTCGTGACCACCTACCAGGGCGGCTACACGCAGGCGGCGGCGCAGCGCGACGCCAACGACGCGCGCGACGTGGACCGGCTGAACGCCGCGCGCCGCGAGGCCGCCCGCCTGCGTGAGGCGCAGTCGGCGCGCCTGGCCAAGGTACAGCGCGCCGACGCGATGCGCGAGCGCGGCGGGCGGCGCATCGGCGCCAAGGACAACGACGCGCGCTACAGGCTGCACCTGGCCAAGGCGACGAGCCTGGACTCCGGCGTCAGCCGCGCCTACGCGCAGCTCGACGGACGGGTCGCCGCCGCCGAGCGGAAGGCCGCGTCGCTGAGCGTGGCCGCGAAGCGCTACGACGGCGACATCTGGCTGGACGCGGGGCCCAGCCACCGCCGCGAGCTGGTGCGCATCGGACCGGGGCTCATCCGGTTCGGCGGCGACGGGGCGGTCGAGGAGGCCGCGGCGCCGTGCCGCACCATGTGCCCTGCGTCGGCGCTGCATGCCGACGGGTCGCTGTGGCGCGTCGAGGCGGCGGCGATCCCGGCCGGCGGCGTCGCCGAACCCGGCGTCGCGATCCCGCTGCTGAGCCTCGGCCCGCGCGACCATGTCGGCCTGGTCGGGCCGAACGGGCTGGGCAAGTCGACCGTCGTGTGCGCGCTGCTCAGGGCCGCGGCCGACGTGCCGACGCTGGTCGTCGCGCAGGACACCGGACCCCGGGACGCCCGGCGCGCGCTGAGCCGGCTGCGTAGGCTGGAGCCCGGGCAGCGGGCCCGCGTGCTCGGCGCCTTCGCCCAGCTCAACGCCGACCCGGAGCGGCTGCTGGCGGGGGAGTCGCCGTCGCCCGGCGAGCTGCGCAAGTTGCTGCTGTGCCTGGGGCTGCTCGACCGGCCGCAGCTCATCGTCATGGACGAGCCGACCAACCATCTCGACCTGGGCTCCAAGCAGGCGCTCGCCCGCGTGCTCGCCGGCTATCCGGGCGCGTTGGTCGTCGTCTCGCACGAGCGCTGGTTCGTGGAGCAGGTGACGGCGGCGGCGTGAGCGCGCGGCCGGGCGGTCTGGCGTCCGATATGCGGCGGATGTCGCACGGCGGGTATCATGCCCGGCGTCGGGTTTGGTTGATAAACAGCGTGCGCCCTGCGTTCTACCCGACGCTGGGGATGGCTCAGCGTCGGTTCCGTGGCATCGCTGCCTCCGCAAGTGCTACGGAACCGACTCCATGGCGTCCGGCGGCTACTGGAGCGTCCAGGATGCCGCCGCAAGTGCCTACGGAACCGAGGCTGGACGGTTGACCGTTATGACGGTCGTATCGCCGGATGTCGGTCGGCGGGGCGGCGGATCGACGGACTGGCTCGCCGAACCGCCGCAACAGCGATGTTCCTCATGCCCGGATGATGCCGGGCGGTTCGGCGGCATCGGCCGGGCCGGGCGGTGGGTTGCAGGCAGACGATATGCTGGTTCGGATGAGGGAACCGATGAGCCTGCGGTTGGCGGCGATGCAAGACCTGCCCCGAATCAAGGACGTCTATGGGCGCATTGTCGACCACATGGACGAGACGGGCATCCGCATTTGGGACGATGTCTATCCCCGTGAGTTCTTCGAGGACGATATCGCGAACGAACGCCTGTACGTCGTGACGGCCGGGGCGGATGTCGCCGCCGCCTTCGCGTTGTGCGATTCGCATCCGGGCGAAGGATTCGTGCAATGGCGGGACGGTCGGGGCAAGGCGCTGTACGTGGACCGGTTGGGCGTCGACGTGGGCTATCGCGGATTGGGAGTCGGCGGTCTGGCTCTCGGGCACGCCAAGACGCTCGCCCGGAGGCGCGGGGCGGAATATTTGCGGTTGTTCGTCGTGGATGCCAACGAACCGGCCATCCGCCTGTATGGCAGAAGCGGTTTCGTCCGACGGCCCGGCGTCTATGACGAGGTCATAGACGCCGATCTTGTCTTTCACGAATATGGATTTGAAACGGCTCTATAGATGACGGCCATCCTGTGCGGTTCGGGTCTGTGCGAACGTCGCGCGCGTGAGGTCGCAGCCCTCCAGGGCCATTCCGTGCGGCTCGGGTCTGCGCTTGTCGGAGGGCGGCGAAGTCGGCTGGGGCGGCGGGCCTCCATCAAACGGCACGGCTCGGCGGAGGTGGGGCGACGGCGGCCATGCGGCTGCGCGGTCCAACCGTCCGCCATCGTGACGCGAAAGGCGGGAGCCGTGATACGAAAAGGCGGGAGCCCCGGCCAATGGACCGGGGCTCCCGCGCATGACGCCGATGGTTCGAGGCCGAACCGGACGGTCAGATGTGGAAGTACAGCTCGTACTCCAGCGGGGTCGGGACCAGGCGGGCCTGGTCGATCTCGCCGCGCTTGATGTCGACCCACGTCTCGATGAGGTCGTCGGTGAACACGTCGCCGGCGGTCAGGAAGTCGTGGTCCTCCTCAAGGGCGTCGAGCGCCTCGGCGAGCGAGCCCGGAACCTGCTTGATGCCGGCGTGCTCCTCCGGCGGCAGCTCGTAGAGGTCCTTGTCGACCGGCTCCGGCGGCTCGATGTGGTTGAGGATGCCGTCCAGGCCGGCCATGAGCTGCGCGGAGAACGCGAGGAACGGGTTCGACGAGGGATCCGGCGCGCGGAACTCGATGCGCTTGGCGGCCGGCGAGGAGCCGGCGAGCGGGATGCGGATCGCGGCCGAGCGGTTGCGGGCCGAGTACACCAGGTTGACCGGCGCCTCGAAGCCCGGGACCAGGCGGTGGTAGGAGTTCAGCGACGGGTTGGTGAACGCCAGCACCGACGAGGAGTGCTTGATCAGGCCGCCGATGTACCAGCGGGCGAGGTCGGACAGGCCGCCGTAGCCCTTCTCGTCGTAGAACAGCGGCTTGCCGTCCTTCCACAGCGACTGGTGGCAGTGCATGCCGGTGCCGTTGTCGCCCGCGATCGGCTTGGGCATGAACGTCGCGGCCTTGCCGGCGAGGAACGCGGTCTCGTGCACCACGTACTTGTACTTCATCAGGTCGTCGCCGGCGTGCTGCAGCGAGTTGAAACGGTAGTTGATCTCCTGCTGGCCGGCGCCCGCGACCTCGTGGTGGGCGCGCTCGAGGACCAGGCCGACCTTCTGCAGGTTGGCGACCATGTCGTCGCGCAGGTCCTGGGTGTGGTCGCACGGCGGGACCGGGAAGTAGCCGCGCTTGATGCGGTTCTTGAAGCCGATGTTCGGGGTGCCGTCCTCCTCGACGTCGGTGCCGGTGTTCCACGGCGCCTCGACGGAGTCGACCTCGTAGAAGGAGCGCTGCATCGAGTTCTCGAAACGCACCTTGTCGAAGATGAAGAACTCGGCCTCCGGCGCGAAGTACGCGACGTCGGCGATGCCGGTGGACTTCAGGTAGGCCTCGGCCTTGCCGGCGACCTGGCGCGGGTCGCGCGAGTACGGCTCGTCGGTCAGCGGGTCGACGATGGAGAACGCGACGTTCAGGGTCTTGTGCTTGCGGAACGGGTCGATGTAGGCGGTCTCGACGTCCGGGATGAGCTTCATGTCGGACTCGTTGATGGCCTGGAAGCCCTCGACCGAGGAGCCGTCGAACGGCATGCCTTCGTCGAAAGCATCCTTGAGGAACTCGCTTGCGGGCACCGTGAAGTGCTGCTGGACGCCGATGAGGTCGGTGAAGCGCACGGAGACGTACTCCACGCCCTCCTGGTTGATCAGCGCCTCGGCATCGGCCTTGGTCTTGATTGCAGTCACTGGACCGCTCCTTTCATGAAATGGTTACGGGTTCTAAGTGTAAAAGGTCTGGTTTCGTCCGTTCGCCGATTCGGTTACGAGAATGTTTCGTGCCGGCGAACCGGCGGGGCGGTGGGAGGCTGCGGCGTCGCGGCGGTGACGTGATGGCGACATGGCGGCGTCGCGGCGGGAGGCGATGACGATGCGGCGGGAGGCGTCGGACGGCGGGGCACCGCGGCGGCGGCCGACGGTCCGGTTGGTGGCCGGCGGAGGCGGCAAACCGGCGGGTGGGGCTTGCGGCACGACTTGTTAGTGATAGAATAACAACCGTCCGATCCGACGGACGGGAGGAGGAATCGTCGATGGCATACCCCACGCGGCTCAGCGACGCCATCCATATCCTGCTGTATGTGCACGTCAACGCGGGCGACGATCTGTCCAGCGCGGCGATCGCCGACAGCGTCAGCACCCATCCCTCCTACGTCCGCCAGCTGATGTCGGCGCTGCGCAAGGGGGGGTTGCTGGACTGCTCGCGCGGGCAGGCCACGCCGACGCTGACGCGCCCGGTCGGCGATATCAGTCTGCTCGACGTCTACCGCGCGGTGGAGGGAGGGCGGCCGCTGCTGCACCGTGATGCGGACACCAACCCGGAATGCAGCATGGGGATGTGCATCCAGACGGCGGTGCGCAGCTGCTTCGACGAGATCCAGGAGGCGGCGGAGCGTGCGATGGCCTCGATCTCGCTGGAGGACGTCATGACGCGGTTCCGTTGCGAAGGCGAATGCCACTGCGACCCGCGACGCTGTCCGTGCGGCGGACGCTGCGGCTCGCCGACATGCGGCGCGCCCGCCGGCGGGGGAGCCGCCGGGCATGCGGCGCCGGCATCGTGTTGCGGCGCGGCGGATGCGACGGGCTGCGCGGGCGCGGCGCGCACGGCCGGCAGGCAAGGCGGGCCGGACACGGCGGACCCGCCGGATGCGGCGGACGGGACGGCTGCTGCGGATGCGGCGGACATGATGGACGCGGCGAGTCCAGACGTGGCGGACGGGACGAACACAACCACGATGATGACACCGGCCGGTGAGACCCCGGCGGACGGGAGGGCATGATGGCGACGCGGGAGCGCTATGAGGTGACGGGCATGACCTGCGCGGCATGCCAGACGCATGTCGAGAAGGCGGTGGGCGCCCTGCCGGGCGTGAGCCGGGTGACGGTCAACCTGCTGAAGAACGACATGGTCGTCGAATACGACGACGCGGCCGTGACCGGTGGACAAATCGTCGACGCGGTCGAGAAGGCCGGATACGGCGCGACGCCCGAGACGCCGCGCGCCGCGTCCGCCGGCGCCGCGCGCCCCGCCGCGCAGACGCCGTCCGAGCGCGCGCGGCGCGAATACCGCGCGATGCTCCGGCGCGTCGTATGGTCGTTCGTGTTCGCCGTGCCGCTGTTCTACCTGGCGATGGGCCACATGATGGGCTGGCCGCTGCCAGCATGCTTCCTCGGCGACGGCAACTCGATGGTGTACGCGCTCACGCAGGTCCTGTTGCTGCTGCCGATCCTGTTCCTCAACCGCCAGTACTTCATCGGCGGCTTGCGCAGCCTGCTGCACGGCGCGCCGAACATGGACGCGCTGGTCGCGCTCGGCGCGGGCGCCTCGGTCGTCTACGGCGTCTACGCGCTGTACAAGATCGCGATCGCGCTCGGCGCCGGCGATCTGGCCGCCGCCTCGCAGGCCGCCCATGACATGTACTTCGAGGGCGCCGGCACGATCCTCACGCTCATCACCCTCGGCAAGTTCTTCGAGGCGCGCGCCAAGGGCCGCACCTCCGAGGCGATCGACAGGCTGCTCGACCTGGCGCCCAAGCAGGCCACGCTTCTGCGCGACGGCGTGGAGAGCGTCATCCCCGCCGACCAGGTGCAGCCGGGCGACGTGCTCGTCGTGCGCACCGGCGAGTCGATCCCCGTCGACGGCGTGGTGCTCTCCGGCGATGCCTCGGTGGACGAATCGGCGATCACCGGCGAGTCCGTGCCCGTCGACAAGCACGCCGGCGACACGGTCGTCGGCGCCACGACCAGCCGCAGCGGCTACTTCACGATGCGCGCCGACAAGGTCGGCGACGACACCGCGCTCGCGCAGATCATCCGCTTGGTCGACGAGGCCACCAGCTCCAAGGCGCCGATCGCCAAGCTCGCGGACAAGGTGGCGGGCGTGTTCGTGCCCGTGGTCATCGCCATCGCCGTCATCGCGGCCGTGGTCTGGCTGCTGGTGGGCCAGTCGGTCGAATTCGCGCTGACCATCGCCGTCTCCGTGCTCGTCGTGTCCTGCCCGTGCGCGCTGGGTCTGGCCACGCCGACCGCCATCATGGTGGGCACCGGCCGCGGCGCCGCCAACGGCATCCTCATCAAGTCCGCCGAGGCGTTGGAGACCGCGCACGGCGTCACCACCGTGGTACTCGACAAGACCGGCACCATCACGACCGGCAAGCCGCGCGTCACCGACATCGCCCATAGCGCCGACGTCGACGTCGACACGCTGCTGCGCATCGCCGCGTCCGTCGAGCGCCCCTCCGAGCATCCGCTGGCCCGCGCGATCGTCGAGGAGGCCGAACGGCGCGGGGTTACGACCGTGCCGGTCACCGGCTTCACCCAGATCGCCGGCCGTGGCGTGCGTGCCACCGTCGACGGCATGGACTGCCTCGCCGGCAACGAGGCGATGATGCGGGAGTCCGGCATCACCGACGACGCCGTGGCGTCGCTGCGCGATGAACTGGCCACGCAGGGCAAGACCCCGCTGTTCTTCGCCGCGGACGGCCGCCTGATCGGCGTCGTCGCCGTGGCCGACACGGTCAAGCCGACCAGCCGCGCGGCCATCGACGAACTCAAGGGCATGGGCCTCGAGGTCGTCATGCTCACCGGCGACAACCGGCGCACCGCCGAGGCGATCGGCCGCCAGGTCGGCGTCGACCGCGTCGTCGCGGGCGTGCCGCCGCAGGACAAGGAATCCGAGGTGCGTGCGATCCAGGAGCGCGGCGGCAAGGTCGCGATGGTGGGCGACGGCATCAACGACGCGCCCGCGCTGGCGCGCGCGGACGTCGGGATGGCCATCGGCGCCGGCACCGACGTGGCGATGGAGTCCGCCGACATCGTGCTGATGCGCAGCAGCCTGCTCGACGTGGCCACCGCCATCGAGCTGAGCAAGGCGACGATCCGCAACATCAAGCAGAACCTGTTCTGGGCGTTCTTCTACAACGTCATCGGCATCCCGATCGCCGCGGGCTGCTGGTACGCCTCGTTCGGCCTGCGCATGAACCCGATGGTCGCGGCGCTCGCGATGAGCTTCAGCTCGGTGTTCGTCGTCGGCAACGCGCTGCGCCTGCGCCTGTTCCGTCCGAAGCATACGCAGGAGGCCCTGGAGGCCGACCGCGCCGCGGAGAACGGCCGCGACGGGGAGCGGGACGTGCCGGTCGTCGAGTTCGAGCCGGCGCCCGGGACCCCGGCATTGACTGTCCAACCAACCACCAACCAAGGAGGAACCATGATCAAGAAGACCATCGGCGTCGAGGGCATGACCTGCAACAACTGCGTCAAGCATGTCACCCGCGCGCTCGAGAACCTGCCCGGCGCGACCGACGTGTCGGTGAGCCTCGATGACAAGCGCGCCGTCGTCACCGTCCCCGAGACCGTGACCGACGAGCAGATCACCACCGCAATCGCCGACGAGGGCTACGAGGACGTCTCGGTCGCCTGAATCGGATGATACATCCGGTGATACAAATAAGACCTGCTGATATATCGTTATTGATGCGATGCAGCGGGTTTTATGATATATGATGTTGTATTGGTTGATACAACAAAGGAAGGAGTTGCTCATCATGGCCAATTACAGCAAGACCAGCGTCGCCGCGGCGCCCCGCACCGAGCTGCACGACACGCTCGGCCTGACCGGCGCGGAGATCAGCGTCAACAACCTGCCGGCCGGCGCGAGCGTCCCGTTCGTGCACCATCACCGGAAGAACGAGGAGATCTACGGCATCCTCGCGGGCAAGGGCAGGCTGGAGATCGACGGCGAAAGCGTGGACCTCGCCGCCGGCGACTGGATCCGCATCGCCCCGGCCGGCCGCCGCCGCTTCTTCGCCGCGGACGACGAGCCGCTCACCTTCATCTGCGTGCAGGTCAGGGAAGGCTCGCTGGAAGGCTTCACCGCGGACGACGGCGTCTCCGACTGACCCCGCCGAGCCCGTCGCGGTCCCCGTCCGGCTCGCCGGGCGGAAGCGGCATGCGACGAACGTAAAGGGCCGTGCATCCCGGGATTCCGGAATGCACGGCCCTTCCATGTATGCGGTATGCGCGACGGCCCGTATACGACCGCGCCCATGCGGCCGTACGGGACCTGCGACCCGCGGGATCAGCGGCCGCGCATGGCGCGACGGCTGATCTTCTGCGGATGCGTCGGATCGATGCTCTTGGGGATGCCGAAGCCCTGCTTGCGCTGCAGCGTGCGCAGGCGGTCGTTCAGGGTGTCCAGCTCCTGCTGGGTGAGCAGGAAGCGGCGGCGCGGGTGGATCCTGGCCATCAGGACGTTCTTGTGGTTGGTGGGCTCGTACGTCTTCTTCTTGACGATGGTGTTGCGCAGGTTCTTCAGACGCACCTGCTTGGGGCCGGTGCCCACGCAGATGCGGTACACCGGGATCGACGAGCCGGCGGTGACGCCCTTGATGCTCTGCTCCTGGCGGTCCATCGCGCGCATCACCCGGCCGTAGTCGCCCTCGCCGAGCAGGTAGATGCCGTTGAACCCGGTGCCGCGCCAGATCGCGTCCTTGGTCTTGGCGTCGAACCACACCGGCTCCTCGGGGAACGTGAACCCGGCCTTGTTCATGTTGCTCAGCACGCTCACCGCGGCGCCCGGCTTGCCCTCGAGATGCTGGTAGCCGACGCGGTCGGCGCGGTTGGTCAGCACCATCGTGGCGAACAGCGCGCCGAGCATCACGGCCAGCACGACCATGAGGATCCACATCAGCCAGGACCAGCGGAACACCAGGCCGAGGACGACGAACACCACGACCGGCGCCAGCCACGCGCCGGCCAGCAGCCAGGGCAGCACCTTGTCGTCGGCGTAGGTGTACTTGAAAATCTTGATGACCTGCTGGATCAGGCCCGGCTTCTTCTGCGCCTTCTCATCCTTGGATGGCATCGGACTCCTCGCTTCTAGTTGACGGGTTGACACACTAAGACCAATAGTCTAGCAGCCCCATGACCGCGCCGGGCGGCGCGTGTAGGGCGGCGGATGATGCGCCGCGCACGTTGCGCGCGACCAGGGCGGCGCGCATGCACGGCGCACATTGTGCGCGTCCGTGGCGGTGCGCCGGCCCCAGCGGCGATGCACCGGCCCGTCGCGGGGACGGACCGGACGTTGAGATGCGTCACGCACATCGTGCGCGGCGCGCCGGCCTCACCGGGTGTGCAACGGCCGGCCGTCCGCCTTGAGCAGCGCCTCGCCCAGCACCTCGCTGAACGTGGGATGCGGGTGGATCAGCCGCGCCGCGTCGGACAACGGCACGCGGTTGCCGACCAGCTGCTGCGCCTCGGCGATCAGGTCGCTGGCGTCGGGCGCCACCATGTGCACGCCCAGCACCAGCTCCACGTCGGGGCGGTCGGCCATCGCGCCGGAGACCACCGTCAGCGACCCGGCCTGCCCGCTCATCTGCATGCGGGCGTTGCCCATCATCGGGTAGACGGTCTCGTGCGCCTCCGCCACGTCGTCGCGCGCCCTGGCCTGCTCGAGCGTCAGACCCACGGCGGCGGCCTGCGGCAGCGAGAACACGATCCGCGGCACGCTCGCCTCGTCGACGGGCCGGGGCGCCAGTCCGGCGATGGACTCCGCGACGACGATGCCCTGCCCGAACGCGCGGTGCGCCAGCGCGTGGCCCGCGGTGATGTCGCCCACCGCCCACACCCCGGGCGCGGAGGTGCGGCCGAACGCGTCGACGGCCACGAAACCGCGGTCGTCCACCTCGACGCCCGCATCGCGGATCCAACCGGCGTCGGTGACCGGATCGCGGCCGACGGCCGCCAGCACCAGCTGCGCCGACGCCGTGTGCTCGGCCTCGTCGCCGTCACGGGTGTAGCGCACGTTCGCGCCGAGGTTCTCGCCGGTCTCGACCGCCACGACATGGCTGCGCGTCACGATCTCGACGCCCGCGCGCCGCAGCTCGCGCGTCAGGGCGGCGGCCGTGCGCCGGTCCCAGCCGGAGAGCACGCGGTCCCGGCGGATCAGCAGCGTCGTACGGCAGCCGGCCCGGTTCCACAGCGAGGCGAACTCCAGCGCGACCGCGCCGGAGCCGACGATGACGGCGCTGGCGGGGAACACGTCCTGCTCCAGCGCCTGCGTCGAGTCGATGAGCGCGCCGCGGAACGGCTCGCCGGGCAGCGGCCGCGGCCGCGAGCCGGTGGCCAGGACGACGTCGCCGGCGGTCAGGTCGACGCCGGGGCCGGCCGGCTCGGCGACCTCCGCCCTGACGTAGCGCTCCACGGCGCCGAGACCGGGGGAGGGCGCCACATGGACGGTGCGGTCCGCCGCAAGCGCGGCCTCGCCGCGGAACACCGTGATGCCGCGGTGCGCCACCAGCGCCGCCAGCCCCTGCACCATCGTGCCCACCGCTCGCCGGCGGTGCTCGCGCAGGGCGCCGTAGTCGATGCCCTCGAAGCGGACCCCGACCCCGCAGCCGGCGGCGCGGCGCGCCCCGTCGATCGCGTGGGCGGCGTCGAGCAGGGCCTTCGACGGGATGCACCCGCGGTTCAGGCAGGTGCCGCCGAGCGTTGCGTCGCGCTCCACCAGCGCGACGGATCTGCCGAGCTCCGCGGCTCGCAGCGCGGTCGCGTAGCCGCCCGGGCCCGCGCCGATGATGACGATATCGAATGCTTCCGGCATCGTTGCCTCCCTGGGTTGTATGTCACGGTCCGCCCACCCGCGGCCCGTGCCCGCGCGTCCCGAGCGCACGGGAATGCGGGTGTGTCTTTCCTTAAATATACGAAATCGCGCCCGCGGACGGTCGGTTCCGTCCGCGGGCGCGACGACAGCGATGATCCGCCGGCCGTCCCCCGTGGCCGCCGGGCCAGCGCCGAACGACGGCGCGCCGGCCGGCATGGACGACCCCTCGGGCGACGGCGGCGCCGGACGTCACTCCGGCCAGTGGCCGCGCTTGGGGTAGCGCGGCTTGGGCAGGCGCCAGCGGCGCAGCTGGATGGCGCGGCTCCACGCGTACGTCGCCGAGCGCGAGCCCTTGGCCACCGCGCGCTCGCCGTACTTGGCGACCAGCTTCTTCTTGAGCTTGCGCCACATCACCACGACGTCGATGATGACCGCGAACAGGTACACGTACAGCAGGATCATCATCGGCAGCGAGAGCAGCGGGTACACCATCGTGACCACCATCGACAGGATCAGCACGATGAAGGCCACCGGGATGAAGAACTCGCCGAGGTTGAAGCGGGCGTCCACGTAGTCGCGGATGTAGATGCGCCACGGAAGGCGCTCGGCCTTCGGCATGCGGTTGATGTCGCCGGTGCGCATCGCCTCGTACTCGGCGTTCTCCCTCTCGCGCTGGCGCTCCTTGGCGGCCTTGGCGCTGGCCTTGCGGTCCTTGGGCACCAGGGGGCGCAGGTTCTGCGCCTGCGCGACCTTGCGCTTCGGCGTGGCATGGCCCTTGCCGACGCTCTGCTCGGGCTTGGCCGGCTCGACCGGCTCCTGGGCCTGTTCTTCTTTCTTGAACGGGTTCCATGTCATGCTTGCAGGTTACGGTGACGTTAAGACACTGGCGGGCCGGCGGGCCGCGGCGCGCAACGCCGCGCGGCGCCGCGCCGGGGGCCAGCGGTACCCTGCAATATCAAGGCAAATCGGATGGACAAGGAGTGTCATGACAGCCGTGAACGTGGATGAGATTCGTGCGCGCGTGGACGAGGACTGGCAGCGCATCGTCGACCTGCTCGTGCGCAAGACCGCGCTGCAGTCGATTTCCGCCGAGGGCATCACCGGCGAGCGGATGCGTCGCTCCGCCGAGTTCGTCGCCGAGGAGCTGCGCCTGGTCGGCATCGACGCGAAGGTCGCCCAGGCGCACAACGCCGACGGCACGCCGGGCGCCTGGGAGGTGATCGGCTCGCGCGTCGTCGACCCCGAGGCCCCGACCGTGCTGCTGTACGCGCACCACGACGTGCAGCCGGTGCCCGACCCGTCCGTGTGGGACACCGAGCCGTTCGTGGCCACCGAGGTCGGCGAGCGCATGTTCGGCCGCGGCGTCGCCGACGACGGCGGCGGCATCGCCATCCACTCCGGCGCGCTCAAGGCGCTCGGCGACGATCTGGGCGTGAACGTCAAGGTGTTCATCGAGGGCGAGGAGGAGATGGGCTCGCCGAGCTTCATCCCGTTCATCGAGGAGCACCGCGACGAGTTCGCCGCCGACGTGATCGTCGTGGCGGATTCGGGCAACTGGTCCGCCGACATCCCCTCGCTGACCACGTCGCTGCGCGGCAACACCACGCTCGACGTGCACGTCAAGGTGCTGGAGCACCCGGTGCACTCCGGCCAGTACGGCGGCCCGATCCTCGACGCCAACACGCTCGCCGCGATGCTGATCGCCTCGATGTACGACGAGAACGGCGACATGCGGGTCCCGGGCGTGGACGCCGAGGAGCCGGTGGGCGGCCTGCAGCGCGACCTCGACGAGGCCACCGTGCGCGAGGACGCCGGCATCGTGCCCTCCTACCGCCTGGCCGGCACCGGCTCGATCGCCGCGCGCATGTGGACCAAGCCGAGCGTCACCGTCATCGGCTTCGACGCCCACCCGGTCGAGGGGTCGTTCAACGTGATCGCCCACGAGACGACGTTCCGCCTGTCGCTGCGCACCGCGCCGAACCAGGAGCCGGAGCGGGCGCAGCGGGCGCTCGCCGACTACCTGGTCGCCCACGCGCCGTTCGGCTGCGAGGTCAGCGTCACCCCGGGCGAGAACGGCATGGGCTGGGCCATGGACCCGAACGCCGAGGCCACGCGCGACGCGCTCGAGGCGATGGAGGAGGCCTTCGGCTGCGCCCCGGTGAACAAGGGCGAGGGCGGGTCGATCCCGTTCATTCCCGAGCTGCAGCGCATCTTCCCGGACGCGCAGGTGCTGGTCACCGGCCCGGAGGACCCGAAGGCCAACGCGCACAGCCCGAACGAGTCGATCTCGCTGCCGGGGCTGAGGAAGAACATCGTCACCGAGGCGCTGCTGCTGGCCAAACTCGCCCGCTGACCCGGGCCGCCGGATCGCCGCGGCGCGCACCCGCCCGCGGGCGCATGCCCCGAAGCGGCTCCGGCGCCGGTCCTCCGACTCGCCGCCGCCGTCCCTCCCCGCCGGAGGGCGGCGGCGCCGTCGTGCGGCCGTTGACCGGGGCATGCCCTACACTCGGGAACCGACACGGGGGCTCCGTGGCGCCGTCCGGGCGGCCACGGGGCTGAGATGAGGGTTTCCTCGACCGATTGAACGTATACCGGGTAATGCCGGCGCACGGACGTCGCTCTATTCCCGTGCCTTGAAGTACGCGGCACCGAAGGTCGGTGCGCGAGACAGAGAAAGGCACATCAATGTCTGCTACCATCTCCGAATCCAAGCCCATGCTCAAGTGGCGCGTCGTCGACATCGCCGTCGCCTCGGTCGTCGGCGTGGCGAGCGCCCTGATCTACTGGGTCGTCGCCCTGGTCACCAGCGCGCCGTGGGGCGCGCTCGAGGCGATCGTCCCGGGCCTGGCCGGCGTCTTCAACGGGCTGTGGCTGTTCGCCGGCCCGCTGGCCGCCGTCATCGTGCGCAAGCCGGGCGCGGCGCTGTACGCCGAGGTCGTGGCCGGCGTGCTGGAGGCCCTGATGGGCAACATGTGGGGAGGCGTGGAGACCTTCCTGATCGCCCTGGTGCAGGGCCTGTTCGCCGAGATCGCGTTCCTCGTCTTCGCCTACCGCAAGTGGAACCTGCCGGTGACGGTGCTCTCCGGCGCGCTGTCCGGCGTGGCCTGCTGGGGCTACTCCTTCCTGACCAACCTGCAGGCCGTCGACGTGGCCCAGACCTACGGCGTGGTCTACGTCGTCACGACCGTGGCCTCCGGCGCGATCGTGGCCGGCGTGCTCATGTGGTACCTGTACATCGCCATCGCCAGGACCGGCGCGCTCGACAAGTTCGCCTCCGGCCGCGAGGTGCGCGGCCAGGCCCGATGAGCCGGCGCGACCGACCGAACACCACCGCAGGAGACGCTTTCCGTGACGGAATCCACTGACATGACCCCCGCACCCGACAACGCGACGCTCCGATTCGACGGCTGGGGGTACCGCCACGCCTCGCGCACGCACTTCGCCGTGCGCGGGCTGGACCTGAGCATCGAGGCCGGCCAGCGCGTGCTGCTGCTCGGCGCCTCGGGCATCGGCAAATCCACGATCCTCGAGGGCGCCGCCGGCCTGCTCGGCGGCGAGGACCGCATCGAGCGCGAGACGGTCGGCGAGGACGGCACCCGGACCGCCACCGACGCCGAGGGCGGCGTGACCGAGGGGCGCGTGCTGGTGGACGGCGTCCCGGTCACGCAGGCCCGCGGGCGCATCGGCCTGGTCCTGCAGGACCCGGACGCGCAGGCGATCTTCCAGCGCCTGGGCGACAACGTCGCCTTCGGCCCGGAGAACCTCGACGTGCCGCGCGGCGAGATCTGGGATCGCGTGCGCGCGAGCCTGGAGGCGGTGGGGCTGGACGGCGTCCAGCTGCACCGCTCCACGATGCACCTGTCCGGCGGCCAGATGCAGCGTCTGGCGCTCGCCGGCGCGCTGGCCATGCGCCCGGGCGTGCTGCTGCTCGACGAGCCGACCGCCAACCTCGACCCCGACGGCGTCGAGCAGGTGGTCGGCGCCGTGCGCGCCGTGCTCGACCGGCACCATTCGACGATGGTGCTGGTCGAGCACCGCGCCGGCCCGTGGATCGACCTGATCGACCGCGTCGTCGTGCTCGGCCTGGAGACCGACGACCAGCAGGCCGCGCGCGTCGCCCGGCGGGGCATGGACGAGGAGGTGGACCGCAGCGGCTTCCGCCGGACCGTCATCGTGGCCGACGGCACGCCCGACGAGGTGTTCGGCGACCCGACGCTGGACTTCGCCGGGCTAGGCATCTGGCTGCCCGAGCGCTACCGCCGCCCCGGCGACGCGATCGTGCGCATCCACACCGACGACGAGCCGGCCTACGATCCGTCCGTCGGCACCGGCGAGACCATTCTGTCCGCCCGCGACCTGTCCATCGGCCGCGACGGCGTCGCCATCGCCGAGCACATCGACCTGGACTTCGCCCCCGGGCAGATCACCGCGCTGGTCGGCGCGAACGGCGCGGGGAAGTCCACCCTGTCGCTCACGCTCGCCGGCCTGCTCGAGCCGGTCGCCGGGCGGGTCGTCGCCTCCGAAGGCCTGTCGGCCGGCGCCGGGGGCGACGCGCCGATCGCATGGAAGTCCACCGAGCTGGCCTCCCGCATCTCCTACGTGTTCCAGAACCCCGAGCACCAGTTCGCCCGCGGCAGCGTGCTCGAGGAGGTGATGCTCGGCCCGTTGCGCACCGGCTGCGACGAGGCCGAGGCCGAACGCCGCGCGCGCGACCTGCTCACGCGGTTCCGGCTGATCCAGTACGCCAGGCAGAACCCGTACACGCTGTCCGGCGGCGAGAAGCGCCGTCTGACCGTCGCCGCCTCGCTGGCGGCCGCGCCCCGCGTGCTCATCCTCGACGAACCCACCTTCGGACAGGACCGGCGCACGTGGATGCAGATCGTGCGGCTCATCCACGGGCTGCGCGGCGACGGCGTGAGCATCATCGTCGTCACGCACGACCGCGACCTGGTCACCGCGCTCGGCGCGCGCCTGGTCGAGCTGACACCCGCCGGCCGCGCCGGCGAATGGCGCGACACGGCCCCGGAACGCGCCGCCGAGGCCGGTTGCGCGCCCGCCGCCGACGGCGCGGAGGGTTCCGGTTCACGAGGTTCCACTCGGCGCGCCGCCGGGCCGGCGCCGGCCGGAGAGCGCGCCGCCGCGGGTGCGGCGTCGGCCGGCGTCAGCATCGCCGTCAGCCCGGTCAACGAGCGCGAGGAGGACCCCAAGCCCTCCAGCCGCTCGCCGTTCCTCGCCTCGCTCAACCCCGCCTACCGCCTGATCGGCGCGTTCCTGGTCTCGCTGCCGCTGCTGCTGAGCCTGGACTGGGTCTCCGCCACCGTGGCGCTGGCCCTGGAGTTCGGCATCCTCATGGCGATCGGCCTGACCCCGTGGCGCGTGGTGAAGTCCACCTGGCCGGTGTTCATCGGCGCCCCCGGCTCGCTGCTGGCCGTGCTGCTGTACGGCAAGCAGGGCGGCGACACCTGGTGGCAGTGGGGGCTGATCCACGTCACCGACCGCTCGGCCGAGCTCGCCGTGGCCACCGGGCTGAGGATCCTCGCCATCGGCATCCCGGCCATCATCACGGTGCTCGGCATCGACGCGACCGACCTGGCCGACGCGTTCAGCCAGATCCTGCACCTGCCGGACCGCTTCGTATACGGCGGCCTGGCCGGCATGCGCCTGTTCTCGGTGCTGCGCGACGACTGGACCGCGCTCACCGCGTCGCGGCGCTCCCGCGGCCTGGGCGACGAGAACAAGGTCAAGGCGTTCCTGCCGCAGACCTTCGCGTTGCTGGTGCTGTCGATCAGACGGTCCACCACGCTCGCCACCGCGATGGAGGCGCGCGGCTTCGGCGGCACCGGTCCGCGCAGCCACGCGCGCGTCAGCGAGGTCCACCCGCGCGACCGCGCCTACCTGGCCGGATGCCTCGCCATTCCGGTGGTCGCGCTGCTGTCCGCCGCGCTCGCCGGCACGTTCTCGTTCCTCGGCATGTGACCGTCCCGGCCGCCGACACGCGGCCGGCCGGCGCGGCCGGCGCGCGGCGGCCAGGCGGTAGGGTAGCAGGTATGCCGATGAACAGCAGCTTTCTTGACAACCCGCGCTCCGAGCGCGTCCGCCGCGTCGCCGAACTGTCGAACCGCAAGGCGCGCGAGCGCGCCGGCCGCTTCGCCATCGAGGGGCCGCAGTCCGTGCGCGAGGCGGTGCGGTACGCCCCGGGCGTCATCCGCGACCTCTACGTCGCCTGCGACGCCGACCGCTTCGCCGGGCGGCGGTCCGCGGACGACGCGCCGGTCCCGGCGACGTTCGCCCCGATCGTGGCGCAGGCGCTGGAGCGGGGGATCTACGTCCACCTGTGCGACCGTTTGGTGCTCGACCGGATGAGCCGCGACGCGCAGGGCATCCTCGCCGTCGGCGACGTGGCGGCGATGCGGCGCGATTTCGGCGCGCTCTCGGACGACGGCACGGCGGGCGGGGACGCCGCGGACGGGAACGCGACCGGCGGCGCCGCGCCGGACCTGGTCGCCGCGTTCTGGCAGGTGCGCGACCCGGGCAACGCCGGCACGGTGATCCGTGCGGCCGACGCGGCCGGATGCCGGGCCGTCGTGTTCGTCGACGAATGCGTCGACATGCTCAACCCCAAGGTGATCCGCTCCACGGCCGGCTCGTTGTTCCACCTGCCGGTGCTGACGATGGGCACCGACGGCTTCCTGGCATGGTGCGCCGGGCGCGGCCTGCGCATCGTCGCCGCCGACGTGTACGGCACGCCCGGCCGCAGGCCGGAGTCCCTGCCCGCGCTGCTCGCCGGCGAGGCCGGGCCGGGCGCCGGGGGAGAGGCGCGCGCCGTGCTGTTCGGCAACGAGGCGCGCGGCCTGCCCGCCGACATCCTCGCACGCGTGGACCGCATCGTCTCGATACCGATCTACGGCAGGGCCGAATCCCTCAACCTCGGCACCAGCGCCGCCGTCATGCTGATGAGCCTGGCTATGTCGAGTCGCTAGATGGACTGTTACCGACGACTCCGGACGTTCGGAGACGTTCGTTCACGCGGATGTTCCGGCCGTTCGCCCGTTGGTCCGTCGTCGGCCTCGGGGCGTTCGCGGCCATCCGTCCGCGCCTGTCCACAATCAGCCGTCCATGGTCAGTCTTCCCTGGTCCATGACGCACATCCGGTCGACGATCTCGGTGATCTCCATCTCGTGATGTGAGGCGATGAGTATCGTCCGGCCCTGTTCGCGCTGGCGCCGCATCTCTTCCATGAAGGCATGCACGGCGTAACGGTCCAGGCCGTTGGTCGGCTCGTCGAGCAGGATGATCCGCTGGTGTTCCATCAAAGCCTGGACGATGGCGAGCTTCTGCCGCATGCCCATCGAGAATGAACGCACCTTGTCGTCACGATGTTCGACCAGCTCGAACAACGTGAGCAGCCGGATGGTCTCGGCCTCGTCGAAGTCCCCGTTGATTTCGGCGAGGTCCGTCAGATTCTGCCATGCGGTCCGATGGTTGGCGAACCCGGGTGTCTCGATGATGATGCCGATGCGCTCGGGCAGTCTGCGGTTGAACTCCACGGGCCTGTCATCGATTGAGACGTACCCCGAGGTCGGTCTGATGAATCCACAGATCGCCCGCAGCAGCATGGTTTTACCCGACCCATTGGCGCCGGTGACGCCGTAGATGACGCCCGGCTCGAACTCCGCCTCAACGCGGTCCAGCACGGTTTTGCGACGAATGACCTTGGTCAGCGCATGGATGCGTACGTTCATGTCCACTCCTTCAGATGATGTCCAGATGGTGATACAGGGCCGCATTGATGGCGGCCGAGATGCAGGTCAGCAGGGCGAGCGCCGGCACCCAGCATGGCACTTGCGTTCCCGGCACGACTCCGAGGAACATGCGCTGCACGCCCGGTATGCCGGCGCACGCCGCCGCCATCAGCAGGGGCACGAGATATCCCGCCGCGCGATTGCCGGCCATGCAGCCGATGTTCGTGACCGTCAGCGCGACCGACAACGACCACCAGGCGCAGCACGCACCGGCCAGCATCGCGCCCATATCGTCGACCTTGACCAGCAGGAAGGTCGCCGCAAGCTGGGGGAGCGTGAACGCCGCGGAATACGCCACGACGATCGCGCCATAGCGCAGCAGACGCCGCCGGTCGCGCCCCATCCTGATGGCGGACATCGGATCGGCGCGGCGCAGGTACTCCGTGGGGCGCTCGAGCGCCAGGGCCGTGCCGAACACCATGAACGACAGCGCCGTCGAGTTGTCGGCGAGCATGGACTCGCCGGCGAACCGGGGTGCGCGGAACATGCCGAGGAACGTCCCGGTGTCCGGCTCGTGGTTGAAATACCATGCCAGGACGAACAGGTAGGGAATCAGCAGCACCGCATGGTAGGGCAGTGCGTGGAACGTATGGCTCGATGACGGACGCATGTTCCTACCTCCCCCGGTGGTCCGTGCGCTGGCAGGCGACCAGGTTGGCGACCGTCAGCGTCGCGACGAGCCCTAGAAACGCGGGCGCCTTGTCACGGATCAGAGAACCGGCGTCGGCCAGCGGTTCGAGGAAGAAGAACAGCGCCTCGCCCACCCACTGGTTCCATGTCGAGAACAACCATCCCGACAGTCCGAACATGACCATGAACGGCGGTGCGGCGTATCCCCAGGGCACGCCGCAGTTGACGACGAGATTCGCCGTCAGACCGATGAGGGCCAGCTCCATGACCATCTGCACCGCCGCCACGGCGGCTACGATCAGAGCATTGCGGTCGCAAGGCCGGCGCTCGACCACGAACTCCACGACCCCATAGGTCGCCAGCAACGGCAGGACGGCGAGCACGGCGCTCAGCGCCATCCAACGTAGATTGACGCCCAGCGCGCGCGAAGGGTCCGCTCTGACACGCTCCAGCGCCGTATACCGCACCGAGCCGAAGCACAACAGCAGCAGGTAGGGCGGCACCACCTGATAGCCGAACAGGTTCACGTTGATCAGGGTCTCGTATTCCAGACCACGCGTGGCGTCGGACATCAGCGCCATCGACGAGAACAGCGTCGCCACGGCGGCGCACACGGCCAGCGCCAGCCAGACCAGGGGGTGCGCGCGTGCGAGGACGGCGAACACGTTACGACACGTCACGATGCGCCTCCCATGCATACACGCCGCCCACAACCAGCGCCAGAACCGGCAGGGTAAGGGCGGCTCCGGCCACGCAGTTCGGTGCGTTGGCGACGCGCAGCTCCAGGAACGTGATGAAGCTCCAGCCCGCATGTCCAGGGACGTCGGAGACGACCCACACCAGATAGGAGACGATGAACGGGATCGGCACTTCCAGATAGCGGCGGCGGGTGAAGAACGACGCGCATACCGCCAGATCGGCGCACAGGCCGGAAAGCACGAACACATACAGGAGAGTGAGCACCAACAGCAGGATCTGGTTGCGGCAGTACAGACCGTAGACCCATGAATCCGACGTGATGAGCGGATAGTATTCGCTCGATCTCTGGACGCCGTCCACGAACTCCATATGTGGTTCCCGGATGACGGCGATGACCAGGCTCGTCATCAGTGGCAGTGACCCGCCGAGACCGCCGGCAACGAATCCCGAACCCAGGCACAAGCGTAGCACCGTCGCACGCGATTGACGCGCCAGCAGCATCGGCAGGCGGCCCGATAGCCGCTCTCCTGCGTATACGCTGCCGCCGGCCAGCGCGGCGAGGAATGGCAGCAGCATCAGATACAGCACGGACCCTTGGCCGAAATAGTTGAACAACAGCATGTAGTTGAAGAAGTTCGGGTTGATGTCCGGCAGCACCCACACCGGCCGGAACGCCGTACGGTACTGGACGACAAGCACACCGATGGTGATTGCGATGATGACCAACCATCGGGGGCCCGTCAGACAGGAGACGAGTTGTCGTCGTAACAATGCCACGATTCCCCCTTACTGTCATGAGTTCTCAATCATTTCTTGAAGAACGGTTATCCCAACTGTATGACTGATTCGAACCCAAATATGATGCGTTGGCAAAAAACAGTAAAAGCGGTGCACAAATGTTGTAGACCGACATTATCGATCGATATGGTTGAGGATTTATTGTCAGTATTACCCACACAAATATGACAATGAGGTCAACGATGAAAGGAATAATTCGCAAAGTCGTGGGTGTTGTTGCGATGGCCGTTTCGATACTGTCGTTTGCATTTGTTATTCCCGCATATGCCGGGAATAGCGGAGACAGTGGCTGGACGTTTAGTCTAAGTCCTGTTCATGGCATCGGAAGAACCGGGCAGCGTCAGAAGCAAGACTACACACCCAGCTATGTAAAGCTCAATAGCAAGTCCGACGGTGGTACCGCATGGGCTTGGATTGAGCGAACATATCAGAATCCCGATGTACACTCACAGGTCCGTATCATTGATGTCGGAAAAGATGCAAAAATTTCCAACGACGCTTTTGATATGTACGGGAGAGTGCAAGTCTCTGCATGTATTCAAAATTCTGTGACGCATAGTGGATATGTCGCCGTTTCGGGATTGTGGAGTCCCGATTCCGTGTGAGTTGCATTGCCTTATGGACGTAGCGGAACGATGGCGTAAAGTGTCCATGTACTAATGTGGATGCCGTATGTCATCGTTCCGCCATTCTTTTCAATCAATCGCTGAAAATATCGTAATCCATGCCCTTTGTGTCGTTTATGGGAATCGTTGGCTTCGGTGGTATTGATTTGCGTAATTGTGCAGTTATTTGAATTAATTAATATGGATATTTCATATTCTGACTGACAAGATGCATGTCGAGTAATGTTGGTGAATATTTCCCGTAATAATTCTATAACAAGAGTCGTTGTAGCCGAATCGACGTGAATCTGGGCGGCTTCTACGAATGTTTGTATGTTTACTCTGCCGTTTATGCCGGCGGCGACAAGAGCATCATTGCCTTGCCTTGCAATAGAGCGTATATCGTATATAAAGTTATTGTTATTGTGTTTCAACCTTTTATATGATGCATCGCCGTCAAGTGAATCAATCAATCGGTGTATATCAGTTAGTGCATTGGTTGCCCATTCGTTGATTTCGGTCCATGGCTGGTTATCATTATTCAAACCTAGACGCATTTGCCGCTGTGCTGTACGGGCTATCAGAGAAAGTTCTCCTGTGACAGAGTCGTGAATGGTGTTGGCGATAGTTTCATCATGCTGCAGTAAATGTGCTTGGTGCCGAAGCTTTTCTTGAGTGTGAATATTTTCTATTTTATGATGTTGCCATCTCGCTGCGTATCCGACAATACCCGGTAGGGATGTAATTATGATAAAGGTAAATAAGGTGTAGCGACTGTTGTCGATACTGGTGTGCCAGCAATCCATACCGATTCCAACTATGTATGTTCCCGTATAGGATATGACGGTATTAATAATGTGTTTTTCATATGCGATTAGTCCGAGCGCTAGCGATATTGTCGCATATGTGGCGAGTATGTTTCCGCCAGCCTGATGAGAAGCTATTATCTCCAACAACAGTGTAATAAGCAGACAAGATGTTGGATGATAAGTAATTACCAAGACGACCAACATCTGAATTACCGCTAATAGTGCAGCGACTTCATGTGGTGGAGGAGTGATTGCATATGCTATGGATGAGATGGCAAGAGCCGTAATCGTCAACACTGTATATGTGGATCGCTTGCACCGGCTAACGATCCAGTGCCGGACATCGATATTTGCGTTATTCATCGGGTATCACCTTGGAGTCAGCCACCTTGCAATAGCCTGTCGTGCGGTTTTGGCCCCCAGCTTGGCCAGTATGTTATGCATGTGCCGTCTCACCGTTGCTTCGGCTATGTTGAGTTCCTCGGCGATTTGACGGTCCGTCAGACCGCTATCGGCAGCCAGATTGATTATCTCTTCTTCTCGCGAGGTCAATAGCTGTTGGTGTGGTCGTTCGTTGCTGACTCGTGTGTAAGCGACTGCGGAACTCTCGAATCCATCGAGCGCTTGGCTTTGTAATACTGTATTGATTGACCGGATGATGGCTTGTTCGTCGTTCTTGCTGGTGATGCCCTGTGCTCCCGCATACACGGCTTGTTCTCTGTATCTATGAAGAGAGAAGCTTGTCATTGCGAGAATGGGCACACGCCATGTTTGTTCTCGAATACGACGACAGATGGAGGGGCCTTGCATGCGTTCCATGGACATATCCAACAGAAGCAGGTCTATGGTGCCGTCGCAGGCAAGACAGCGTTCTATGGTTTCCCGTTCAGAGGAACATGTCCAAATTACATACGAGCGGGGAATATTACGCTCGACAAGATCTCGTAGAGATTCGAGAGAACGTTCGTCGTTATCGGTAATGGCTATTCTGTGTCGGTATTGCTGAGCGACATGCATCGTGGCGTCTGGACCGTTTATGGAATGCACTGGCCGTGGCTTCATGATGTTCCCCATTGAAGCAGAGTCGAAATACGAAAAGTATTATATACCGTGAATGGCTGCATGCCTGCGTTATGCAGAAGGCACGGCGATCGTTTATGCCTATGTCGAGTCGCTTTGGGAGAATGTGAAGTCGGTAAACGCGGGGATTGCGCCGTTTTGCGGCGTTCCCGGCGCAGATGGACAGGAAAGGGAACTCGTGACACAGCAAGTGGTGTTCGATGCCCAGGCCGTGACCGACGCGGTCGCCGAGGGCATCGCGAGGATTGAGAGCGCCTCGAGCACGGAGGAGCTGAAGGCCATCAAGACCCGGTACGCGGGCGCCGAATCCGCGATGACGCTGGCCAGCAAGGCCATCGGATCGCTGCCCGCCGACCGCAAGAAGGACGCCGGCAAGCTCATGGGCAAGCTGCGCGCCGACTTCGGCCGCGCGTTCGGCGCCAAGGAGGCCGCGCTCAAGGCCGAGGAGGAGTCCCGCGCGCTGCTCGCCGAAACCGTCGACATGACGCTGCCGGTGCGCCGCAAGCCGCTGGGCGCCCGCCATCCGCTGTCCAAGGTCATGGAGGACTGGGAGGACTTCTTCGTCTCGATGGGCTGGCGCATCTCCAGCGGCCCCGAGGTGGAGACCGAATGGTACGACTTCGACGCGCTGAACTTCGGCCCCGACCACCCCGCCCGCCAGATGCAGGACACCTTCTACGTCAAGGGCACGCAGGCGCGCGACGCCGCCGGCTTCGTCGGCTCCAACATGGTGCTGCGCACGCAGACCTCGTCCGACCAGGTGCGCGCGCTGCTCGAGTACGGCGTGCCGCTGTACATCGCCTCGCCGGGCCGCGTGTTCCGCACCGACGAGCTGGACGCCACGCACACCCCGGTGTTCCACCAGTGCGAGGCGCTCGCGGTCGACAAGCACCTGACGATGGCCGACCTCAAGGGCGTGCTCGACAAGCTCGCCGTCGCGATGTTCGGCCCCGAGGCCAGGACCCGCCTGCGCCCGAGCTACTTCCCCTTCACCGAGCCGAGCGCCGAGCTCGACCTGTGGTTCCCCGACAAGAAGGGCGGCCCTGGCTGGCTGGAATGGGGCGGCTGCGGCATGGTGAACCCGAACGTGCTCAAGTCCGCCGGCCTGGACCCGGAGGTGTACACCGGCTTCGCGTTCGGCATGGGCATCGAGCGCACGGTGCTGCTGCGCCATGACATCAACGACATGCACGACCTCGTCGAGGGCGACGTGCGATTCAGCAAGCAATTCGTGATGGGGGAGTGATTACCCATGCCTATGGTTGACATTGATTGGCTCAAGGACCACGTCGAGGTCCCCGAGGACCTGACGTACGAGCAGCTGGCCAAGGACCTGGTCAAGGTCGGCCTCGAGGAGGAGGAGATCCACGCCTCGCAGGTCACCGGCCCGATCGTGGTCGGCTACGTGGTGGACGCCACCCCCGAGCCGCAGAAGAACGGCAAGACCATCAACTGGTGCCACGTCGACGTCGGCGACGAGTACAACGCGGTCGACGAGGACGGCAACAAGGTGCCGCGCGGCATCGTGTGCGGCGCGCCGAACATGAGGGCCGGCGAGAAGGTCGTCGTCACGCTGCCGGGCGCCGTGCTGCCGGGCGACTTCCGCATCGAGCCGCGCAAGACCTACGGCCACGTCTCCGACGGCATGTGCGCCTCGGAGCGCGAGCTGGGGCTGGGCGACAACCACGACGGCATCATCCTGCTGCGCGAGTACGGGTTCACCCCGGCCGAGTACGAGGCCCTGAACCCGGGCGACGACGCGATGCACCTGCTGCATCTCGACCAGCCGCTGCTGGAGATCAACATCACCCCGGACCGCGGCTACGCGTTCTCCTACCGCGGCGTGGCCCGCGAGTACCACCATTCGACCGGCGCCGCGTACGTCGACCCGGCGGTGGCGCTCGACAGGAAGGCCCCGGTGACCGAGGGCCTGGCCCCGGGGACCCCGACCGACATCGAGATCGCGATCGAGGACGGCAACCCGATTCACGGCGTGCCGGGCTGCGACCGCTACTACGCCCGTGCGATCCACGGCTTCGACCCGGCGGCCAAGACCCCGAACTGGATGCGCCGCCGCCTGATCCGCGCCGGCATGCGTTCGATCTCGCTCGCCGTGGACGTGACGAACTACGTCATGCTCGACCTGGGCCAGCCGATGCACGCCTACGACCTCGACAAGCTCGAGGGGCCGATCGTCGTGCGCCGCGCCCGCGAGGGCGAGCACCTGGTCACGCTCGACGGCAAGGACCACGAGCTGAGCGTCGAGGACCTGCTCATCACCGACTCGCCCAACGGCGAGCGCGGCTCGCGCATCATCGGCCTGGCCGGCGTGATGGGCGGCCTGTACGGCGAGGTCACCGCCGAGACGAAGAACATCCTGCTGGAGGCCGCGCACTTCGACCAGGTGTCGATCGCGCGTTCGGCGCGCCGCCACAAGACCCCGTCCGAGGCGTCGCGCCGCTTCGAGCGCGGCGTGGACACCCAGCTGCAGCCGGCCGCCGCGCAGATGGCCGCCGAGCTGCTGGTCAAGTACGGCGGCGGCGAGGCCTCCGAGCACCCCGCGGACGTGAACCGCGTGCCGCGGCGCCGCTCCATCAACTTCAAGGCCGGCGAGGTCAGGCGCGTGGCCGGCCTGGACACCGACGTGAACACCATCAGCGACATCCTCACCGACATCGGCTGCGGCGTCGCCGGCGGCGGCAACGGCGAGTTCTCGATCCAGCCGCCGAGCTGGCGCCCCGACCTCAACGAGCCGTGCGACCTGGTCGAGGAGGTGGCCCGACTCGTCGGCTACGACGAGATCCCGGTGACCGTGCCGCCCGCCCCGGTCGAGGGCGAGGTCGGGCTGACCGACGACCAGCGCCGCAAGCGCCAGGTCGCCGACGAGCTCGCCGAGTACGGCATGGTCGAGGCGCTGACGTACCCGTTCGTCGGCGACGAGGACTACAAGGCCTTCGGCTGCGATCCGGAGGCGATCAAGCGCGTGAGCGTGGAGATCGCCAACCCGCTGGCCGGCGACCGCCCGTTCCTGCGCCGCTCGATCCTGCCGACGCTCGCCCAGACCGTGCGCCTGAACCTGCGCCGCGGCAACGAGAACGTCTCGCTGTACGAGCTCGGCCACGTCTACCTGTGGAACCCGGACGCCCCGGCCATCCCGGCGCTGCCGGGCGGCAGGCGCCCGAGCGACGAGGAGCTCGCCGCGCTCGACGCCGGCCTGCCGGACCAGCCGCTGCACGTCGCCGGCATCCTGACCGGCAACGCGGTCGAGACCGGCTGGCTGGGCGAACGCCGCGCCGTCGACTGGAGCGACGCCGTCGAGGCCGTGACGCGCATCTCCGAGCGCCTCGGCGCCGGCCTGACGCTGGACCAGCCGGCCGCCGCCGACGTGCCCGCGCAGTGGCACCCGGGCCGCGCCGCCCGCGTCATGATCGGCGACCAGGCGATCGGCATGGTCGGCGAGCTGCACCCGCACGTCGACGAGGCGCTCGGCCTGCCCGCGCACGCCGCCGCGTTCGAGCTCGACCTGACCGCGCTGTTCGGCGCGCTGGATGATTCCCCGGTGCAGGCGACGCCGATCTCGACGTTCCCGCCGGTCAAGCAGGACCTCGCGTTCACGGTGCCCGAATCGGTCACCGCGGCCGCGCTGGCCCAGGCCGTCCGCGAGGGCGCCGGCGACAAGCTGGAGAGCATCGAGCTGTTCGACGTGTTCACCGGCGAGCAGGTGGGCGAGGGCATGAAGTCCCTGGCGTTCGCCGTCACGTTCCGCGCGCAGGACAGGACCCTGGATTCCCAGGACAGCGAGGCCATCCGCGAGGCCATCGTCGCGAAGGCCGCTGAGCTGGGGGCGCAGCTGCGCGCCTGACGGTATCATTACGGACAACGGCCGGCGGCCCGCGGGGATCGTCCGATTCCCCGCGGGCCACCGGCGCCGGACCATCGCCGACAGCCCGACCGGGCAGTGATAAGGAGCACCGCATGAGCGAACCGAACGCCGACCCGCAGAACCCCGCACCGGACCGGGCGCCCGGATCGGCCGGGCCCGAATACGGCGGCTACAGCCAGCCGGAATTCGGCGCGATGTCCAGCCAGTACCCCTCCGACTACGACCCGTACGTCTACGGGCGCCCCGAGCCGGAGCGGAAGGACGACGCGAAGCCCGACGCGTCGGGGAACGTCTTCGGCCCGCGGTCCGGGCAGGGCGACGGGCGGCAGGCGCCGGCGAACGGCGACCCGTATGCCCGGGGCGAGGGGCGGCAGGCGTACGGGAACCCCTACGGGCAGCCGAACCAGTACGGGCAGAACGGCTCGTACGGGCAAGGGGCGTACGGGCAGGATCCATACGGCCAGGGCCCGCAGGCGCAGGGGCCGTATATGCGCAACGGCTCCGGCGGCCGGCCGTCCACCGGCAACCGCGGGAACGTCGACCTCAACGACCCGAACCAGAACCCGCTGTACGGCCATTGGGACGTGTACGCGATCCTCGCGTTCGTCTTCTCGTTCTTCGCGATCCCCGTGCTGCCGGCGCTGATGGGCGGCCTGGCGATGTGGCGCACCCGCACCTTCCACATGAAGGGCTACGGCCTGGCGCTGGCCGCGGTGATCATCAACGTGCTGTACACGATCGCGTCGCTGTGGCTGTTCATGAACGGCATGTCGACGATGGACCTGTACCAGCAGATGCTGGGCGGCACGGGCGGCAGCGTCGACGATGGCTCGCTGAGCGCGTGAGCCGGTCCCGCCGCCGATGCCGCGCGGTCATGCCTGATGCCGGTTCCCGCAAGCGGTCGTAGGCAGGCCGCATCGAGCGTATCCGCGGGTATGCGGCTCCCGCCCGTCACCAACCCGGCACCGGCCCCGTATCGAGCGTATCCGCGGGCATGTGGCGCATTCTGCACTGTTGGCGCGGTGGCACGCATGTCCTTGCACCGTCGTCGTGCGGTGACGGATGACGTGGCGCAGTGGCGGATGCTGCCGCGTGATGATGGACGTCGTTATGCGACGTCGCCGCACGGTGGCGGATGGTGCCGTGCAACGGCGAACGTCGCCGCGTGATGGTGGGTGCCGTTGCATGACGGCGAACGTCGTAGCGTGGTGGCGGACGGTGTCTCATGATGATGGACGCCATCGCGCGGTGGCGAGCGGCATGGCACGGCGGGCGATTCCGGCGAACCGCACCGGCGCGGCATGTGTGGTACGGTACCGAACCGCAGCAGTGGCCCCCAAGGGCTTGCGTACCGTACCGTGGTACGGTGACGGAACGGAAACGGCGGAATTCCAAGGGATGAGATTGTGTACCGTACCACGGTACGGTACGGTGCGCATGGAGGCGGCCGAATTGGATTTCCGTACCGCGACGCGGCGGGGCGATGGGCCCGTCGTGGGATGCTTTCCGGTGACGGCATGCCCGGGTGCCGTCCTGTGCGCATAGGGTGCCGTCCTGCATGCATCGGGTGCCGACCGCGTCATCGGAATGGTCCCGTCCGCATCGGCGGGATCGATCGCCGTCCCGTCGACCGTGGGCCCAGACGCCGGGGTTTCCGCCGTATCATCAGGAGCGATTGCCGTCCGTTGACCGGAGCGCCGGCGATCGGGCGTGCCGGCGCCGCCGGGATGGTCGTCTTCCCACCGGCCGGGGCGGTGGCCGGCAAGGCCGGCGCCGATGTCTCACAGCTCGGCGTCTTCCCCGTCGGCCGGGGCGGCGGCGCATGGAGGCGTTCGGCAACATCGGGGACGGGCGGGGCCGTAGGTCGGCGCGAACCGCCCCGGCGATTCATAATTATGCAATGTACTGCATAATATGTATACTCGTGTGAAGTGCCGGACGACACCGCCCGGCGGAAAGGCGGAACAGATGGGCAAGTACACGGTCGCCGTGGCGGGGGCCACCGGCTACGCGGGCGGCGAGGCGCTGCGCATCCTCGCGGCGCACCCGGCGTTCGAGGTGACCTGCGTCGCGGGTCATTCGTCGGCGGGGGACCGTCTCGGCCGGCATATGCCGCACATCCCGCAGCTCGCCGACCTCGTGGTGCAGGACACCACGCCCGAGGCGCTCAACGGCCACGACGTGATCATCCTCGCGCTGCCGCACGGCGCGTCCGGCGCGCTCGCCGCTCAGCTCGAACCGGGCGCCACGGTCGTCGACCTCGGTGCCGACCACCGGCTCGAGGAGCGCGCGGCGTGGGACGACTACTACGGCGGCGACTTCTACGAGCACTGGACCTACGGCATGCCCGAGCTCATCCTCGGCAAGGCCGCCGACGGAACCTACCGCCGCCAGCGCGAGGCGCTGCGCGGCGCCAGGCGCATCGCCGGGCCGGGCTGCAACGTCACCGCGGTCACGCTGGCCCTGCAGCCGGGCGTGGCCGAAGGCCTCGTCGAGCCGACCGACATCGTCGCCGACCTGGTCGTCGGCTACTCGGGCGCCGGCAAGAACCTCAAGCGCGCGAACCTGCTGGCCGCCGAGGCCTTCGGGTCGGCCGTGCCGTACTCCGTGGGCGGCACGCACCGCCACATCCCCGAGATCCTGCAGAACCTCGCGCACGCGGCCGGACTGCGGGCCGCGGACGCCGACCGGTTCACGCTGGGCTTCACGCCGATCCTGGCGCCGATGGCGCGCGGCATCCTCGCCTCCGTCTCCGCCAGGCTCACCGACCGGGCGAAGGCGATGGACGACGCCGAGATCCGCGCGGCCTGGGAGCGGGCCTACGACGACGAGGGCTTCATGACGCTGCTGCCGGAGGGCACGCTGCCGGCCACACAGAACATCATCGGCTCGAACGCGGCGCACCTGCAGGTCGTGGTCGACCGCAGGGCCGGCCGCCTGCTGGCGTTCGCGGCCATCGACAACCTCAACCGCGGCACCGCCGGACAGGCCGTGCAATCGCTGAACATCGCACTGGGACTTCCCGAGGACCAGGGACTGACGAAGATTGGAGTGGCGCCATGAGCGTGACATTCGCGAAGGGATTCCGCGCGGCGGGCGTCGAGGCGGGCGTCTCGGCCGTCGCCGGCAAGAAGGACGTGGCCCTCGTGGTCAACGACGGGCCGCTGGACGCCGCGGCGGGCGTGTTCACGTCGAACCGCTTCTGCGCGGCGCCGGTGCGGTACAGCCGCAAGGCCGTCGCCGACGGGCACGTCAAGGCCGTGATCCTCAACTCCGGCGGCGCGAACGCCTGCACCGGCCAGGCCGGCTACGACCAGTCGGCCGCCACGGCCGAGCAGGTCGCCGCGCTCGTCGGCTGCGCGGCGATGGACGTGGCCGTGTGCTCGACCGGCCTGATCGGCGAGCTGCTGCCGCTGGACAACGTCCTCGCCGGCGCCCGGGCCGCGCACGGCGCGCTGGCCGCCACCGAGCGGGCCGGCGCCGACGCGTCGCTGGCCATCATGACCACCGACACCAGGCCCAAGACCGTCGAGATCGAGGGGGCCGGCTACCGCATCGGCGGCATGGTCAAGGGCTCCGGCATGATCGCGCCGCAGCTGGCCACCATGCTGTGCGTCATCACCACCGACGCGGTCGTCTCCGCGGGCCAGCTGCAGGCCGCGCTGGGCGCGGCGGTCGACGCGTCGTTCAACCGCATCGACGTCGACGGCTGCATGTCCACTAACGACACCGTGCTGCTGCTGGCCTCCGGCGCCTCCGGCGTCGAGCCCGACAAGGACGAGTTCAACCGGCTGGTCGCGCGGGCGTGCGCCGACCTGGCCCGCCAGATCATCGGCGACGGCGAGGGCTCCAGCCACGACGTGCGCATCACCGTGACCGGCGCGACCACCGAGGACGCGGCGCTGGCCTGCGGCCGCGCGGTCGCCGCGTCGAACCTGCTGAAATGCGCGATCTCGGGCAACGACCCGAACTGGGGGCGCATCGTCAGCTCGATCGGCACGGTGCCCGAGTCGGTGGCCCCCTACGACCCCGACCAGGTGAGCGTGGACGTCAACGGCGTGCGCATCTGCGACGGCGGCAAGCCGGGCCGGGACCGCAGCGAGGTCGACATGACCCCGCGCGAGGTGCACATCGACATCGACCTGCACGCCGGCGAGGCGCAGGCCACGGTGTGGACCGACGACCTGACGCTGGACTACGTGCACATCAACGCCGACTACGAGAGCTGAGCGAGGCGATACGGCAATGAGCGATCTGAAGGGACCCGGATACCATCTCGACGTGCACACCGACCTGCGGGCCGACCAGAAGGCGGAGGTGCTCATCGACGCCCTGCCCTGGCTGGAGGAGTTCGCCGGGCAGCGCATCGTCGTCAAATACGGCGGCAACGCGATGGTCGACGACCATCTCAAGCAGTGCTTCGCCGAGGACATGGTCTTCCTGCGGCAGGTGGGCCTGCACCCGGTCGTCGTGCACGGCGGCGGGCCGCAGATCTCGCGCATGCTCGACGCCCTGGGCATCGAGTCGGAGTTCCGCGGCGGCCTGCGCGTGACCACGCCCGAGGCGATGGACGTGGTGCGCATGGTGCTCACCGGCAAGGTCTCGCGCGAGCTGGTCGGCCTGATCAACGCGCACGGCCCGTTCGCCGTCGGCCTGTCCGGCGAGGACGGCGCCCTGTTCTCGGCGATGCAGCGCCGGCCCGTCATCGACGGCAGGCCGACGGACATCGGCCTGGTCGGCGACGTGGTCAGCGTCGACGCCTCGGCGGTCGAGGACCTGATCAACGCCGGGCGCATCCCGGTGGTCTCCTCGGTCGCGCCGAACGAGGACGACGCCACGCAGGTGCTCAACGTGAACGCCGACTCCGCGGCCGCCGCGCTGGCCGCCGCGCTCGGCGCGCGCAAGCTGATCATCCTGACCGACGTCGACGGCCTGTACGCCGACTGGCCGGACCGCGGCTCGCTGATCGGCCGCATCGGCGTGGAGAACCTGCGCGACATGCTGCCCGATCTGGAAAGCGGCATGCGGCCCAAGATGGAGGCCTGCGTGCGCGCCCTCGACGGCGGCGTGCCCCAGGCGCACATCATCGACGGGCGCAAGCCCCATTCGATCCTGAACGAGATATTCACCGAGGCCGGCATCGGCACCATGGTCGTGCCCGAGGACGGCGTGGAGATGAGGAGTTCGTATGACAAGTGAGACCACCGGCGAGACCCGGGAGACGCTCGGCCCCAACGACGCCAAGTGGCTGGGGGAGTACTCGCGCGTGCACATGAACGTGTTCGGCACGCCGCTGCGCGTGATGGACCACGGCGAGGGCGCGCGCATCTGGGACGTCGACGGCAACGCATACCTCGACTTCCTGGCCGGCATCGCCGTCAACTCGCTCGGCTACGCGCACCCCAAGTGGGTCGCCGCCGTCAGCGAGCAGGCCGCGAAGGTCGCCCACACCAGCAACTACTTCGCCAGTGAGCCGCAGATCGAGCTCGCCGCCCGCCTGGTCAGGCTCGCGGGCGCGCCGGAGGGCTCGCACGTCTACTTCGGCAACTCGGGGGCCGAGGGCAACGAGGCCGCGCTCAAGCTCGCCAAGCTGCACGGCCGCACGCTCAAGGGCGCCGCGCCGGCGATGGGCGGCAAGCCCGCCCGCATCATCGCGATGACGCACGGCTTCCACGGCCGCACGCTCGGCGCGCTGTCCGCCACCTGGAAGCCGGCCATCCGCACGCCCTTCGAGCCGCTGCTGCCGTGCGTCGAGTTCGTCGACCCCGGCGACACGATGGGGCTGTACGAGAAGTTCAGCCAGACCGGTCCGGGCCGCTACGGCAAGGGTCCGGTCGCCGCGGTGATCATGGAGCTGATCCAGGGCGAGGCCGGCGTGCGCCCGATGGACCCCGGGTTCGTCAGGGCGGTGCGCTCGATGTGCGACGCGCATGGCGCGCTGCTCATCTTCGACGAGGTGCAGACCGGCATCGGCCGCACCGGCACCTGGTTCGCCTTCCAGCGCAAGGACCTCTCCGGCGGCGTGACCCCCGACATCGTGACCTTCGCCAAGGGCGTGGCCGGCGGCTTCCCGATGGGCGGCATGATCGCGTTCGGCGCCGAGCTGTCCGCGCTGTTCTCGCCGGGCACGCACGGCTCGACCTTCGCCGGCAACCCGCTGGCGGCCTCCGCGGCGCTGGCCACGCTGGACGTCATCGAGCACGACGGCCTGCTCGCCAACGTCGAGGAGCGCGGCCGCCAGCTGCGCGAGGGCATCACGGCCGCCGGCAACCCGCTGTTCGAGTACGTCCGCGGCCGCGGCCTGCTCAACGCCATCCAGCTGACCCACCCGTGCGCGCACGCCGCGATGCAGTGGGCCCTGGAGCACGGCCTGATCGTCAACGCGGTCGCCCCGGACGCGCTGCGCCTCGCCCCGCCGCTGATCGTCGGCGAGCGCGAGGTGGACGAGGCCGCCGCCATCCTGGCCGGCGTGCCCGCCGACCTGCCCGACGACTGACGGCCGGGCGCCACCCACACCAGCAACCCAAGCACACCAACGCACCGACCCATAGCAAGGAGGAGCCGATGACCGGCCAACTGCGGCACATGCTGCGCGACGACGACGTGAACCACGAGGAGCAGAGGCAGATCCTCGAGCTCGGCATGAAGTTCTGGAAGGACCGCTACTACCGCCGCCCGTTCGAGGGGCCGCAGGCCGTGGCCGTGCTCTTCGACAAGCCGAGCACCCGCACCCGCTCGAGCTTCGCGACCGGCGTCGCCGAGCTCGGCGGCTACCCGCTGGTCATCGACAAGTCCGGCTCGCAGCTCGGACGCGGCGAGCCCGTGGCGGACACCGCCCGCGTGCTCACCCGCATGACCTCCGGCATCGTGTGGCGCACCTTCGGCCAGGAGCGCGTCGAGGAGATGGCCGCCTACGCGACCGTCCCGGTCGTCAACGCGCTGACCGACCAGTTCCACCCCTGCCAGATCCTCGCCGACCTGCTCACCATCGCGCAGCACCGCGGCGGCGTGGACGCGCTGCCCGGCATGACCATCGCCTACTTCGGCGACGCTGCGAACAACATGGCCAACTCGTACCTGCTGGGCGGCGCGGTCGCCGGCATGCACGTGCGCGTGGCCGGCCCCAACGGCTTCCTGCCCGACCCGGGGATCGTGGCCGACGCCGAGCGCATCGCCGAACAGACCGGCGGCTCGATCCTGGTGACCACCGACCCGCAGGAGGCCGCGAGGGACGCCGACTGCATCTTCACCGACACCTGGGTGTCGATGGGCGAGGAGGCCGAGTACGCGATCCGCTCCAAGCCGTTCTGGGACTACCAGGTCAACGACGGACTGATGGCGCTGGCCAAGCCCGACGCGCTGTTCCAGCACTGCCTGCCCGCCTACCGCGGCAAGGAGGTCACCGCCTCGGTGATCGACGGCCCGCAGTCGGTGGTGTGGGACGAGGCGGAGAACCGCCTGCACGCGCAGAAGGCGCTGCTCACCTGGCTGATCGGCAAGCAGCGCGACGACGACGGCCTGCTCGCGTGAGCGCCGCCCGACACACGCCCGAGGAGCTTCCATGACCGATGACACCCCGTCCCTGCACCGACCGACGTCGCGGGCCGCACGGCTCAGCGCGGTCGAGGAGGCGCTGCTCAAGTACATCGTCACCTCGCAGTCCCAGCTCTCGCAGATCCTGGCGGACGAGGACATCGAGGTCACGCAGGCCACGCTGAGCCGCGACCTCGACGAGATCGGCGCGGTCAAGACCCGGCTGGCCGACGGCACGGTGGCCTACACGGTCGGCGGGCGGCCCGGGCAGGACGCCGCCGCGCCGGCCGGCAAGGCCGACCAGCAGATGGCGCGCGTGCTGCCCGGCCTGGTCACCTCGGTCGCCTCGGCGCGCAACCTCATCGTCGTGCACACCCCGTCGGGCGCCGCGCAGTACGTGGCCAGCGTCATCGACCGCCAGCCGGTCGACGGGGTGCTCGGCACCATCGCCGGCGACGACACGGTGATGATCGTCTGCTCGGACGACGAGACGGCCGGCTCGCGGGCCCGCCGGCTGCTCGACATCGCGTCGAAGAACCAGCCGGGGGAGTAGCCGGCGCGGTCCGGCCGCGACGCGCCGATTGCATATTTATACACTTTATTGCATATACTTGCATGCAGCATCCGTTAGAAAGGGCAGCACATGAGCGACAAGAACCGCATCGTACTGGCGTATTCCGGGGGGCTGGACACCTCCGTCGCCATCCCGTACCTCAAGGACCGCACCGGCAAGGACGTCGTCGCCGTCTCGCTCGACGTCGGCCAGGGCGGCGAGAGCCTGGAGACCATCAAGGAGCGCGCGCTGGCCTGCGGCGCAGTCGAGGCCTACGTCGTCGACGCGCGCGACGAGTTCGCCGACGAGTACTGCATGCTCGCGCTCAAGGCGAACGCCATGTACGAGGGCGTGTACCCGCTGGTCTCCGCGATCTCCCGCCCGCTGATCACCAAGCACCTGGTGCGCGCGGCCCACCAGTTCGGCGCCGACACGATCGCCCACGGCTGCACCGGCAAGGGCAACGACCAGGTGCGCTTCGAGGTCTCGATCCAGTCCATCGACCCCACGCTCAAGGCCATCAGCCCGATCCGCGACCTGTCGCTGACCCGCGACGTCGAGATCGCGTACGCCAAGGAGCACAAGCTGCCGATCGTGCAGACCGAGAAGAGCCCGTACTCCATCGACCAGAACGTCTGGGGCCGCGCCATCGAGACCGGCTTCCTGGAGGACCCGTGGAACGGCCCGACCAAGGACTGCTACTCGTACACCGACGACCCGGCCTTCCCGCCGGTCGAGGACGAGGTCGTCATCGAGTTCCGGCAGGGCGTGCCGGTCAAGATCGACGGCCGCGACGTGACCCCGCTGCAGGCCATCGAGGAGATGAACCGCCGCGCCGGCGCCCAGGGCATCGGCCGCATCGACCTGATCGAGGACCGCCTGGTGGGCATCAAGTCGCGCGAGCTGTACGAGTGCCCGGGCGCGGTGGCGCTGATCACCGCCCACCAGGAGCTGGAGAACTGCTGCCTGGAGCGCGAGCAGCACCGCATCAAGCGCGACATCGACAAGCGCTGGGGCGAGCTGGTGTACGACGCGCAGTGGTTCTCGCCCGCCGTCAAGTCGCTCAACGCCTTCATCGAGGACACCCAGCAGTACGTCTCCGGCGAGATCCGCATGATCCTGCACGGCGGCCGCGCCGTCGTGACCGGGCGCCGCTCCGAGACCTCGCTGTACGACTACAACCTGGCGACCTACGATTCGGGCGACAGCTTCGACCAGAACGCCTCCAACGGCTTCATCGAGATCTACGGCCTGCCCACCCGCGTGGCCGCGGCCCGCGACGTGAAGTTCGGCAATGGCATCGAGGTCCCCGAGAACACCGTCGAGTAGGCTTCCCGCCGCCGCCCTTCGGGGTCGCGGCGGTTCGCGGATCCCGCCCGGCCGCATGCGCGGCCGCGGCGCACGACGACCAGTCAGGCTCCCGCAACGGGCGCCCGGCGCGGCGCATGGCGCGTCCATGCCCCCGCGCCGGCGACGTTCGCGCGGGAGCCGTTCCGGTAAGGTAGGCACTATGACCGAACAGAACGAACATCTTGCGCTGTGGGGCGGCCGGTTCTCCTCCGGCCCCTCGCCCGAACTCGCCCGCCTGTCGAAGTCCACGCAGTTCGACTGGCGTCTGGCCGACGACGACATCGCCGGCTCCCGCGCCCACGCGCGCGCCCTCGGCCGCGCCGGCCTGCTGAGCGACGACGAGCTGGAACGCATGGAGGCCGCGCTCGACGAGCTGCAGCGCCGCGTCGACTCCGGCGCCTTCGCGCCGATCGAGGACGACGAGGACGAGGCCACCGCGCTCGAACGCGGCCTGATCGACATCGCCGGCGACGAGCTCGGCGGCAAGCTGCGCGCCGGCCGCTCGCGCAACGACCAGATCGCCTGCCTGATCCGCATGTGGCTGCGCCGCCACGCGCGCCGCATCGCCGGGCTGACGCTCGACCTGGTCGCCGCGCTGATCGAGCAGTCCGAACGCGCCGGCGACGCGGTGATGCCCGGCCGCACGCATATGCAGCACGCCCAGCCGGTGCTGCTCGCCCACCAGCTGATGGCGCACGCCTGGCCGCTGATCCGCGACGTGCAGCGCCTGGTCGACTGGGACGCCCGCGTCGACGCCAGCCCGTACGGCTCCGGCGCGCTGGCCGGCAACACGCTGGGCCTCGACCCGCAGGCGGTCGCCGAGGAGCTCGGCTTCTCCCGCGTCACCGACAACTCGATCGACGGCACCGCCGCCCGCGACATGGTCGCCGAGTTCGCGTTCGTCGCGGCGATGCTGGGCGTCGACGTCTCCCGGCTGAGCGAGGAGATCATCATCTGGAACACCCAGGAGTTCGCGTTCGTGCGCCTCGACGACGCCTACTCGACCGGTTCGTCGATCATGCCGCAGAAGAAGAACCCCGACATCGCCGAGCTCGCCCGCGGCAAGGCCGGCCGCCTGATCGGCGACCTGACCGGCCTGCTCGCCACGCTCAAGGGCCTGCCCACCGCGTACGCGCGCGACCTGCAGGAGGATAAGGAGGCCGTGTTCGACCAGGTCGACACGCTCGAGGTGCTGCTGCCGGCGTTCACCGGCATGGTCGCCACGATGGCCTTCGACACCGACCGGCTCGCCGCCGAGGCCCCCACCGGTTTCGCGCTGGCCACCGACATCGCCGAATGGCTGGTGCGCAACGGCGTGCCGTTCCGCCACGCCCACGAGCTCTCCGGCGCGTGCGTCAAGATCGCCGAGGAGCGCGGCCAGGAGCTGTGGGACCTGACCGACGAGGACTTCGCGGCCGTGTTCGCCGACTTCCTGCCCGCCGACAAGGCCCCGCAGGTGCGCGAGGTGCTGTCCACGCAGGGTTCGGTGGCGGCCCGCCGCGGCAAGGGCGGCACCGCGCCCGAGCGCGTGCGCGAGCAGCTCGCCGACGCCAGGGCGGCGCTCGGCCCGCTGCGCGGCTTCGCCGAGTCCGTCAGCGACGGCCCCGCCTACAAGGCCCCGGAGTCGCTGGCCTGATCGTACGCCGGGCCGGTTCCGCGCCGGCCCCGCGAACGACCGCCCCGGAGGGCATCGGCATGGTGCGCTCCGGGGCGCCGCCGTATCCGGGGAGGGAAAACCGGACAGACACGCGCGGTATGGTCGCGTGTTCCCCTCGGTCCGATGCCGCAGAATGGAACGTGAGGAGGCAACGACATGGCGGCACACCCACATCGGCACGTACGGCGGCGGCGCAGGGCGCGCAACGCCTTCGTCACGATGATCGCGCGCAGCATCCGCGGCTCGATCGGCCGGTTCCTCGCCATCATCGGCATCGTCGCGCTGGGCTGCGGCTTCTTCGCCGGGCTGCGGATGAGCGGCCCCGACATGCGCATCGCCGCCGACCGCTACTACGACGGCACCGCCCTGTGGGACATCCGCGTGATCTCCACGCTCGGCTTCTCCGACGACGACGTGGAGCGCATCCGCGGCATCGACGGCGTCGAGGCCGCCATGCCGTCCATCTCCACCGACGTGATGATGGCCCTGGGCGACGACGAACAGGCCGCGGTGCGCGTGGCCCTGCTGCCGGACGGCGCGCCCGACGGCGAGCGGACCGACGACGTCACGGTCGCCTCCGATGACGACGACTACCTCAACCGACTGCTGCTGCGCGACGGGCGCTGGCCCGAGGCGGCGGACGAATGCGTGATCTCCGCGGACGCCGCCGGCGACGCGGTCGCGATCGGCGACACCGTCAGCGTGCTCTACGGCACCGACGCGCTCGACGACACGCTGGCCGTCCGCGAATTCACGGTGGTCGGCACGGTCAGCTCGTCGAACTATCCGTACACCGTCAGCTTCGGCTCGACCACCCTGGGCTCCGGCATGATCGACCAGTACCTGTTCGCGCCGCGCGCCGCGTTCGTCGAGGACGCCGCCTACACGGAGGTCTACGCCACCGTGGCCGGGGCGGAGGACCACCAAAGCGGCTCCGAGGCGTACCAGGCCGCGGTCGACGAGGTGGCCGGCCGCATCGAGGACGCCGCGGACGAACTGGCGCAGGCCCGGCTCGCGGACGTGCGGGCGCAGGCCCAGGCCGAGCTCGACGAACGGACCGCCACATTCGAACAGGAGCGCGACGACGCGCAGGCCCGGCTCGACGACGCCAGGCAACAGCTGGACGACGCGGCCGCGCAGATCGCCGACGGCCAACGCCAGCTCGCCGACGGCCAGGCGCAGGCCCAGGCCGGCGCGTCACAGCTCGCCGAACAGCGGGCGTCGGCCGACCGCCAGCTCGCCGACGCCCAGGCCCGGATCGACGAGAGCACCGCGCGGATCGACCTGCAGGAGGCCCAGCTCGACGCCACGGCCGCACAGGCCGAACAGGCCCGGCAAACGGTCGCCGACGGCACCGCCGCGCTGCTGTCCCAGCTCGCCGAACAGGGCATCGAGGCCGACGACCCGGACGGCGCGCTCGCCGCCATCGATGACGCGACCGCTGCCATCGACCGGACTCTGCCGCAGCTCGAGACCGGCATCGCCCAGGCCGAGTCGGGCATCGCCGCGCTGAACGAGGCCATCGCGCAGCTGCAGCCCGCCGTGGACGACGCCGACGCCCAGCTGCCGGCGCTGCGCCAGGCCATCGACGACCTGCTCGCGCTCCGGGACCAGCTCGAGCAGCAGGGCCAGACCCTACCGGACGACCAGGCGCGGCGGCTGGAGGAACTGCAGGTGCAGGAGGCCCGGATCGACGCGCTCAACGCCCAATTGCAGGAGGCGCAGGACGGGCTGCGCTCCGCCACCGAACAGCGCGACCGGCTCGTCGCCCAGCGCGACGGGCTCGACGCCTCGCGCGCCACGCTGCAGCAGGCGCGCGAGCGGACCGCCACGCTGATCGACGCCGCCGACGCCGTCGCCCGATACGACGCCGGCCGCACCGCCATCGCCGACGCAAGGCGGCAGGTGGCCGACGCCCAGGCCCAGCTCGACGACAACAGGGCCACGGCCGACGCGCGGATCGCCGCCGCGCAGGCCCAGCTGGACGCGGCGGCGGCCACGCTGGAGCAATCCCGCCAGGAACTCGCCGCCGCGCAGGCCCAGTACGACGCCGGACTGGACGAGTACGAACGCCAGTCGCAGGACGCGACCGCGCAGCTCGCCGACGCGCAGGCCCGGCTCGACGACGCCCGGCAGGCCATCGACGAACTGGAGGCGCCTCGGATCTACGTGCTCGACCGCACTCAGAGCGAGGGCGCGGCGACCTACCAGGGCGACAGCGAACGCATGGACAGCATCGCCGAGGTGTTCCCGTTCCTGTTCTTCCTGGTCGCCGCGCTCGTGGCGCTGACCACGATGACCCGCATGGTCGAGGACGAGCGCGTCGAGATCGGCACCTACAAGGCGCTCGGATACGGCACCGCGCAAATCGCCTGCAAATACCTCGCCTACGCCGCGGCCGCCAGTCTCACCGGCGCTGCGATCGGCATCGCGGTGCTCTCGCAGATCCTGCCGTACATCGTCATGCAGGCGTACGGCATCATCTACGCCGTGCCGCAGCTGCCGGCCCCGCTGCCCGTCCTGCCCGGATCGGCGCTGCTGGCGGGCGGCGCCGGCGTCGGCGTGACGCTGCTGTGCACCTGGTTCGCGGTCGTCTCCAGCCTGCGCGAGACCCCGGCGATGCTCATGGTCCCCAGGCCCCCGAAGGCCGGCAAGCGCATCCTGCTCGAGCGCGTCGGCCCGCTGTGGCGGCGCATGTCGTTCTCCTGGAAGGTGACCTGCCGCAACATATTCCGCTACAAGAAGCGCTTCTTCATGACCGTCGTCGGCATCAGCGGGTGCACCGCGCTGATGCTGGTCGGCTTCGGCCTGCACAACGCCATCTGGGACATCATCGACAACCAGTACGGGCCGATCCAGCGCTACGACACGATCGTGAGCATGGACGCGAACGCCTCCGACGACGACGTCGCGGCGGTGCGGCGCGTGCTGGAGGACGCCGGCGCGTCCGACCTGACCCGCGTGCAGATCGAGAACATGCAGGCCTCCGGCGCGGGCGACGACGCGCTCGCCGTGCAGGTCGTCGTCCCGCAGGACGCCGACGAGCTGGCCGACGTCATCACGTTCCGCGAACGCGTCGGCCACGAGCCGGTGGCCTTCGGCGACGACGCCGTGCTCGTCACCGAGAAGGCGGCGAACCGGCTGGGGCTGCACGTCGGCGACACGGTGACGCTGCGCCGGCAGGACGGCATGGGCAACGCGACCGGCGGGGGCGTCGGGGCGACGGTCACCGGCATCGTCGAATACTACGTCGGCAACGTCGTCTACGTCGGGCCGGGCGTCTGGGCGGACATGGCGGCGGCCGACGACGGGCCGGACGCGCAGCCGCGGTACGCCACCACCTTCGCCGTCGCCCCCGGCGGGCAGGGGGAGCGCGACGGGCTGGCCGACGAGCTGCGCGGGCTGGACCACGTCTCGACGGTCGCGTTCTCGGAGACGACCATCGAGACGTACCGCACGATGCTCAGCTCGATCAACCTGATCGTCGTCGTGCTGATCGTCTCGGCGGCGGCGCTCGCGTTCATCGTGCTGGTCAACCTGACCAACATCAACATCGGCGAGCGCGTGCGCGAGATCGCCACGCTCAAGGTGCTGGGCTTCACGCGCGGCGAGGTGAACGCGTACATCTTCCGCGAGGTGGCCATCCTCTCGCTGGTCGGCGACCTGCTCGGCCTGCTGCTCGGCACCTGGCTCGAGGGGTTCGTGATCACCACGGTGGAGGTCGACCTGGTGATGTTCGGCCGGTCGATCCATCCGACGAGCTACCTGTACGCGTTCGTGCTCACGATGGCGTTCACCGGGCTGGTGGTGCTGTTCATGCGCGGCAAGCTCGACCGGGTCGACATGGTCGAAAGCCTCAAGTCGGTGGACTAGGGCGCCGGCGCGGGCCGTGGACCGCCCCATGCCGCGTGAAAACCGGACATGGGATGTCCTGTTGTCGCATATCCGCCCGGTGTCGGCGGGAAATGGTTGCGTCCGCTACCAATGTTGTGGTAGACCCGCTCAGGACGTTTCGTAAGGAAAGGGGCGGCAGCCATGCGGCAGGGCCATTTCCGCGACATCGGCCGATGCGTCTCCATCATCGACCGGCTGATGCGGATGTACTACGACCACGGTCTGGCCGACTACGAGATCGGCTGGGGCCAGCAGTTCTACGCGGAGTACATCCACGACCATCCCGGCGCCTCCGCGCAGGAGATGGTCTGGTGCATCCGCGTCGACAAGGCCACGCTGACCAAAAGCATCCGCAGGCTGGTCGAGATCGGCTACGTCACGGTCGTCCAGGACGAACGCGACCACCGCGTCAAGCGGCTGTACCTGACCGGGAAGGGCAGGCCGGCGGTCGCCCGCGTCAAGCGGATCCACGACGAGTTCTACGACACATTGTGCAAAGGCATCCCGCCGCAGGACGTCGAGGCCGCCGAACGCACCCTGGAACGGATGATGGAGAACCTGAACGGCGCCGTATGGCACAGAATGGAGGAGCAGCATGGGGCGTGAGCAAGCCCGGCACCTGTCGTCCGCGCGGCGGACGATGATCTTCGTCAACCTGGTCGTCTCCGGCATCGCGTCCTCGACGCTGTCGACGGCCATGAACACGGCGCTGCCCGATGTCACCGCGTACTTCGGCGTGGACGCCTCGATCGGGCAGTGGGTCACCAGCGGCTACTCGCTGGCGATGGGCGTGGTCATGCCGCTGACCGCCTTCCTGATCACCAGGTTCCCCACCAGGCGCCTGTACATGGCCGGCATCGGATGCTTCATCGCGGGCCTGCTGCTGAGCATCTTCGCCAACGGGTTCGCGCTGATGATGGTGGGCCGCGTGCTGCAGGCCTGCGGCAACGGCGTGCTGATGTCGGCGGCCCAGGTCGTGATCCTGACCGTCTACCCGCTGGAGCGGCGCGGCGCGATGATGGGCACCTACGGCCTGGCCACCACCGCCGCGCCGATCATCGCGCCGACGGTCGCCGGCCTGATGATCGACGCCTTCGGCTGGAAGTCCATCTTCTGGCTGGCGCTGGCGATCATGGCATGCTCGCTGGTGTGCTCCGCGTTCGTGTTCGACGACGTGCTTGAGCTGCAGGACAAGCGCTTCGACGTCGTCTCCTTCGTCGAGAGCGTCGTCGCCTTCGGCGGCGTCACGCTCGGCGTCGGCAACATCGGCGCGTACGGGCTGGCCAGCGTCGAGGCCGGGCTGCCGCTGCTGGTCGGCGCGGCGGTGTGCGTGCTGTTCGTGGTCCGCCAGTGCGGCATGGACAAGCCGTTCCTCGACGTGCGCATCCTCGCCAACCGCAGCTATGCGGTCAGCGTGGCGGCCAGCATGGTGCTCTACCTGGTGATGATGGGCTCGTCGGTGATGATGCCGCTGTACGTGCAGAGCGTCATGGGCTATTCCGCCGTCGTCTCCGGCCTGGTCACGCTGCCCGGCTCGCTCGCCACCGCGCTGGTCAGCCCGTTCGCCGGGCAGCTCTACGACCGGATGGGCATCAGGCGGATCTTCATCGTCGGTGCCGCGGCGCTGGTGGCCAGCAACGCCGGCATGTGCCTGCTGACCCTGGATTCGCCGCTGTGGATCGCCGCCGCGCTCAACGTGGTGCGCAACGTCGCCATCGGCAGCCTGATGATGCCGCTGCTGACCTGGGGCACGAGCAACGTGGACCAGTCCAAGGTCGCCGACGCCTCGTCGCTGCTCACCTCGCTGCGCACGATCGCCGGGTCGATCGGCTCGGCCGTGTTCGTCGGCGTGATGACCGCGGTGGCCGCCTCGTCCGCCGAACGCTACGGCGACGGCGCGCTGATGTACGGCATGAACGTCTCCTTCCTGGGGATGACCGCCGGCGCGCTCGTGCTGCTGGCGATCGCCCTGTGAGGCGTGCGCCGCCCCACCCGGTAGGCACACGTGTGCCGTCGGAAGGGCCGGTTCACAGGATTCGACTCGAGAATCCCGTGAACCGGCCCGATGTTCGTTTCCCCTCCGCATCGCCGAAATTCCGCCATTGCTCGCTGAGCGGCGGTGTACGAATGTGTGCGTTCCGGTTCACAGGATCCCGGGCCTCGAACCTGTGAACCGGCCCTTGCCGCCGGCACCGATGCGGATCATTCCCATCTTGACTATTTGTGACTGATTACCGGACATCTATCACATGCATGTCGCATTCGGTGTTGCGGATGACGGAAGTCGCGGGCGACGGAACACCCCGCGTCCGTCTCGTCCGGTTCTCGGCCACCTGATCCGAGGCAAAGCATATGCAGCCTGCCGGATGGAACGCATTCGTTCCGGAATCAGCCGCGCTTCGGTGACCGTTCGAGGCCCGGCTTCCCGCGCCTGCCTCGTCGCCCGGCCGTGCGTTTTCTCCCGTTCGCCCGGCGATGCTCCCGTTCCCGTCGTGCGTCGGCAGCCATGCGGGCCTGTTCCGCCGCCTCCTGTTCCAGCGAAGGCCTTCCCTGGGCGGCACGCCGGCGGTTCTCCCGGTCGTGGCGTTTGCGGTCGCGTCGCTCGGAGGCGATCGACCCCGGCGTCGGGAACATGCGGATCTGCCAGATCGTCTGGCCGAGCGTCCAGCAGTTGTTCGACACCCAGTACAGCAGCACGCCAAACGGCAGGGTGAGTCCCGAGGCCACATACAATGCCGGAAAGACGAACACGACGATGCGCTGGACCCGGAACTGCGGGGCCGTCATCGCCTCCTGCGCGGTGTTGCGATGCAGCTGCAGCCACTGCGTGGCGATCAGGGCCAGGCACATGACGGTGATCGTCGCGATGACGGTCGCCCGGGCGTCGGGGCCGACGGTTCCGAACGTGTCCGATAACCGCAGGTTGATGAACCGCGACCGCTCGATGTGTGAGGCGACCGACGCATCGATGGGCCCGATCGGCTCGCGGCTGCCGTCGACGATCGATGGCAGTGCCTGCAACAGGTAATACAGCGAACACAGTATCGGCCCCTGCAGCAGCGTCGGCAGGCAGGAGCCGAAGGGGCTGGCGCGGTGGCGTCGGTACAGCGCCATGGTCTCGCGCTGCATGGCTTCCCGCGATGCGGCGTCGGTACGGCCCCGGTAGGCGTTGCCGATACGGCGCAGTTCCGGCTGCAGCGCCTGCATGCGCCGCATCGCGCGCAACTGGCGGATGGTCAGCGGCAGCAGGCAGAGCCGTAGACAGAGCACCAGGGCGATGATCGTCAGACTCCAGCCGAGGTCGGATGCCTCGCCGAGTCCCATGGCGGCGATCAGCGTGTGCAGGGCGATCAGCAGATGCGCGATGCCCCATTGGATGGGATACAGGATGACGGATATGACGGTGGTCATGGAATGCGCTCCAATGATTCGACTATGACGATGCGGCGATGCGTCGGCGACGACGCGGATGCGGATATGCGCGTTCGCGCGGCCGTCGGCCGCGCGAACGGGTATACCCGATGGGAAAAGGAATCGTCACAGCCGGGATACGGCCCGGCTGTCAATCGAATCGGTACGGGTTAGGAAGCGCGAAACAGGGCCAGGCAGGCACCCATTGGGGCCGCCGGTGGGATGATGTCGCCGCGGCGCGGTGATGGTCGAACCGGAAGCGTGAGACGCAGCCGCCGGTACGGCTGCCGACAAGCCCGGCCATCCATCCCGTGACGACGGCGACGGCGATGACGACAACGATGATGGCGGCGCCGATCAGCGCGGGCGCCGCAGGTGTCATGGCATCCCCGGTCCCGGCGATCAGGGCCAGGCACGTCAAGGACACCGACGCGGCGGTGAACACCGGCGCGGGGCGGTGCATCCCGCCCTCGTCGATCGAGGCGCAGGCGCAGGCAAGGCGGCGGGACACGGCGTCGAGAATCATCGGAAGAATCAGCGTCGGCATCAGGCATGCGGCGACCAGCGCGATCCGCGCGTGCCATGCCATTCGACGTCGATCCATATGCCCCTCCCGTCAACACACCAATGTACCACCGGCGCGTGCCGTACCATGGAAGCCCGGTTTCTATTTGAAAGTGCAACACCTGCCTAGTGTGGAAGTGTCTGGGTTCCGGAAGGAAGGTGTTGCACCGTGCCACAATCGTATTCCCACCTGTCGGCGTTGGAGCGGGTCGAGATCGAGA
>NZ_JAHBBD010000012.1 GCF_019331775.1 Bifidobacterium phasiani
CAGCAACGGGCCCACCGAGGCCATCAACGGCAGGCTCGAACACCTGCGCGGCATCGCCCTCGGCTTCACCAACCTCGGCAACTACATCACCAGAAGCCTCCTGCACGCCGGAGGATTCAGACAAACCATACGGGAACGAATCTCACAACCATGAACCCGACACACACGAAAACCGGAAGAGCCGACAAGGGGCCGTGCACCCGATCGGATGCACGGCCCCTGCCGTATGCGGATGCGGCGGATCAGGCGTCGACGCCCACCGCGTCGGCGACGTGCTCGAAGCCGTCGCGGCGCAGCAGCTCGGCCAGGCCGCGCTTGAACACGGTGATCTGCTGCGGGCCGCGGTACATCAGCGCGCTGACGAACATGACCAGGCTGGAGCCGCTGCGGATCTTGGCGTAGGCCTGCTCGGGCGTGAACACGCCGCCGATGCCGGCGATGGCCAGGCGGTCGCCGAACTCGCGGTAGGCGCGGCGGATCATCGCGTTGCTGGCGCGGTACGTCGGGCCGCCGGACAGGCCGCCCTCCCAGTCGCGCGGGATCTCCAGGCCGGTGCGGTCCTTCTGCAGGTTGGCGATGCTCACGCCCTGCACATTGTGCTCGGCGAGCACGGCCAGCAGGTCGCGGAACTCCTCCCAGCTCTTGTTCAGCGGCATCTTCACCAGCGTCGGCTGCGGACGCTCGACCGTGTCGAGCGCGGCGAACAGGCGGTCGAGGTTCTCCGGGCTTTCGGTGAACGGCTCGCCGGCGCGCGTGTTCGGGCAGGAGACGTTCACCTCGACCATCGCGCTGCGCCCTGCCGCGCGCTCCAGCGAGATGCGGTAGTCCTCGATGCCCTCGTCGATGTCGCCGGCCAGCTCGTCGTTCGTGCGGGCGATGGAGATCGAGACCTGCATCGATCCGGCCTGCGTCCAGGCCTTCTCGGCGCGTGGGATCACCCGCTCGCTGCCGTCGTTGGCCAGGCCGACGTGCACCATCATCGAATCGTATTCGGGCAGGCGGTGGAACCACGGCCGGGGGTTGCCCGCGCACGGGCGCGAGGTGACCGATCCGATCGTCTCGAAGCCGAAGCCGGCGTGGTCGAGCAGCACCGGCATGTCGCAGTTCTTGTCGAGGCCGGCCGACAGGCCGAAGGGGTTCGCGAAGTCGACGCCCATCACCGTGGTCTCCAGCACGGGGTCGGTGTAGTCGAGCATCTCGCGCAGCAGCCACATCAGCGGCGGGATGTTCCGGGTGACGCGGCAGAACTCGATCATCTGGTCGTGCGCCACGTCGGGGGTGTGGTTGAACACGAAGTGCGGCTTGACGATGTGCTTGTAGCCGAAGGTGAACAGGTCGGTGGTCGCCTTGTTGACGGCGTCATGCCAGAAGCTTTCGGAAACGTAGGTCATGGCTCCTATTGTGTCACCTCCGGGCGCCGGGCGGTAGCCGCCGTCCGCGGGTGCGTGGCGGACCGCGTCCGCGGGCGGCGACGGCCGTCGATTCGCCGCGTGAATGTGAGATTTTGCGCGTTTCCTGCGATGTTTGCGTTCTCTTCGGCGTGTCGAACCCCAAAATCGAACGTCTCAGCTTGTGATTTTGGGTGAATGTGTGCGATAATGTTCGCATGATTTCATCGCAACGTCAGCATCTCATCCTGAGCCGACTGCGCACGCGCGGCGCGGTGCGCATCACGGCCCTGTCCAAGGAGCTCGGCGTCTCCGCGATGACCATCCGCCGCGACATCGCCGAGCTCGCCGACAAGGGGCTGCTCAAGCGCGTGCACGGCGGCGCCGTCACCACCAGCACGCTGCTGAGCGAACCGCTGTTCTCCGTCAAGTCCCAGATGGACGTCGGCCTCAAGGACGCCATCGCGCGCGAGGCCGTCTCGTACGTCGCCCCCGGCGACGTCATCGCCATCGGCGGCGGCACCACGGCGTACGTCTTCGCGCAGCACCTGCTCGAATCGCAGCAGGCCAGCGGCATCACGATCCTCACCAACTCGATTCCCGTCGCCGAGCTCGTGCAGGCGCTCGAATCGAAGGACGTCGAGGTCATCGTCACCGGCGGCGTGATCACGCGGTCCAACTCTCTGGTCGGGCCGATCGCGGACAAGGTCATCGCATCGCTGCGCGTGAACACGGTGTTCCTGGGCACGCATTCGGTGTCGATCCCGCGCGGGTTCCTGATGCCGAACTCGCTGGAGGCGGCCACCGACATGGCGATGATGGACATCGCCGACCGCACCATCATCCTGACCGACCACACGAAGTGGAGCAGCACGTCGCTGTCGCTGTTCGCCCGCTTCGACCAGGTGGACACGGTCATCACCGACGACGGGCTCGACCCCGACTCCGTCGCCAAGACCCGAGATTTGGTCAAAGAGCTCGTCCTGGCCCACCAGAGCGAGCAAACCGAGGAAAGTGAGTGATAACCATGGCCGAATTCGCGAATTACGTTCCCGGTCCGTACGCCGCGGAGCACATTCGCATCACGCCGACCACGCTGGCGGACGGACGTGACTTCTTCTATCTGGACGACGACCCCGAGTATGTCAGCGGCGCCAAGACCCGCGAGCTCGAGGACCCCCGCCCGCTGGCCTACCGCTTCGCCAACCAGCTGAACGCCGCCGGCGAGGAGGTGCCGTACGCCGCCCCGGAGATGCGCCGCGACCCGCTGACCGGCGACTGGATCCCGATGGCCACCGCGCGCATGAACCGGCCGATCACCGCCGGCCCCGGCGCCACCGCCACCGGCAACCCGCTGGCCGCCCGCAAGCCCGGCGACCCCTACCAGGACAACGAGGTCCCCGACACCGACTACAACGTCGTCGTCTTCGAGAACCGCTTCCCGTCGATGGTGCGCGTGCCCGGCCGCTCCGAGGCCGTGGACTACGTGGACGGCAACCCGCTGTGGGAGCGCAGGCTCGCCGCCGGCCGCTGCGAGGTCATCTGCTTCGACCCCGACGAGAACGGCCTGCCCGCCGACCTGCCGGTGCGCCGCCTGCGCACCGTCGTGGAGGCCTGGGCCTTCCGCACCGCCGAGATCTCCACGATGGAGGGCATCGAGCAGATCTTCCCGTTCGAGAACCACGGCCAGGAGATCGGCGTCTCGCTGGCGCACCCGCACGGCCAGGTGTACTGCTACCCGTTCATCGCCCCGAAGATGGAGTCCGAGCTCAAGCACACCGAGGCGTACTTCGAGCGCACCGGCGGCAACCTGCTCAAGGACATCATGAACGCCGAGATCGAGGCGGGGGAGCGCGTGGTCATGCGCAACCACAGCTGGGTGGCCTACGTGCCGGCCGCCGCCCGCTGGCCCCTCGAGGTGCACGTGGCCCCGGTGCGCGACGTGCTCACCCTCGACCAGCTCGACGACCAGGAGCGCTGGGACCTCGCCCAGATGTACTCGACGCTGCTCAAGCGCGGCAACGCGTTCTTCGACAAGGGCGACGGCAAGGGCATGGACCTGCCGTACATCGCCGCCTGGCACCAGGCGCCGATCCACGACGCCCGCCGCGAGCACTACCGCCTGAACCTGCAGTTCTTCTCGTTCCGCCGCGCCGCGAACAAGATCAAGTACCTCGCCGGCTCCGAGTCCGGCATGGCCGCCTGGATCTCGGACACGACCCCGGAGCTCATCGCCCGGCGCTTCCACGAGCTCGGCCCGATCGACATCGACGACTGACCGGCGGACAGCCCGACGACAAAGGACGAAGACACATGACTTCCGTTACGTTCATCGAACCCATCTCCCACGACGACGGCGTCGCCCGGGCCGCCGCCCTGTTCCGCGCCACGTTCGGCCAGGAGCCGGCGGGCGTGTGGGCCGCCCCCGGCCGCGTCAACCTGATCGGCGAGCACACCGACTACAACGCCGGCCTGTGCCTGCCGATCGCGCTGCCGCACCGCACCTTCCTCGCGCTCAGGCCGCGCGAGGACACCACGGTCCGCCTCGTCTCCGACGTGGACCCGACCGCCGTGGCCGGCGCCGAGCTCGACGGCCTCAAGGCCCGCGGCGTCTCCGGCTGGGCGGCGTACCCGACCGGCGTGGCCTGGGCCATGCGCGAGGCCGGCTTCGACCAGGTCCGCGGCTTCGACGCGGCCTACGTCTCCTGCGTGCCGCTCGGCTCCGGCCTGAGCTCCTCCGCCGCGATGACCTGCGTGACCGCGCTCGCCCTCGACGACGTGCACGGCCTGGGCCACGGCGCCACCGACGAGGGCCGCGTGACGCTGATCGACATGGCCATCCGCTCCGAGAACGAGATGGCCGGCGCCTCGACCGGCGGCCTCGACCAGAACGCCTCGATGCGCTGCACCGCCGGCCACGCGATCCGCCTCGACTGCCGGCCCGGCCTGAGCGCCGTCGACAGCGTCTCCCAGCAGGAGTTCGACCTGGAGAAGCACGGCCTCGAGCTGCTCGTGGTCGACACCCAGGCCCAGCACCAGCTCAACGACGGTCAGTACGAGCAGCGCCGCCGCACCTGCGAGCAGGCCGCGGCCATCCTCGGCGACCCGCATCTGCGCGCCACCGCCGAGCGGATCGCCGCCTCGGACGACCCGCAGGCCGCGCTCGCCGCGGTGCTCGACCGCCTGCCCGACGAGACGATGCGCCGCCGCGTGCGCCACGTGGTCACCGAGATCGGCCGCGTCGACGAGTTCGTCGCGGCGTTCGCCGCCGGCGACATCGCCGAGTCCGGCCGTCTGTTCAACGCCTCGCACGACTCGCTGCGCGACGACTACGAGGTCACCGTGGACGAGCTCGACGTCGCGGTGGACGTCGCCCGCGCCAACGGCGCGTACGGCGCCCGCATGACCGGCGGCGGCTTCGGCGGCTCGATCATCGCGCTGGTCGACAAGGGCCGCGGCCAGCAGGTCGCGCAGCTGATCGCCGACGAGTTCGCGGCGCGCGGCTTCCACGCGCCGCGCGCACTCGCCGCGGTCGCCTCCGCCTCCGCCGGTCGCGAGGCCTGATCGCCGATTCCGGCATCCGGGGTCCTGCGGGACCCTGCGGGATTCGGTGAGACTATGCCGGGAAAGCGGCCGGGGAGAGGCCTGTCACGGTTTTTCCCCGGTCGCTTTCGTATGCGTGACGCGTGCTGTTGCGGACGGTATGCGGGTAAACCGATGGGGTTGCACGACTACGGCCGCTGCTGCCGCAGTGCTGCCGTGCATGGTTCATCCGACGCGGCTTGACGGCGGCAGTCCCTATACTGGGGGCATTCATCCAACCGGCATCTCGCGAGAACAGGGAGACCCACGCATGAACAAGGCCATCATCACCGTCGTCGGCCAGGACACCGTCGGCATCATCGCCCGCGTCTGCACGTACCTTTCCGAACATCAGGTCAACGTGCTCGACATCTCCCAGACCATCATCGACGGGTTCTTCAACATGATGATGATCGTCGACTACACGAACGCCGACACCGAATTCGGCGCCATGGTCACCGACCTGGATGCGCTCGGCGAGCAGATCGGCGTCAAGATCCGTTGCCAGCGCGAGGAGATCTTCACCAAGATGCACCGTGTCTGACGGCTGCCCGGCAGCTCGTCACGCACCATCCAACCCGAAGATCGCACCGAAGGGAACATGCACATGCTGAACATCATGGAGGTCCACGAGACCAATCAGATGATCGAGCAGGAGAAGCTCGACGTCCGCACCATCACGATGGGCATCTCGCTGCTCGACTGCGCCGGCGCCGACGTGGACGTGGTCGCCGAGAACATCTACCGCAAGATCACCACCTATGCCAAGGATCTGGTCGCCACCGGCGAGGCCATCGAACGCGACTACGGCATCCCGATCGTCAACAAGCGCATCACCGTCACCCCGATCTCGCTGGTCGGAGCCGGCTGCTGCGCGTCGTCCGGGGACTTCGTCAAGCTCGCGCACGCGCTCGACCGGGCCGCCAAGCAGGTCGGCGTCGACCTGATCGGCGGCTATTCGGCGCTCGTCTCCAAGGCGATGACCCCGGCCGAGGAGATGCTGATCCGCTCGCTGCCGCAGGCGCTGAGCGAGACCGACATCGTCTGCTCGTCGGTGAACGTCGGCTCCACCAAGACCGGCATCGACATGAACGCGGTCGAGCTGCTCGGCCACATCATCAAGGACATCGCCTACGCCACGCGCGACAACGACAGCTACGGCTGCGTCAAGTTCGTCGCGTTCTGCAACGCCCCGGACGACAACCCGTTCATGGCGGGCGGCTTCCACGGCGTCACCGAGGGCGACGCGGTCATCAACGTCGGCGTCTCCGGGCCCGGCGTGGTCTCCCGCGCCCTCGACGAGGCCGAGGGCCGCGACTTCGAGTTCCTGTGCGAGACGATCAAGCGCACCGCGTTCAAGATCACGCGCGTCGGCCAGCTCGTGGCTCAGGAGGCCAGCCGCCGCCTCGGCATCCCCTTCGGCATCATCGACCTGTCGCTGGCGCCCACCCCGGCCGTCGGCGATTCGGTCGGCGAGGTGCTCGAGAAGATCGGTCTGGAGCAGGTCGGCGCGCCCGGCACCACCGCGGCGCTCGCGATGCTCAACGACCAGGTCAAGAAGGGCGGCATCATGGCGTCCTCGTACGTGGGCGGCCTGTCCGGCGCGTTCATCCCGGTCTCCGAGGACAGGAACATGATCGACGCGGCCGGTTCGGGCTGCCTGACCATCGAGAAGCTCGAGGCGATGACCTGCGTGTGCTCGGTCGGCCTCGACATGATCGCCATCCCCGGCGACACCACGGCCGCCACGATCTCCGGCATCATCGCCGACGAGGCGGCCATCGGCATGGTCAACCAGAAGACCACGGCCGTGCGCATCATCCCGGTGTACGGCAAGGGCGTCGGCGACTCGGCGGAGTTCGGCGGCCTGATGGGCTACGCGCCGATCATGCCGGTCAACCGGGCCGGCTGCGAGGCGTTCGTGACGCGCGGCGGCCGCATCCCCGCGCCGATTCACAGCTTCAAGAACTAGCCCCGCGGCTTGCGGTCCGGACGCTCCGGCGCCGGGCCTCCCGGGCTCCCCGCGCGCATCGCCGGGAGCCCTTTTGCATATCGCATAGCCCTTTCCGCATGAGATGGGTTTCCCCCATGAGATGGGCCATTTCATCGGGAGGGGCCATCTCATTGGAGGGGGCCATTTCATCGAAAAGGGCCTTTGCATCGGATAGGCCTTTGCATTGGATGGGCTTTTGCGCCGGATAGGCTTTTGGATTGAATGGGCTTTCGGCTCGGATAGGCCTTTGCATCGGATAGGCCTTTGCGTCGGATGAGGCTTCTGGATCGGATGGGTTTGCATCAGCCGGCGCCGCTTGCCATCAGGGAATCGCTCCCGGCATCGCAGGGCTTTCACCCCAACGCACAATGTGCAGTTCTTCACGCTGAGCGCCGGATAATTCCCTCTCAGCGTGAAGAACTGCACATTGTGCGCTGGGTATCAGGAGGCGGACCGCACGAACTTGACGTTCGGGAACAGACGGGCCATCGTGGCGTCGTCGAACGCCTCGTCCAGCATCACGCCCACGGGCGAGGCGTCCGCCACGCCGTCCTGCCGGTCGCTCCAGCGCGCCATGGCCATGCCGGACACCCCGCAATCCACCGCCATGAACAGCGTCAGCGCCACGCAGACCACGGTGACGGCCCGGCCGCGCACATGCGCGAGCGCGCGGGACAACGCCGGGCAGACGGCCACCGAGCACAGCGTCCCGAGCAGCCCCCACAACAGCGTCATCGACAGGCTGATGCGGCCGTCGAGATTCCATGCGGCGCAGCTGTAGTCCCAGGTCGACAGGCCGAGCAGATGCTCCTGCAGCAGGCTGGTGACGTACTCGACCACGCTGCCGGCGAGCGCGAACCACACGAACCGGGCGATCGGCGGGCGCCGGCGCACCAGCAGATGCAGCAGATACACGGCCACGACCCCCACGCCGTAGATCGTGCAGAACGGCCCCCACACGGTGGCCGAATGGCTTTCCCAGCGGCCGTACCTGACCACCCACCACACGCCCTCCAACAGGAACCCCAGCACGCTGCCGCCCATGAACAGCAGCACCAGCGCCTGGTAGGAGACCCCGGACCATGCGGCGCGCGCCGCCGTCGCCATGCGGGCGATGCGCCGGCCCTCGCCGGCGAGGGCCGGCGCGGACGCCGGCCGCGTCGCGGCGACGGCAGGCGTGGCGGTGGTCGCAAACGCGGCCGACGCCGCGACGTCGTGGCCGGCCGCCCCCGGCCGTCGATCGATCCGTTGCGTGCGATGTTCCATGCGTCCTCCCTTCCGGCATCCTGCGCGTCCACTGTCGGACGGCGATATTGGCGGATGTTCAGACGGATGTTGGGAGAACGTTAATCCGCGTCGTCGGTGCGGCGACGCACCTGGAGCGGCGACGGGGGGAGACGGCGCGGCGCGCCGGAATCCGGTAGCGGGCCGCAAGCCGGCATGTCGGATTGCGGAACGGGGGTTCCGGACCCGGCGTACCGGGCCGTCGCCCGCTGTCCGATACAGGAACACAGTTATGCGGCCTGCGGTCCGGGCGTTTCGACGCCGGGCCTCCCGGGCTTCCGGCGCATTGCATGGGTCGGGGATTGCGCGGTGTCCTCGCTGATGGGATCTCCCGGGTTCCCGCGCATCCCGGGAGCCCCTTTGCATATCGCGCGGGCCTCTCGCGCCGCCGCGCCCCGCCGCGTGCGGCGCAGCCGGCGTGAATTTCGGCGCGCGGGGCGTCCGGGCCCCGTTCAGTAGGCACTTCGACGCTTCGGTAGGCACCCCGTCCCGGGCACGCGGTCGGGTGGTTCCGCGGAAACGGCGGCATGCCGCCATCGCTGCAGCGTCCATCCATCGAGGACGGTGCCTACCGAAGCGATAATGTGCCTACCGAACAGCCGCCGGGGCGTTCGCTCACCGGCCGCCGGCGAAGCCGAGCTGGCGCCACGCCTCGTAGATGGCGATCGACGCGCAGTTGGTCAGGTTGAGCGAACGCAGGCTCGGGCGCATCGGCAGGCGCACCTGCTCGGCCACGTACGGGCCGTACATGACGTCCACCGGATCGGGGATGTTGCCCGGCTCCGGGCCGAACAGCAGGATGTCGTTCGGACGGTACTCGACCTCGGTGTACAGCTTCGTGGCGTGCGCCGTGAACGCGATGATGCGCGACCCGGGCATCGACTCGACGAGGTTCTCGAAGTTCGGATGCAGCACCACATGGGCCATGTCGTGGTAGTCGAGCCCCGCGCGGCGCAGCTTCGTGTCGTGCAGATTGAAGCCCAGCGGCTCGACCAGGTGCAGGATCGTGCCGGTCACCGCGCACAGGCGGATCGCCGAGCCGGTGTTGCCCGGGATGCGCGGCGAGTAGTAGCACAGATGCGGCGTGACGGTCTCCGCCTTGCTCGCGTCCTCCGCGGAGAGCATCGCGTCGACGACGCTGATCGGGTTGCCGTGCGCGTCGGTCACCAGCTCGTCCGGCCCGTAGTTCGACCTGCGGTAGCCGTACTCGTACATCTGCTCGACCTGGGATTCGGGGTTCGTCGCTTCATTCGTCACGCATGCCACGATAGGGCCGCGAGCCGACAGCGCGCCCCGGGCGCGGCCCGCCCGAGGGCGCAACCGCACGCCGTCGTGCACAATGGAGGGATGCCTGATATCGATGACAGCGACGAGTTCGGCGCCGCGGACCTCGCGGCGCACGCGCATGCGCGCCTGGCCGCGTGGTGGGCCGCCGAGGCGCGCGACCTGCCCTGGCGGTTCGGCCGCGCCACGCCTTGGGGCGTGCTGGTCTCGGAGGTGATGAGCCAGCAGACGCAGATGAGCCGTGTGGTGCCGTACTGGGAGGCGTGGATGGAGGCGTGGCCGGACGCCGCCGCGCTCGCCGGCGCCTCGACCGCGGAGGTGATCACCGCGTGGGGGCGGCTCGGGTACCCGCGCCGCGCGTTGCGGCTGCAGGAGTGCGCGCGCGTGGTGGCGGAGCGTTACGGCGGGCGGCTGCCGAACGACTACGACGCGCTGGTCGCGCTGCCGGGCGTCGGCGACTACACGGCGTCGGCGGTGATCAGCTTCGCGTACGGCGGGCGCATCCCGGTGGTCGACACCAACGTGCGCCGGGTGCTCAGCCGCGTGTTCCTCGGCGTGGAGTCGCGCGGCGGCGCGGCGTCGGCCCGGGAGCGCCGTCTCGCCGCCGACGTGCTGCCCGAGGACGGGCCCGAGGACGGGCCCGGAGGCGGTGCCGGGGACGGCGGGGGATCGGGAAGCCGCGAGGCGCCGTCGGTGGTCTGGAACCAGGCGGTGATGGAGCTGGGCGCCGTGGTGTGCACGGCCAAGGCGCCGCTGTGCGGGCGGTGCCCGCTGGCGGACGTCTGCCGGTTCGCGGCCGCGGGGCTGCCCGGGCTGGGGGAGCGGCGCACCCGACCGCGCCAGCGCTTCCAGGGCACCGACCGGCAGGTGCGGGGCATCGTGCTGGACGCGCTGCGCCACGCGCCGGCCGGCGCGACGCTGCCGCGCGGGCGGGTGGAGGCGCTGTGGCCGGACCGCGCGCAGCTGGACGCCTGCATCGCCTCGCTCGACGAGGACGGCCTGCTGTGCATCGAGCCCGGCGGCGGACTGCGCCTGCCCGCGTGACGGCCGGGCATGTCGGGCGTGCCGTGGCGGTCCGCGTCTCCTGCCGCAGGGCGTCGAGTGATGGCCGGGCGTGCCGGACGCGCCGGGTGTGAAAGAGGCGGTGACATTCCCGCCGCCGCCGTCGACCGGCGCGCCGGCGGCATAGACTGAGATGTTATGGCCACGAAGACCCCAGCGCAGGGCGGGAAGAAGCGCACACGCACCCTCAGCAAGCGGCAGCGGCGGATATACCGTCGCCGCCGCATCGTCGTCGGCGTCGCGCTGCTGACGGCGCTGGCGCTGACGGTGTTCTGCGTGTACAGCCTCGTGCGCGGCGCGGTCGCCGTCGGCGTGCGGGCGGTGCAGGGCGCGCCGGGCGTCGAGCGCGAGGCGATGCCCGATCCGGCGCAGGTCACCGGCGTGCGCGAGTGCCTGGCCGGCGAGGTGACGCTGCAGCTGGTGCCGTCGGCGGCCAGCGTCGGCGTCGGCGGGTCGCTCGACTTCTCGGCCAGCATCACGTACACCGGGTCGGGCAGCTGCCTGGTCAACGGGTCGAACGGCAACCGCGTGCTGACGATCACCTCCGGCGGGGACGAGGTCTGGCGTTCCGACTCCTGCCCGGTCGACGACCGCATGCTGCTGATGGCCAAGGGCGACGTCGACACGCAGACGATCACCTGGAACGCGAACCGCTCCGGCTCCGAGTGCGTGGAGGACGCGAGCCTGCCGAAGGTGGACGCCGGCACCTACGTGGCCCAGCTGAGCCTGGCCGACGAGCCCGACGTGGTCAGCGACCCGGTGACGTTCACGGTGCAGTAGCGTCGCGCCGGCCCCTCACCGGCACGGCACGGCGTGTCGCAAGTCATGGCGCGGTGTGTCGCGGTGTGGTATTATATTTAATTTGCGTATACGCATGTCATATGGCGGGCATGCCGGCAATGAGGAAGCGCCCGCGATCAGGCATATGGCGGCCGTCCAGGCGTTTCCGGGGATTGAACACGAAGAACCAAGCGAGCGATAAGGAACGTCCATTGGCTGCCGAACAAGCTACGACGAGTACCACCACCATCATCGCACGCGCCGACCAGCACGACATTGATCTGCACAAGGCGTCGGACCGTGTGAACTTCGGCTCCATCCGCGAGCCCATCGATGTGCCCTACCTGCTGGGCGTGCAGACCGACAGCTTCGACTGGCTGGTCGGCAACGAGCGCTGGCGCAGGCGCGTCGAGGAGGACCTGGAGAACGGCACGAACACCGTGCCGCACGTCTCGGGCCTCGACGAGGTCTTCCAGGAGATCTCGCCGATCGAGAACTTCGCCCAGACCATGAGCCTGACCTTCTCGGACCCGTACTTCGAGGAGCCGCGCCACACCGTGCAGGAGTGCAAGGAGAAGGACTACACCTACTCCGCGCCGCTGTACGTCAACGCCGAGTTCGAGAACGGCGACACCGGCGAGATCAAGAGCCAGACCGTGTTCATGGGCGACTTCCCGCTGCAGACCCCGCACGGCACGTTCATCATCGGCGGCACCGAGCGCGTCATCGTCTCGCAGCTCGTGCGCTCCCCGGGCGTGTACTTCGACCGCACGCCGGACCGCACCTCCGACAAGGAGGTCTTCGGCGCGAAGATCATCCCGAGCCGCGGCGCCTGGCTGGAGTTCGAGATCGACAAGCGCGACGTGCTCGGCGTGCGCGTGGACCGCAAGCGCAAGCAGTCCGCCATCGTGTTCCTGATGGCCATCGGCATGACCAAGCCGGAGATCCGCGAGGCGTTCCAGGGCTACCCGCTGGTGCTCGACGCGCTCGACAAGGAGACCGTCGAGACGCAGGACGAGGCCCTGACCGACCTGTACCGCAAGATCCGCCCGGCCGACACCGCCACCCCGGAGGCCGGCAAGAACCTGCTGGAGTCCTTCTACTTCAACACCAAGCGCTACGACCTGGCGCGCGTGGGCCGCTACAAGATCAACCGCAAGCTCGGCCTGGAGACCGACGTCAACGACCGCAGCCTGAGCCGCGAGGACATCATCGCCACGATCAAATACCTCGTGGCGCTGCACGCCGGCGACAAGACCTTCCCGGGCCGCCGCGACGGCGAGGACGTCGAGCTGCGCGTGGACGTGGACGACATCGACCACTTCGGCAACCGCCGCATCCGCCAGGTCGGCGAGCTGATCCAGAACCAGCTGCGCACCGGCCTGAGCCGCATGGAGCGCGTGGTGCGCGAGCGCATGACCACGCAGGACGCCGAGGCGATCACCCCGCAGTCCCTGATCAACATCCGCCCGGTGAACGCCACGATCAAGGAGTTCTTCGGCACCTCGCAGCTCAGCCAGTTCATGGACCAGAACAACCCGCTGGCCGGCGTGACCAACAAGCGCCGCCTGTCGGCCCTGGGCCCCGGCGGCCTGTCGCGCGACCGCGCCTCGATGGAGGTGCGCGACGTGCACCCGTCCCACTTCGGCCGCATGTGCCCGATCGAGTCCCCGGAAGGCCCGAACATCGGTCTGATCGGCTCGCTGGCGACCTTCGGCCGCATCAACCCGTTCGGCTTCATCGAGACCCCGTACCGCAAGGTCGTCAACGGCCACGTGACCGACGAGGTCGTGTACATGACCGCCGACCGCGAGACCGAGCACGTCATCGCGCAGGCCAACCAGGAGCTCGACGAGAACGGCAACTTCGTCTCGAAGGACGCCCTGGTGCGTGACGCCGCCGGCGAGGCCGAGGACGTCCCGGTCGAGATGGTCGACTACATGGACGTCTCCCCGCGCCAGATGGTGTCGGTCGGCGCCTCGCTGATCCCGTTCCTGGAGCACGACGAGGGCCACCGAGCCCTGATGGGCACCAACATGCAGCGCCAGGCCGTGCCGCTGATCAAGTCGGAGCGCCCGCTGGTGGGCACCGGCTCCGAGTGGCGCTCGGCCATCGACTCCGGCGACGTGATCCTGGCCGAGAAGCCGGGCGTGGTCACCTACGTGTCCGCCGACATCATCCGCGTGATGAACGACGACGGCACCACCTCGAGCTACAAGCTGGCCAAGTTCCAGCGCTCGAACCAGACCACCTGCTACAACCAGGTCCCGCTGATCAAGGACGGCGAGCGCGTCGAGGCCGGCACCGTGCTGGCCGACGGCCCGGCGACCGAGAAGGGCGAGATGGCCCTGGGCAAGAACCTGCTGGTCGCGTTCATGCCGTGGAACGGCTACAACTACGAGGACGCCATCATCATCTCCCAGCGCCTGGTGCAGGACGACACGCTGTCCTCGATCCACATCGAGGAGTACGAGATCGACGCCCGCGAGACCAAGCTGGGCGCCGAGGAGATCACCCGCGACCTGCCGAACGTCGGCGAGGACGCCGTGGCCAACCTCGACGAGCGCGGCATCATCCGCATCGGCGCCGAGGTCGAGGCCGGCGACATCCTGGTCGGCAAGGTCACCCCGAAGGGCGAGACCGAGCTGACCCCGGAGGAGCGCCTGCTGCGCGCCATCTTCGGCGAGAAGAGCCGCGAGGTGCGCGACACCTCGCTGCGCGTGCCCCACGGCGAGACCGGCACCGTCATCGCGGTCAAGGAGATCACCCGCGAGGACGCCGAGGAGGACGGCGACGAGCTGCCCAACGGCGTCAACCAGATGATCCGCGTCTACATCGCGCAGCACCGCAAGATCACCCAGGGCGACAAGCTCGCCGGCCGCCACGGCAACAAGGGCGTCATCTCGCGCATCCTGCCCGAGGAGGACATGCCGTTCCTCGCGGACGGCACCCCGGTGGACATCATGCTCAACCCGCTGGGCGTGCCGAGCCGAATGAACCTCGGTCAGGTGCTGGAGATGCACCTGGGCTGGGTGGCGCACGCCGGCTGGGACATCACGCTCGACCCGGACCTCGAGGCCGCGTGGAAGAAGTACGTGCCCAAGGGCGCCGAGAAGGGCGAGCCGGGCACGCCGGTGGCCACCCCGGTGTTCGACGGCGTCAAGCAGGAGACCCTGCACGGCCTGCTCAAGACCACGCTGGCCGACCGCGACGGCAACAAGCTCGTCGGCGAGGACGGCAAGGCGCAGCTGTTCGACGGCCGCACCGGCGAACCGTTCCCCAAGCCGATCTCGGTGGGCTACATGTACATGCTCAAGCTGCACCACCTGGTCGACGACAAGATCCACGCCCGCTCGACCGGCCCGTACTCGATGATCACGCAGCAGCCGCTGGGCGGCAAGGCCCAGTTCGGCGGCCAGCGCTTCGGCGAGATGGAGGTGTGGGCCCTCGAGGCCTACGGCGCCGCCTACACGCTGCACGAGATGATGACCACCAAGTCGGACGACGTCGACGGGCGCGTGCGCGTCTACGGCGCGATCGTCAAGGGCGACAACCTGCCCCCGGCGGGCATCCCCGAGTCGTTCAAGGTGCTGCTCAAGGAGATGCAGTCCCTGTCGCTGAACGTCGAGGTGCTCAACGCCGACGGCGTGGTCATCGACATGAAGGACGAGGACGACGACCCCGTGTCCTCCTCCGACGACCTGGGCTTCAACATCGGCGCGAGCCCCAACGCCGCCGCCAAGGAGAGCCAGATCGCCGAGGCGCCCGAATACCAGTGATGCCATGACTCCCGACCGGCCGGCCGCCGCGCGGCGGCCCCGGCGGGGGTCCTCCAACGTGAACGAAACCCATTTCAAAGACAGGAACACAAGTGCTGGACGTCAACGCATTTGACAAACTGAGGATCGGCCTGGCCACCGCCGATGACATCCGCAGCTGGAGCCACGGCGAGGTCAAGAAGCCCGAGACCATCAACTACCGTACCCTGAAGCCCGAGAAGGACGGTCTGTTCGGCGAGCAGATCTTCGGCCCGACCCGCGACTGGGAGTGCGCCTGCGGCAAGTACAAGCGCGTGCGCTTCAAGGGCATCGTGTGCGAGCGATGCGGCGTGGAGGTCACCCGCTCCCGCGTGCGCCGCGAGCGCATGGGCCACATCGAGCTGGCCGCGCCCGTGACCCACATCTGGTTCTTCAAGGGCGTGCCGAGCCGCCTCGGCTACCTGCTGGACATCGCGCCGAAGGACCTGGAGAAGGTCATCTACTTCGCCGCGTACATGGTCACCAAGGTCGACGAGGAGCAGCGCCACCAGGATCTGCCCGACCTGCAGGAGGAGCTCGACACCGAGATCGGCAACCTGGAGAAGCGCCGCGACAACGAGATCGAGGAGCGCGCCAAGAAGGTCGAGGCCGACCTGGCCGAGCTCGAGGCCGCCGGCGAGGCCAAGGGCCCCGCCCGCACGAAGCTGCGCAACAGCGCCGAGCGCGAGATGGCGGCCATCCGCCAGCGCTACGACGACCAGATCCAGCGCATCTCCGCCGTGTTCGACCGCTTCAAGTCCCTCAAGCCCGGCGACATGGAGGGCGACGTCGACCTGTGGCGCGAGATGCAGGACCGCTACGGCGACTACTTCGAGGGCTGCATGGGCGCCGAGGCCATCAAGAAGCGCCTGCAGGACTTCGACCTGGAGGCCGCGGCCAAGCAGCTGCGCGAGGAGATCGACACCGGCTCCGGCCAGCGCAAGGCCCGCGCCCTCAAGCGCCTCAAGGTCGTCAACGCCTTCCTGACCACCGACAACAAGCCGGAGGCCATGGTGCTGGACGCGATCCCGGTGATCCCGCCGGACCTGCGCCCGATGGTGCAGCTGGACGGCGGCCGCTTCGCGACCTCCGACCTCAACGACCTGTACCGCCGCGTCATCAACCGCAACAATCGACTCAAGCGCCTCATCGAGCTCGGCGCCCCGGAGATCATGCTCAACAACGAGAAGCGCATGCTCCAGGAGGCCGTCGACTCGCTGTTCGACAACGGCCGCCGCGGCCGCCCGGTCACCGGCGCCTCGAACCGTCCGCTCAAGTCGCTGTCCGACATGCTCAAGGGCAAGCAGGGCCGCTTCCGCCAGAACCTGCTCGGCAAGCGCGTCGACTACTCGGGCCGTTCCGTGATCGTCGTCGGCCCGAGCCTGCGCATGCACCAGTGCGGCCTGCCGAAGCCGATGGCGCTCGAGCTGTTCAAGCCGTTCGTCATCAAGCGACTGGTCGACCTGAACTTCGCCCAGAACATGAAGAGCGCCAAGCGTCTGGTCGACCGCGGCGACTCCGAGGTGTGGGGCGTGCTCGAGGAGGTGATCGCGGAGCATCCCGTGCTGCTCAACCGCGCGCCGACGCTGCACCGCCTGGGCATCCAGGCGTTCGAGCCGATCCTGGTCGAGGGCAAGGCCATCCACCTGCCGCCGCTCGCCTGCGCCGCGTTCAACGCGGACTTCGACGGCGACCAGATGGCCGTGCACCTGCCGCTGAGCGCCGAGGCCCAGGCCGAGGCCCGCTCGCTGATGCTCGCCTCCGACAACATCCTCAAGCCGGCCGACGGCCACACCGTCACGATGCCGTCGCAGGACATGATCCTCGGCCTGTATTACCTGTCGACCGTCATCGACGGCGCCAAGGGCCAGGGCCGCGTGTTCTCGTCGCTGGCCGAGGCGCAGATGGCGCTCGACCTGCACGAGATCGACATGCAGGCCAAGGTGCTGATCCGCCTGCCGAAGGACTTCGTGCTGCCCAAGGACTGGGAGCCGGGCGAGGTCGACGTCGTGGACCCGGTGCCGGGCACCCCGGACGTCGTGCGCGAGGAGCGCTTCGCCGACGGCTCGGTGCTGTTCGCCACCAGCTACGGCCGCATGCTGTTCAACGAGACGCTGCCGGTCGACTACCCGTTCGTCAACGAGCAGGTGCCCAAGGGCCGCCTGTCGAAGATCGTCGACGACATCGCGACCCGCTACTCCACCGCGCAGGTCGCGGCCACGCTGGACGCCCTCAAGGACCTGGGCTTCACCCGCGCGCCGTGGTCGGGCGTCACGATGGCGTACTCCGACATCGTCGCCCCGCCGGAGCGCGAGGAGATCATCCACTCCTACGAGGACCAGGCCTCCAAGGTCAACTCGCAGTACGACATGGGCCTGCTGACCGACGAGGAGCGCCGCCAGGAGCTGATCAACCTGTGGACCGAGTGCACCGACAAGGTCGCCGACGCCATGCGCGAGAACTTCCATGACGACAACAACGTGAACATCATGGTCCAGTCCGGCGCGCGAGGCAACTGGATGCAGATCCGCCAGATCGCGGGCATGCGAGGCCTCGTGGCCAACCCGAAGGGCGAGATCATCCCGCGTCCGGTCAAGTCGAACTACCGCGACGGCCTGTCCGTGCTGGAGTACTTCATCTCGCAGCACGGCGCGCGCAAGGGCCTGGCCGACACCGCTCTGCGCACCGCCGAGTCGGGCTACCTGACCCGTCGACTCGTCGACGTCTCGCAGGAGGTCATCGTGCGCGAGGAGGACTGCGGCACCAAGCGCGGTCTGAGCATGAAGGTCGCCGAGCGCGACGAGAACGGCGACCTGGTGCTCGTCAAGGCCGCCGACGGCGGTCCGTACTCGCGTCTGCTCTCCTCCGACGTCATCGACCCGGCCGACGGCGAGACCGTGCTGTACCACGCCGGCGACGCGCTGTCGATGGACGTGCTCAACGACCTGGTGGCGCACGGCGTCGAGGAGGTCAAGGCCCGCTCCGTGCTGACCTGCGAGTCGAAGCGCGGCGTGTGCGCCAAGTGCTACGGCTGGTCGCTGGCCACGAACAAGCTCGTGGACGTCGGCGAGGCCGTCGGCATCGTCGCGGCCCAGTCCATCGGCGAGCCTGGCACCCAGCTGACGCTGCGTTCGTTCCACTCCGGCGGCGTCGCCTCGGCGTCCGACATCACCCAGGGTCTGCCCCGTGTCACCGAGCTGTTCGAGGCCCGCACCCCGAAGGGCGAGGCCCCGATCGCCGAGTTCGCCGGCACGGTCAAGGTCGAGGACACCGACCGCGGCCGCCAGGTCACGCTGACCCCGGACGACTCCAGCGTCGAGCCGATCACCTACCCGGTGACCCGCCGCGCCCCGATGCTGGTCAAGGACGGCGACCACGTGGCCGCCGGCACGCAGCTGATCGAGGGTTCCGTGGATCCGAAGAAGATCCTGCGCATCCTCGGCCCGCGCGCCGCGCAGGTCAACATCGTCGAGGAGGTGCACAATGTGTACCGCTCGCAGGGCGTCGACATCCACGACAAGCACATCGAGGTCATCGTCCACCAGATGCTCCGCCGCATCACCGTGATCGACTCCGGCGACACCAAGCTGCTGCCGGGCGAGCTGGTCGACCAGGCGAAGTTCCGCGAGGCGAACATGGAGGCCGTGAAGAACGGCGGCAGGCCCGCGGCCGGCCGTCCCGAGCTCATGGGCATCACCAAGGCCTCGCTGGCCACCGACTCCTGGCTGTCGGCCGCCTCCTTCCAGGAGACGACCCGCGTGCTCACCGAGGCCGCGCTCAACCAGAAGGAGGACGACCTCAAGGGCCTCAAGGAGAACGTCATCATCGGCAAGCTCATCCCGGCCGGCACCGGCCTGGCCCGCTACCGCAACGCGGTGGTCGAGCCGGACAAGGCGATCCGCGAGACGATCTACCCGAACTTCGGCCTGGGCGGCGACGACACGACCGACTTCTCCGACGCCGACCTGAGCGATGTGGACTTCTCCAGCATCGACTTCGGCGACCTGAAGCTCGGCGACGACTTCAACCCGGACGACTTCCTGGACGACCAGGGCGGCCAGGACGACCTCGGCGGCGGCCTGGGCGGCGCCGACTTCGGTGGTGCCGATCTGGGCGACCTCGGCGATCTGGGCGACCTGAACCTGTGACGGTGAGGTCCGGGGCGAGCCCCGGAGCTCCCTGAACGAGCGCGGCATCCGCATCTGCGGGCGCCGCGCTTTTTTGTCGCGTCGCCGGAGGGCCGTCCGGTCTTGGCACGCCGGGTTTGCCGTGCCGGTCCTGCTGTACCGATCTTGCTGTGTCGGCCTCGCCTTCCGGTCCCGCCGTTCGGTCCCGCCGTCCGGCGGGGGTGCCCCGACGTCGGGGGTTGCCGGGCCGTCGGCGTCCTGTGTAGGATGACGCGCATGACAGAACAGGATGCGATGCCGCACGCCGAGCCGCGCGAATGGCGCAGCCTGCCCGAACGGGTCAGGCGCGTCTGGCTGCTGCGTTCCGTGGTGGCGGACCTGACGACGATCGCGGTGTGCGCGGCGTTGGCGGCGGTGTTCGTCGCCGTGGACTGGTGGGGCTTCTGGCAGGGCCTGGTGCTCGGCGTGATCGCCGGGTTCGCGGCCGTCGAGCTGGCGACGCAGCCGCTGCAGACGCGCTACGAGTACGCGTTCCAGCGTTTCTCCATCGGGCGGCGCGACCTGCGGATACGCAAGGGGTGGATGTTCCGCAAGTCGGTCACCGTGCCGTTCAACCGCGTGCAGCACGTCGACACCAAGCAGGGGCCGTTGCTGCGCCGGTTCGGCCTGATGGCGGTCAGCGTGCACACCGCGGTCGGCGAGCACGACATCGAGGCGCTGGACCAGGACGAGGCCATGCGGGTGGTCGATCTGATCACCGCGCGCGTGCTCACCGCGAACGAGGACGTGTGATGGGCGGCGGATGGCGGCGCATGCATCCGGTCGCGCTGGTCAAGGCGCTGATCGAATCCGCGAAGGCCGCGGTGACCCTGACGCTCACCATGCTGGCGATCGCGATACCGAACCGCGACGACTGGCGGGTCACGACCGCCGTCTGGATCGGCGTGGCCGGCGTGGTGGCCTGGATGCTGGTCTCGCCCGTCGTGGTGTGGCTGACACGCGCCTATATGCTGGACGACCACGGCATCACCCTGCGTTCCGGGGTGCTCAACCGCAGGCGCGTGACCATCGCCTACGACCGCATCCATGCGGTGTCGAGCAGCGCGCCGATCTACATGCGGCCGTTCGACGTGGTGATGCTGACCGTCACCGCCGCCGGCTCCGAGTCCTCCATGGTGCTGACGGCCGTGCCCGTGTCGCTGCAGATGGAGCTGGAGGCCCGGCGGCAGCGGGTCGGTGCGGCGGTGGCCGGCGTGGCGGGCGTCGGCGGAACGGGCTTCGGCACGGTGGCCGGCGGCGCGGCGGCGGTTGACGGTGCGGTGGCAGGCGGAGTGTCGTCTGGTGGCGAGTCGGTCGGTGGAGCGTTGTCCGGCGGTGAGGCGGCCGGCGACGTGATGAGCGGCGCGGCGGCTGACGGCGTAGCGGCGGCTGATGGCGCGGTGACTGGCGGCGCGGCGGGTGGCGATGAGGCGGCCGGTGGAGCGTTATCCGGCGGCGGGGCGGTTGGCGGTAAAGCGGCTGACGGTGCGCCAGGCGGTGAGATGGTGCCGGGAGTCGCGGCATCGGGTGCCGCGGCGCCGGGAATCGGGCTGCCGGGTGCCGTGGCGTCGGGCGTTGCGGTGCCGGGCTTGCGAGTGCCAGACGTCGGCACAGCGGCCGTCCAAACGTCGGGCGTCGGCGCAACGGGCGTCGCGTCGGCCCATCGTGGGACGGCGGATGAGGCGGTGCCGGGCGTCGCATCGACCGACCGTGAGGCGGCGGCTGCCGAGATGTCGGGTGACGGCTCGGCGTCCGCCGGGCAGGCGTCCAGCGGTCCTGCAATCGGCGTGTCGGCGTCCGTCACATCGGCGGACGCCATGCCGACGGCTGCTACGCCGGCGACGTCGGCGGCCGGCGAGCGGGGCGTCGGCGGGCTATCGGGAGCCGGGGCCGCCGATGCCGCGGCAGGCCGGCCGATCGACGGCGTGCTGGTGTTCCGCGCCTCGGTGAAGGACATCATGCTGTTCGCCGCCACCGATCTGGGGATGTTCGCGGCGGTGTTCGTCGTGCTCGGCGTTGTCGAGCAGGCGCGGGACATCGTCCCTCGGGGGCTTGTCGACTCCGTCGAGCGTTCGGTGGTGCAGGCGGTGACCGCGAGCGTGGCCGTGCTGGTCGGCGTGGTGCTCGCGGTGGTGCTGGTCATGTTCGTCGTCAGCGCCGTCAGCGCGCTGCTGCGCTTCTACGGGTTCGAGGTCTGGCGCCGGGGCGGCGACCTGATCGTCGTCCGTGGCGCGCTCACCCGCCGTGTGACCACGATCGCCGTCGATCGCATCCAGACCGTGACGATCCGTCGGTCACTGGTTCGCCGCCTGTTCCGGCTGGGGTCGGTGCGCCTTGGACTGGGCGCCTCCACGGTGGCGGACGGCGAGGACGCCGACATGAACGGCGCCGACATCCTGCCGGTGATCTCCGACGCCCGCGTGGTCGATGCGCTGCGGCGGATGCTGCCGGAATGGGATATCCGGGCGCACCAGGTGCGCCGTACCGGTCGTGGGCTGCTGCGGTACTACGTGCTGATGCCGGTGCTTGTCGGCGTGGCGATGGTCGTGGCGGTCGTCATCGGGACCGTGGCGGCGGGCGGCGGCGCGCTGCTGTGGTGGACGCTGGCGCCGGTGGCGGTGTCCGGCTTCTGGACGCTGTGCCGATGGCTGAAGTACCGTTCGGAAGGGTACGCTGCGGTCGGCGCGCGCCGCATCATGGTGACCGGGGCCAGCGTGCTGTCGCTGTTCACCGTGTTCACCGACCGGTCACGGGTGCAGTCGGTGGAGCGCTCGACGACGATATGGCGCGAGGCCCGCGGCGTGTACGGCATACGGATGCCGCTGTTCGTCACCAACAGCGTCGATGAGCTGCGGTTCACCGCGCTGCGCGGCGTCGAGGCCGATGCGCTGGAGTCCTGGGCCGACCCCGGCGGCATGTCGGACGCCGGACGGTCCGACGGACTGGCCGGCCGGTAAGCCGGCTCGTCGGGCGGTTTGTCGGGCGGTTCGACGGATTGGCCGGCCGCTAGACCGGTCGACGGGCGGGCCAATGGGTGGACCGTCGGGCGGGCTGACGGCCTGGCGGGGATTGGACGACGGGTGTGTCATCTGGTGGAGGGCGCATGGGCCGACGGGGATTGTCCGGCGGATGGCACGCGGACTGACGGGCCGGCGCCGAACCGGCGCCCGGTCCGATGCCGCCGATCGTCGGGTCGATCATTGAACCGGCCGGTCGCCGTGCCCGGCGTCGGGTGTCGCGATGCTGCCGTGCGCTACGGCGGTGCTGGCCGTCGGGATGCCATGCGGTGTCGGGTTGCCGCATGGTGCCGGGGCGAAGCACGCCGACGGGCCGTAACGGAAGCGGCACGGCACGCGTCGGCGCGGTGACCGGGCAAGCGGTATCCGCGCGGCGACAGTCGGACGCGCCATCGTTGCGTCCGGGGCATGGCGGCGAGGACGGATGCGGTGAGCCTGTGCACCTGGCTCCAGTATGCGCGTGCCTGCGCGTCGCCGATGTCATCGTCGGAGAACGCCGCACGGTCGGCCTCGCGTCCCATACTTTCCACAAGGACGCGCGATTTGTCCGGCAGCCGCAGCGCGTCGGCGATGGCACGTGCCTGGTCGCGGCGCGGACCGGCGATGACGATGCCGCATGACATGGCGAACAGCGTCAATGCCCGCCAGCCCTGGACGAGGCGTCGCCGTGGCGTGCCGTGTCGGCTGAGCCATCGCCAGTGCAGGGCCTTGCCCGCCAGCATCGCCCCGCCGGCAAGCATCGTCATCCAGAGCGGGCTGCCGATCAGCGCGATCATGCCCGCCACCCGACCGATGGCCGCCCAGGGAAAGGACGGTGCGCGGCGTTCGGCGTCCTCGCCGCCGACGGCGGCATCGGCGCGGGGGACGGTCGTGTCATGCAGCGGGTCCTGCAGCGGAGCGGGCGGCTGCCGGACCAACATCCGCGGATCCGGCGGCGTGAGATCGGTGGTGTCGTCCGGGATCTTGGACTCGCTCGGCGTCGGATAGAACGCCACCCATCCCAGACCCTGCAGATTGATTTCGACCCAGGCCGCGATGTCGTTGCCGGTGTACCGCACCGTCGCCGGCCCGGCCGACGGTCCGGTCGCCGATCCGGTCCCCTGGCCCGCGGCATCGTCATGCGTGCCGTCGCCTCGCATGCCGTCGCTGTATGCGCGGTCGCTACGCGCGTCGTCTCGGTGCGAGTCATCGCTGCTTGTGCCGCCGCTGCGCTCGCCATTGCCGCGTATGCCGCCGTCGCGTATGGTCTTCGGGACGAATCCGAGCACCACGCGGCTGTCGAGCCCCAGTTCACGGGCCATCAGCGCCATTGCGGACGCGTACTGCTCGCTGTCGCCCACCATGGCCGTGTCTCCGGACAGCAGCTGGTCCACACGATGGCTGCCGTGCCCGGGTGGCGACGGATAGTCGCCGCCCAGGCCATGCGAGAACCATCCCAGGTCGCGGAGCGCCGCCTCCAGCGCAAGCGCCGCCGCGCCGCCGCCCCGGATTCCTCCCGCGATGGCGGACGCCAGGTCGCCGACCGAGTCGGGGATGTCGGGCGGCACGGCGGACGTCGCCTGCGCGGTCGCCCGTTCGATGCGGGTGACCGATGGCGCGGCGGCGATGGTTCCCGTCTCCGTGTAGGTCGTTCCCGCCTCGACGCCGTCGTCGAGCATGCCGGCGTCCACGGTGCTGTCGTACCGGAAGTGCGCCGTGTCGTCGTCATGCTCGAAGCGGACGTCGGTGGCCGCGCCGGCCAGCGGCAGCCACCGGTTGCCCAGCGACCGGTGCATCGTGAGCGTGGCGGTGAATCCGGTTCTGGATATGGCGCCGTGTGCGGCGCCGTCCCCGGACTCGCCGTCCCGCCCGGCGTGGCGACGTCGCTCGATCCGGGATCCGGCGGCGCGGTACCGTGCCCGGTCGGTGCCTTCGTCGGTGGATACGTTCCAGACGTTGCCGTCGAATTCGTCCATCACCGCCATGCGCAGCGGCGTGCCGGACGGCAGCCCGGTGGCCGTCACGACGACGTCGTCGCGATGGCGCATGAGATGGGAGCGCATGACGCTCAACGGGCTGGTCATGTCCTGCAGAACGGACGGCGGCTCGTAGACGTCGCGCAGCACGAGCCGGTCGCGCTGCGCGACGGCGCAGCCGGGGAACGCCACGCATGCCGCGATCGCGGCGACCAGCGTGGCGCCCATCCACCGCCGGGGATGCCAGTCGCCGCGACGCCATGCGATCCATGCCACCGCGACCAGCGTGGCGCCAACGCCCGCCGCGGGGCGGAGGTACCCGGCCTTGGTGCCGAACAAGGCGGCGACGGAGAATCCGAGGGCGGCCGGTATCAACGCGATCGAGGCGCATCCGGTCTCGGGCATGACGGCGAACATGCTGCCAAGCGCGGCGATCCACAGCGACAGCGTCCAGACGGCCATCAGCGCGTCGTCGGCGGCGCCGAGCGGCGGCGGCATCGCGATCAGCAGCTTGAACGAGCCGAGTATGGCGTCCCATCCTCGGGTCAGGGTATCGACGGTGGGGATCAGACGCATGACGGTGGTGTCGTCGCAGACGACGACGGGCCCGACCACGAACTGCGCAAGGATAAGCGCGAGCATCTGGATCCAACGGTTCCGCACCGGAGCCGTGCCGACCCACGCCACGAACAGTCCGCTTGCCGAGGCGGGCAGCGCGGCGGACAGCCATGGGCCGATCGATCCGTAGACATCGATCAGGTTGGCGGTGGCGCACAGGGACAGTGCGCCGACCGTTCCCAGGCCCGCGACGATGGCGGGCGTGGTTGCCTCGCCCGGTCCCTGAGCCGTGGGCGTAGGTGCGTTGCCCGGTTCCTGAGTCGTGGGTGTGGGCGGGGCGGAACGGCCGTGCCGTGTGAACGTGCCGGTCATGGCGCCGTCTCCGTGATGATCGGCAGCTGCGCCAGCATGCCGATGGTGATGAGCGTGTACCGGGGGAGCCTGCGCACGTCGGGCGAGGCGCCGTCGGCCACGCGTATGACCGTCTGCATCGATGGCGGCGCCGCAAGGACCGGCCGGTCGGATGGCGGCGCCGCAAGAGCTGACCGGCCGGATGGTGTCCGCGTTCCGCTCCGCACGTTCGCCAGCGAACCGATCACGTGGTAGCGGCATCGCGACTCGTCCACGACGCCATGCGCCGTCGGGGCGTCGACGTCTGGAACCGTCGCAAGTCCGCTGCACCAGTCCAGGAAGTCCGTCGCGGACCGTGGCGTCAGGGATGCGCCGCCCGCGGATGCGGACAACGGCATCCCCCACCTCAGGCAGTGCACGCCGATCGAGGCGACCACGCAGACCGCCAGCTCGAACTCCCGCATGTTCCGGTAATGGTCGGGGTTGGTATCGAGATCGATGGCGACGGACATCCGCTGTGCGGCCTCGTACTGCCGGACCATGAGGGTTCGTGCCCGGGCCGAGGCCAGCCAGTGCACCCGGCGGACGTCGTCTCCGGGCCGATAGGCGCGCAGCCCATGCATGTCGAAGTCGTCGTCGACGATTCTGCGATGGGCGCAGCCTTCGGGATCACGCCCGGTACCGGCCCGCGCCATGCCGTCCAACGGCACGATCTCGGGGTGCACATATGCGACCATGCCGTCCGCTGCATGCCGTTCGTGGCGTATCAGACCGAAGGGGTCGCCGCGGCACACCGTCAATGGCCCCACGGGCACTTCGGCCCTGCGCGTCGCCGCGATCGTGATGCGCTGTTCCGTGGACCGGCCCGATGGCAATCGGGCGATGTCGAGCCGCCGTCGCGTCGCGCCGATGGGCAGATCGATGCGAAGCGACGGAATCGCGGCCGTTCCCGTGTTGGTCACGGTCACGGATACGGTGATGGTGCCGCCGACGGTCGCCCGCAATGGATTCGCCGTCAGCTCGGCCCGGCACCCGGTGGACCCGTGCGCCTGCGCCACGCCGCATGCCAGCAGCGTCATAAGCGTCAGTGTGACGGCCAGCAGTTCGGCCCAGCCGGTGAACGCATACGCGGCGGCGCATGCGGCCGAGACGGCGGCGGCGCCGCGGCCCATCGGCGTCATCGCGGCGATGGCTCGCCGTGCGGTCCGACCGATGCGGTGCAGAACGCGACGCGGCGTGTCTGGTGCCGGTGGAATCGTGCGGGTGGTCGTGGTCATGGCGTGTCCTTGTCGTGATGTTCCGGGTGGTGTGCGCCAAAGTCCGGCACGGGCAGTGCTTCGAGGATGTGCTCGACGATCGCCGCTCCCGACCAGCCGGCGTACGATGCCTCCGGCGTGGGCATGACGCGGTGCGCGAGCACGGGGACGGCAAGGTCGCCGACATCCGACGGCACTACGTAGCTTCGGCCGTCGGAGGCGGCCCATACGCGGGCGCACCGCGCCAGCGCCAATGCGCCGCGCATGGACGAGCCGGATGCCGCATGCTCGTCATGTCGCGTGGATTCCACGATGGTCATGATGTATTCCAGGATCTGGTCGTCGATATGTACACCGCATAACGAGGAACGCAGACGGCGCACGTCGTCGCCGGACATCAGCGGATGGACGGTGTCGGAACGGCCGGAATCCATGCGTCTGAGGATGTCCACGCCCCGTTCGTGGGCGGGGTGGCCCACCGCGGTGCGGATGAGGAAGCGGTCCACCTGGGCCTCCGGCAGCCGGTAGGTGCCGAGCTGGTCCAGCGGGTTCTGCGTGGCGACGACCAGGAACGGGTCGGGAACGCCGTGGGCCACGCCGTCGGCGGTGACCTCGTGCTCCTCCATGACCTCGAGCAGCGCTGACTGCGTCTTCGGTGACGCGCGGTTGATCTCGTCGGCGAGCACGACCGAGGCGAAGACCGGGCCCCGGCGGAAGGCGAACCGCCCCGTTTCCTGGTCGTAGACCATCGCTCCGGTGATGTCGCTTGGCAACAGGTCCGGAGTGAACTGGATACGGCGGCACGTCACCTGGAGCGAATCGGCCATCGCCGTGGCCAGTTTCGTCTTGCCGGTGCCAGGCACGTCCTCGAGCAGGATGTGCCCGCCGGCGAACAGCGCCGTGAGGCACAGACGAATCGGCGTCGGCTTGCCGATGATCACCCCTGCGATGTTCTCCTGCATCAGGGCGAACATCCGCTGGAAGCGTACGATGTCGGACGTCGTCGCACCGACCGGCCCCGTCCCGTTCCCGAGACGTCGGCGACCGTCGTCCGTCGGACGCATGCCGTCCGATGCGACTCCGCCATCCCTCCGGTCGGCCGTCTCTTCGATGTTCCGATGGCGGAACGACAGCACGGTGTCATCGGCGTCGGTTCCGTTGTGGTCACTTTCGTTGTGGTCACTTTCGCCGTGGTCGCCTTCGCTGTGTCGGCCTTTGTCGTGGTCGCTGGCGTTGCGGCCGGTTTTGCTGTCGTTGGTTTCGTTGTCGTTGGTCTTGTCGTCGGTTTCGTGTCCGCTGGCGCCGCTATCGCTTTCACGATTGCCGTTGCTGACGTCGGCCGCGCCGCCGCGGTTCCTGATACCGTTGATCTGATTGCCGCCGACGACTGCGTTGTCGCGATTCTCGGCGCTGTCGATCCGGTCGTTGCCGTCGTGGTCGTGGCGGTCGTTGCCGCTGCCGATGGCCGCATCGCCGTTGTCGGTGGCTGTGCCGCCGGTTCTGCTCCCGTTGATGTCGGTCCTGTTCTTGTCGTCGATTCCGCTCCTGTCGTCCTCGATTCCGGTTCTGTCGTCGTCGGCGCGATTGCCGTGGGATACGGCTGCGGCCATACCGGTTGCCTCCGCGCGGCTCTCATCCGTCCCGTTCTCGGCATCGGGTGTGTACGTGCGGGACACGGTCGAGGCGTCGGCGTCGCCGCGGGAAGAGGCGGCTGAGGGAGCGGCGGAATGCGACGCGGACGCAGAGGTGCCGTTCCGAGCGCCAATCGCGGTGATGATGGTGTCGTCGTTTTCCGGGCCGCTCGGATTGAAGACCGGCGCCGGCGGAGAAACGGACATGGACACGGTCGGGACTTTCGATGCCGGGCGTGCCGTTCCGGCATTCCATCGCGTGTACCGCAAGGGACGCATCCGCGGCGTGCGTCTGCGGGTGCGGTTACGGATTCGTGTGCCGATGACCATGGTCGTCGCCTTTCCTGGATGTCGTGCGTGCGAATGGTGAACTTGAGCGTGGTTGTGACGCGAAGGGGCGGGTGGTGAACGGCGTCGGCGGCGCATCGCCCAGCAGCGGCCGCCGGTTGCGGATCGTCCCGGTCGCGGTGTTGTCGAGTCTCGGGTCGTGCGAACCGGTGACGGTGAATGTCCATGTGTATGCGCCGCCGGCATCGGAGGGCACCCCGGGCAAGGGCACGGAGAATTGCCCCGCGTGGACAGGGACCGTCACGCCGTTGACGGTCAGCGCGAACTCGGCGCGCTGGCCCCACGTGCCGAAGTCGTAGTCGCGCAGCGTGACGGTGTCGGCGTCCGCCCATTCGATCCACAGGCCATCGAGACTGGCCGGCACCGCGTTGACATGGTCGCTCGTCGTTGACGCGGTTGGTCCTGTATGCCCGGATAGGGTCTGCGCTACGGCCGCCCTGCCGCAGCGTTGCCATGCGGACAGACGGAACGACGTGTGCGTCTCGTCCGCGGCGGCACGCCGCTGCGGGTATCCTTCGAGGTCGATCAGGAAACCATCGAATTCGCCTACGCCACGCCATCGCACCGTGCATGTGGCGCCGCTGCCTTCGACCTCGACATGGTCGGGCGCTGCGATGCCGCGTATCGGTGTGATGATGGCGCTTGCGGAGGCGGGGGCGGCCGCGGGGCGCTCCGGCTCCGCGGTGACGGTTATGGATTGCGGTCGCCAGTACTGGCCGCGTGGAATCCGCCAGGTGATCTCATTGGTCGGTGTGCAGGGCAATGCGGCTGCGTGCGCGCCGGATACGGTGATGCCGCGGCATCCGGCGTTGCGTAGCTGGCCGAGCGCGACACGGAGCGTGATGTGGTCGTCGTCCGTCTGCTCCATGTCGACCGTGGGCGACGCGGGGTCGCCCCAGACCGTCGCGCCCGGGCTTGGCGCGCTGGTCTCACCGGTGCCGGCTCGGTTCTCGGCCGTGACGGTCGCCGAGACGATGAAGCCGTCGACGATCGCCTCGTCGGGAATGTCGAACCGTGCGGAACAATCTGGGCCGACACGTTGTTCATCGGTCCATCCATCGGAGCCGATGAGTTCCACGGTGTACGCCTCGGGCGGGGTGCCGTCGTATTCCGGTGGCCGCCAGGTCACCGTGGCCGAGCGGTGGCCGCCCTGCACCTGGACGTCGCGGGGGGCGGGCGGCGTGCGGTCGGGCGTGCCGGTCACGGCGCCCGAGGCGTCGGACCAACCCGCGGCGTTGCGGGCGCGCACCGTGAAGGTGTAGGCGCGGCCGTTCGTCAGCCCGTCCACCCGGCACTCGGTCATGGTGCCGCATGATATGCGGCCTTCATCCCAATCGATTCGGTATTCGACTATGGGGCTGCCGTTCGTCGGTCCCGGCGTCCAGGAAAGCGTCGCCGAACCGTCGTCAGAGCGAACGGCGTCCGCGGCCATCAGCGGCGCCCCCGGGACGGTGAACACCGAGACCCGGATGATGCCGACGGCTTCGCGTCGGTTCGAATCCGTGGCGTCGCGGATCGTGACGACGACGGTGTCGGAGAACGGGACATCGTCGCCCGTGCCGGTGATGGCGACCGTGCCGTCGTCGTCGCAGGCGACGGTCAGATGCGCATCGTCGTAGCCGGTGCAGGACACGACGTGCAGCGGTTCGTCGGGGAAGGGGTTGTAGGCGCCGCTGAGCATGTCGATGACATGTGTCTGTCCCGATGCGATGGCGATCGCATGGTCGACCGCCCGTGGCGGCGGTTTGGACGACGGCGTGACGCGCACGGTGACTCCGGCGTCGACGGCGCCTCCGCCGAAGTCGATGCTGATGGGTACGCCGACGACGGATTCCGGCGTCGCCGATCGGTCGACGGCGATGGCGAGCCGCCCGTCCGTGGATACGTTTGCCTTCACCGGCCCGGAGGACAGTCCTCCGCCGTAGCGGTAGCCGGCCCGGTCGGCCCGTCCTCCGAACGGTGTCCGGGTGAGCGAGGTCAGATCGATGACCGTCGACTCCCCGCAGGCGACTTCGACGGTGGGGGAGGCGAACGTCGGGGCGGCGTCGCCGTCGTCGATCACGGTGATCGGCAGTGTGATGACCGACGAGTTGATGATCCGCCCATCGTCCGATGGCCTGCCGTCCAAGGCTGTGAAGGTGATCGAGGCCGGCCCCGTATAACCGCCGACCGCCGTGAACCGCAGCGTCTGTTCGTCGACCGTCAGGTCGTCGTTGGCGGCCTTGGTGGCGCTGACGGGTGCCGATTCATCGATGCGCACCGTTTTCCCGGCGCCCACGCGTACGTGGTCGGCGACGGCGATGGTGATGGTGTCTCGGGCGCGCACACGCAGCTCCGGCGGATTCGGCCGCCGCGTCGGAGGAAAGACGCCGTATGCCGGCACATGGATGAACGCCGTGGATGTGAGCCCATGCGTGGTGTTGGTGACGGTGTACGGAATCGCCCTCGCCCGGTCGGTCAGTTCGATGGTGATGATCGTGGACCGGGCGCCGGTGCCGAGAACCGCCCGGTCGGCCTGCGGGGCGGCGAGCCCGACCTCCAGCTCGCTTCGTGACCCCGAAGGATTGCCGATCCAGGGTGCGACGTCGACGCTGACCGTGCGTTTGTCTATCGTGGCCTCGGGCGGTACGCGGTAGTCGAAGGCCGTCGGCGGCGCGATCGGGGCTTCGGGGTCGACGGTGATCGTCAGGGTCGCGGTGTCGGCTATCCCCGCCTGGTCGGCGACGGCATAGGTGACATACGCGACGCCCTCCCGGTCAGGGGTGGTGAACTCGATGGCGTCGCCACGCGCTGCGACGTTGGCGACGCCCTGCCTGTCGACGATGTCGGCTACGGCGAGGCCGTCGGCCGGGGCGCCATGGTCGTTGGCCGTCACCGTGACCTCCGCCGTGGTGCCCGGACGCAGGGTGACCGCATCGTCCTGGGCATGGACCGTCGGAGCTGGGGCGTCGGCGCATATGCCCACGCGCACCTCGGCCTGCGCGCGGCGCCCTATGGAGTCCTCGACGGCATAGGTGAACTTGTCGGTGCCTAGTGCATCCGGATACGCCTCGTATGTCAGGTAGTCGGCGCCCGTTTCGGTGATACGGCCCAGCGACGGCGGTGTGTTGCCGAGGCCGAGCAGCGTCACGTCCTCCCCGTCGGCGACGCCGGCGAGCGTGATCGGAATGCGTGTCGAGTATCCCGCCGAGACCTGTGCCTCGACGTCGTATGGGGCGGGCGGTGCCGTGTCGCCGGCGTCGACATCGCGCACGATGAAGGTGATGGTTCCCGAAGCGGCGGTGCCGAGTGCGTTGCGAACCGTGTAGACGACCTTGTACGTCCCCGGATTGTTGCCGGCCCGGTATCGCACCGTGCGCCCGGAAACGAAAGCGAGCCCGTCGAACGTCTTGTCGTGCCGCACCAGCGGGTCCAAGGCGACCGTGCCGTCGTCGCCGGTGATGTGTTCGAGGACATCGACCGTGGCGATGCCGTTGGTCCGCACCTGCACGGGAATGTCCGGCGCTGCGATCGCACCGGTGGCGGGGGTGGAAGCCGCCGGCAGCACCGTGACCATTCCCCGGGACGTTCCCGCCGCATTGGCCGCGGTGTAGGCCAGGGCGGTCGGTGCGGTGAGCGGATGGGACATCGTGATGTATATGCGGCTGCCGTCGACGACGCTGACCTTGGCGTCGGAATCGGCGTCGCATCGCACCGATGTCGCTACGAGCACGCCTCCGGAAGGGTCGATGTCGTTGACGAGGGGCTCCACGATGGCGGTGCCGTCCACATCGAGAACGGCTACGTCATCGACGACGATCGGCTTGGCGGGCCGGTCGGGGCGAGGCTCGACGTCCACGCGCACAATGCCGGTCGCCGCCACCTCGCCCTGGGTGATGGTGACTGGTATCTCATGGGTGCCGACGTCGCCTGCGGTGACGGTCAGGGACATCCGCCCGGCGTTCATGGCGACGTCGATTCCGTCGGCGGGGGCGATGTCGGACAGCCGGGGCGCCTCGGCGGACGTGCCATGCACGTATGGGCGCAGATCGACGACGGTCTTCACGTCCGGCAGCGTACGTACCATGACCGGGTCGATCACGGCGGGGAGGGTGTGTTCGGGACTGATCGAAAAGTACATCAGTCCCGTGGCCGTCGCATGGCCGTCCGAGGCGACGACCTCGACGCATGCACGGCCGGATGCCATGGAACCGGCGGTGAAGACCAGGTTGCCGTCGGGGCGCGCAGTGATGGCGGCCTGATCGGTGTTGCGCAGACGCGCCGATACCAAGGTCATCGCATCGCCGTCCGGATCGGCGAACATCGACAGGGCGTCCGTCGTATAGGTCGCCCGTCGTTCCACGGCGATGTCGGGTGGCACGTCGCTCTGGACGGGCGCTCGGTTCCCGTCGTCGGCGATATGCAGCCGGACAGTCCCCGACGCCGTGCCCTGTCCGCCGTCGTCGATCTGGTAACCGATGGCGACGACCCCCGGTTCGGCCTCGGCCGCATCGAGTTGGAGCCGGCGGCCATCGCGTGTCACCTCGACGGCGATGCCGCTGCCTTGGGGAACGGTCGCGGCGGATATGCGCAGCGGCGTGCAGCCGGTCTGCCGGTCGTTGCGCAGCACATCGAGAATCCGCCTGGTGCCGGGGCGGACGCCGAATTCGTCCTGTTCGGCACTGAGCAGACCGGTCCGGTCGGAGCAGTCCGTTCCATAGTCGTATACGTCGGTATCGGCGGTCCGGGCGGGATCGTCCTGCGATTCCCGTTCGACGCTTGCGCCGTCCCATCGCAGGGCGATCGCGTCGGTGGATTCGCCGGGGTTCCATACGGTGCCTGTGGCGACGTCGTTGAGCACCACCAGACGGTGATTGGCGCGCAGCCGCACATCGCTGGTCGGTGTGATGCCGTTCATCGTGACGAATGCCGCATCGTCCGTGGCGGAACACAGACGCAGATAATTGTCGGCGTGCTGATTCCATGCCCCGTGAACGCATCCGTCCGTCGACACCGGTTCCGCCGGCGATCCGTCGCCACCGTCCATGCGGCGCATACCGCCATCGGGCCGGCCGAGGTCAAGGACGAACGCCGAACCGTCCCCGGCCGCGACGATCCAGCCGTTCTGCCTGTGGTCGCTCGGAGGCCGCTGCAATGTCACGTGATCCATCTGCGTGTCCGCCGCGCCCGACGGCCACAGGATCCGTCCCGCGACGCTTGCGACGGGCGTGCCTCCGACCACGCTGAACGCATCGATTCGTGTCTTGGCCGCGTCGTCGATGACGGCGATTCGCCGGGGCCGGTCGTCGGAGGGCACCATGGCGAACACCGCGCCGTCCAAAGGACGTATGCCATAGGCGGTTCCGCGGTGGTCGACGGCGACCATGCCTCCGGGCCCCAGCATCATGTGGGGCGTGCTCTGTGTGGAGAATGCATGGATGCCGTCGATATCATGGATCCAGACGTCGCCGGAGGCGCGATGCAGCAGAGCGAGCGTCCGACCGCCCAACGCCATCGACAGCTCCATGCCCGTGCGCACGGGGTCCGAACGGTCCAACGTGGCCGCGTCGATGCCGAACGTCCTCGTCCGTTCGTCAAGCATGGCGATGTCGCCTTGCTGGGCGATGTCGAAGTCAGCCGTCTCGGATGCGATGAAGCCGTTGGCCTGCCCGACGCGCACATTGAAACGGGCGGCGCTGCGGTGCTGCGTCGACGTGACCCATACCGTGCCGTCATCGAAGTGAACCTGAGCATGCGTGACGGACCTGACGACGACGGCTCCTGCGGCCAGCGCCAGCAGCAGCGCCAGCGAGAGCAGCGGCGTCGTCCATCGCGTGCGTCGGTTGCGGTAAGGCCGTGCCTTGCCCGCGTGATGGTCATGCGGATGCGTGATGTGTCGCTGTGTCATGGCGGTCCCCCTATCCGTCGGTGCTGCAGCGGTATTCGTCGGTCGTCTAGCGGGCCGCGCAGGTGATTGCGGGCTCGGACATGGCGTGGTCCTCTCTCACGATGCTGACCGCCATGCACAGACGCGGCGTGCGTACGTCCGCGATCGTCACGGCGGTCTCGTCGGTGGTCGAGGTGCGTGTCGGTGCTGTCGGTTCGTCCTCTGTGAGGACGGACCATGCGTACGAGTCGCCGGGCATCGGATCGGGATTGGTCCAGCTGAACGTGGCGGTTTCGCCGTCGATGACGCCGCGGAACCGGGTCGGCGCCGGCACCGTCTCCGGCGCTTCGATGCCGGGCCTGCCGTCCATGCCCCCTACCATGGTCGCCGGCGATGGCCGTTCGTGGCCGCCGAGTCGAGCGACGGGCCCGAAGGTGTCCGCATGCGGCGATATCGCGACGACGAGCAGCAGCGCGATGGCCGTCATCGCGGCGACGGCGCCGTACGCCATACGGTCGTCGCGTCGTGCGAACCGTGCGCACGAGCGTGGCGTCGGCGTCGGTACCGGTGCCGGGACCGTGCGCCGCGGTCGCGCCGCCGCATGGCCGTAAACCGCAGACGTCCGCCCGCGCAGCACGCGCCGTATGCGGCGCAGCTCGTTCGCGAACTCCGCGGCCGTGCGATAGCGGCGTTCGGGGTCGTCGTCCAGGGAACGACGCAGCGCCGCCGCCATCGGCGCGGGAACGTCTTCGGTACGTGGCTTCGGGGACGAGGTGCGCGAGACCGCCGCGGGGCGGAACGAACCGATGGGCCGTGAGCCGGAGATGGGCGGTGGCGTCCCCGTCGTCAGCGCCCACAATGTGGCGCCGAGCGAATAGATGTCGGCGGCGACGGTCCCTCCGCTCGCCCCGGAACGCACCTCCGGCGCCGCCCAGGTGTCGGAATGGCCGGTTCGCATCTGGGGCTGGTACATCGAGGCCGCCACGCCGAAATCCGCCAGCACCGGATTTCCCGTTGCCGACTTCAGGATGTTGCTCGGCTTGACGTCGCGATGCACGATGCCGGCGCGGTGGACCGCATGCAGCGCGTCGGCGATCCGGATCCCGACATCGATCGCAAGAAGGGCATCGGTCCGGTGGCGCCGCGGCGCGGCGCGATACGCTCCTCCGGAAGCGTATTCGAGCACCAGGTAGTCGGCTCCGTCCGCCGTGACCCCGCAATCCAGCATCCGTACGATATTGGGATGCCTCGGGATGCGGGACAGGCATGCGATCTCGTTGCGTATCGCGCGGCGGCAGCCGTCGTCGCCGACGGTTCCGGCCACCTTGACGGCGACCTCCCGCCGACGCCCCCGTTGCCGGCAGAGGTACACTGCGGATGCCGGGCCTCCGCCCAGCCTTCGTATGCCGGTGTATCCCGCGATTCGCGGCTCCGGCGTCGTAGCGGTGCTCATCGTCGAGTCCCTCCCTGAATTCGATTCCCCCAATCGACTCACGCTGCTCTGCGTGGGTTAGGGGTCATTGTTCCGAGGGTTGCGGACAGCGGTGCGCACCTCGGCGTGTTCGTTGCAATGGCAAGGTTTTTGCGACTTTATATATGCTGTATGTGCCCTGAAAAGCAGCTGGCTGCAGCTAAGAAAGATGCATGTTCGGGGGGTGGTCGGGCTGCCCCCCGTACCGATACGCCAGGCACGGCATTCGGAACCGCCGATGGACGATGGCGGAGGCAGGCGCGATAATCGAGATACCGATGAATCGGGAACCATGGCGTCGGCGCGGGAGGGAATGATGTTCTGTTATCGATGCGGGGCTGAAAACGACGCCGGCGCACGGTTCTGCACGACCTGCGGCCAGCCGCTCGGCCGGCTTCCGGACGCCGACGCCGAGCGCTCGGTGCTGCCGGGGTCGTATGGAAGTCCGGGGGTCGGCGAATCCCCCGCGCCGTCCACGACGGACGACGGGTCCTCCGCCGAACCGGTACACCGGCGCGGCCCGGCGGGCGCCGTCGTCGCCATCGTCGTGGCCGCGCTCGCGGTCGTCGCCCTGGTCGTCGCGCTCGCCGTCGTGGCCGTGCGTCGCGGCGGCGAACAACCCGGCGGCCAGTCGGCCGTGCCGGAGGAGACCGAACCGGGCGCCGATGCGTCGCCGTCCGATGATGAGGGGGAGGGCGCGTCGGATGAGGCGCGACGGTCGACGTCGCGGACACTGGACCAGTCGGCCGTGGACGCCATCGTGGACGGCTACTCGACCACCGACGTCGCCGTGTCCGTCATCACGCAGGACGGGCTGCGCAGCTACTCGTCACGGAACGCGGAACGCCGTTACGTGGCGGCGGGACTGTACCTGCCGGTGTACCTGGCGTACACGGACACGAACGCCGGTCGCCCCAGCGACTCGGCCGGCCAGATGCTGCGCTCGATGGACAACGAGGCGGCCAATGCGCTCATCGACGACATCGGCGGGCTGGACGGGCTGAACTCCTGGCTCGCCGATCACCGGTACGCGCATACGAGCTTCGGCCGCGTCTTCGGCGACGTGGCCGCATCGCAGGAGGGGCGCGAGAACTACACGTCATCCGACGACGCGGCGCGCATGCTGGCCGAGGCGATCGACGACGGCGCCTACCTGCTGATGAACCATGACATCGCGACGGAGGGCGTGGACGTACCGCAGGGGGCGACGGTGCACGCGCACCGCGGGGCCGGCATCCAGGACGCCTACAACTATTTCGTCGTCATCGGGAACGGCGAGGACGCGGTGGGCGTGGCGGTGATCACCGAACACCTCGGACGGGAACAGGCCGCGGCGCTGACCTCCGACATCCTCGACGCCGTGTGGACGACGATGCTGGATGCCCGGTGACATGACCGCGGACACGGGAAACGGATCGACGCCCGGGCATGCCGGTCGGCATACGCACCGGCGTCGGCGGCGTGCGCTGACCATGGCCGCCGCCGCACTTACGATGGCGTTGGTCTGCGGCGCCGGGGGCGCGTGGATGGGGCGACGCGTGGACGGCGACGTCGCCGCGGACGGCGTCGCGCCCGTCGGAGCCGTCGGGACGTTGAGCCGGGACGCCGTGCCTTCCGCTGACGCGGCGGTGGCGCAGCGCCGCCTCGATACGCTGCGTGACGAGCTGACGCGGCGCATCGAGGGATATCAGGGGATTTGGCAGGTATATGCGGAGGATCTGGCGACCGGTGCCTCCATCGCGATCGACAGCCACCGGAGCTATTCGGCGTCGGTGATCAAGCTCTACGTGATGCTGTCGGTGTTCCAACGCATCGCGGACGGCTCGCTCGTCGAGAGCGATGCCATCGATACGCTGCTGGAACAGATGATCACGGTGAGCTCGAACGAGGCCACCAACACGCTGATCGACCTGCTGGGAGACGGGGACGCGGACGCCGGATTCGCGACGGTGAACCGAATCGCGGCGGAGTATGGATTCGAGGACACGTTCATCGACCAGTATCTGGGCGTGGTCGACGGCGACCCGACGCGCAAGCAGACCAGCGCGTCCGACGCCGGCAGGTTCATGGCCGCGGTGTACCGCGGCGAGCTGGTGTCGCCGGCCTGGAGCGAGCGGATGCTCGGCCTGCTGTTGGCCCAGACCCGGCAGACCAAGATCCCGGGAGGCGTTCCTACGGGCACGGCCGTGGCGAACAAGACCGGCGAGATCGACGGCGTCGAGAACGATGCGGCCATCGTGTTCGCCACGGCGGACACGTCGGCGGCGATCGACGGCTCGGCGACGACGGGGGACTACGTGCTGGCCGTGCTGACCGAGGGCGTCGCCGATCCGTCCGCGGCGCAGGCCTCCATCCGCGACCTGTCGGCCGCGGTGTGGGCGGCCATGGAGGGGTGAGGGATGCCGCTTCGCCCGACGCCGTGCGCGACACGCAGGGGTGGGTAGATATGTACCTAGGGCTGAACGGGGTGTTTAGGCTGGGAGCCATGAACGGACATGACGATGTATGGCACGCCCTCGACCTGCTGTTCGAAGGCGACGACGCGGCGGCACGGCCGCTGGTGGTGGCGGGCGTTCCCCGATGCGGAAAGACCCGGTTCGCCTATGCGGCGCTGCTGCGTGGGCTGCGCGCATTCGGGGATGCGAACGCCGTGATGACCGTGTCCGGACGCGTCATGGCCGACGAGCTGGGCAACCGCGTCATCAGGGAGGTCGGCGCATCGTCGAAGGCAAGGCCGGTGACGACCTTGTCGGCGCTGGCGTTCGGTGTGATCGCGGATTCGCGTGCGGCCACCGGGGACCCTGCCCCCAGGCTGCTGAACGGCGCCGAACAGGATGCGCTGCTGCGCCAGGTGGTGGCCGTGCATGTGGGCCACGTCCGTTCGGGGGACATGTGCGGCACCTGCTTGTTGCTGCGGGACTATTTCGCCGATGACGACTGGGCCGACACCGTCGTCGCCGAGGACTCGGACCGTGCCGACGCGACGGCGCTCGCGATGTTCGAACGCGGCATATCCTCGGAGTTCGTCGCCCAGCTCCGGGACATGCTGGCGCGCATCAACGAGCTCGGCGCCTCGTTCTCCGGTGAGGAGACGCTGATCCGCACGCTGCGTGGCCTGCCTCGGGATACGCAACGATTGGAGCTGCAATGGAGGCTGGCGTTCGCGTTGCGCCGGGAATACGTGGAGTCCATCGCACGCCACTATCCCGGCGAGTACCGGCTGGACGCGTCGCGGCTGCTGGTCGAAGGGGCCGCCATGCTCGGGCGGAGCGCCGCGGCGGGACGCGGCGGGGCAGTCGTGCTGCCCGCATTGCTGGTGGTCGATGATTTCCAGGACACGACGCTGGCCGGCCTGCGTTTTCTGGAGGCCCTGTCGGCGTCCGGCGTGCGGCTGGTGCTCATCGGCAATCCGGACGAAGCCGTGCAGACGTTCCGCGGATCGTATCCGGAATATCTGTTCGCCCGGGCGCAGTCCGGTCCGCTCGGCGCCCGGCTGTACCGGCTCCCCGAACATGATGCGGGCGATGGCGGCCGCGCCGACGCGCGGCATGGCGAGTCACGCATGCGGGGCCATACGTATCGTGACGTAATCGCCGCCCGGGTGTCGCTGTCGATCCCCTCTCCCGAGGACGAGCCGCTTCCGATCGCCGAGCGTGCGTGGAAGCTGCCGCGGTACGAGGGCGCGCTTCCAATCGCGCGGTTGGCGCCGGACTCCCCGCTGCCCGGGGACGGCAGTGTGGCGACCGCGCTGTATCGGTCGGCGCGCGAGGAACTGGATGACGTGGTGTGGCGCATCAAACGCCTGCACCTTGACGCGCGCGTGGACTGGAACGACATGGCGGTCATCGCGCACGACAACGCGACGGTGCGCACGTTCGGCGAGCGGCTGCGGCATGACGGCGTGCCGGTGCGCTACTCGTCGGTGAATCGTCCGCTGAAGGACGAACCATTCGTCCAAGGGCTGTTCGCGTTGATCGAGCTGGCTCGACTGCGCCACCAGGGGATTGCCGGCGTGGCGATGCCGCTGGCTGCGATCGCGGCCTACGTGCGCACGCGGGTCGCGTCGCTGATGGGCAGTCCGCTGGTCACGACCGGAAGCCGCCCCGGGGAGGGGCGGACCGCGCGGCTGGAGCCGGTCTCGTCCGCGATGGGCGCATTGGCGTCGCTGGCGGATATCGTCATGGAATCCGCCGGCGATGGCACGGCTCCCGAACCGGGGGGTACAGAGCCGGGCGATCCGCCGTCGGAGGGCCGCCTGGCGCGTCTGGTCGCATCGTGGAACGACCTACGGGCGTCGGTGGAGCACGACCGGGACCGGGGACAGGACCGGAACGACGGTGTCTCCGTGGCCATTGACGACAGCCGCATCAGCGAGACCGCGGCGGTCGGGGACGACCTGCCGTTCGGCGAGGATGCACTGTATGTGATGCTGGTTTTCGATGATGCGTCGGCACCGGCGTCCGAGGTGCTCGACGCCATCGACGCGGTGCTCGGCCGTGATCCGCAGGGCAGGGCGTTCGCCCGGCTATGGCGTCTCGTCGCGTCCGTCGACGACGGGCTGGGGCGGCTCACCTCCGAGGAGCCCCGGTACGCGCTGGCGGTCGCTTGGGACGCCGCGGGCGTGGCCTCGGCATGGCAGCGCACGGCGCTGTCGAACACGCCCGAAGGACGCGCGGCGAACGACCGGCTTGACGCGGCCATGCGTCTGTTCCAGATCGCCGAGGGGGCGGCGACCGGGCAGGACATCGTCTCGTTCATGGCGCAGGTGCGCGCGATGGAGATCGAGGCCGATTCGCTTGCGCACGTCGGTCCCGTGGAACAGGCGGTGACGTTGACCACACCGGCCGGGGCGGCCGGCAGACACTGGCGTTATGTCTGGCTTCCCGCGCTCCAGCAGGGTGTCTGGCCGAATCTCGCGGAACGCAGCACGCTGTTCGGCGGCGAGGACCTCGCCGACATCATGCTTCGGGGCACGATACCCGACCATGACCGGGCCGGGCATGACAACAGGCTGTCCACAGTGCTGTCCAGCGAGAAGAAAGGACTGCTGGTCGCGCTCACCCGGGCCGATGACGTCGTCACCGTCAGCGCCGTGTGGAACGACGACACGGTTCCCTCGGATTTCCTGTTCGGCTATGTCCCCGAACGATTCGAGCGTCAACGGGATGGCGTCCGATTCGCCACGGTGGGTGCGCTTCCGGAGCGTCACGACGGCAAGGTGCCCGACGGACCGTCCGGCGCAGCGCCGGACGGTGGGGCGGACACCGGCAGAGCGGAGCGGGACGGCGACCATGGCGGCCTCGATGCCGACCCCCGTGGCCTGGTCGCCGCCGCCCGCGTGGCACTGGCCCGGCACGGGGCCGACTCGGCGCAGGGCATGGACGCGGCGCGGGCATTGGCGTTGCTGGCCCGTCACGGGCTGCCGTCCGCGAATCCTCGTCGATGGAACTTCGTGCGGACGCCGGCGGCCACGGCGGCGACGGAACCATCCGCGACCGAAACCGTGGAGCCGTCATCCCATGCCCCGGTCGCGGTGCTGTCGCCGTCGTCCGTCGACAGCATCTGGGCGTGCCCGGTGTGCTGGACGATCGAGAACCGCTGCGCGGGCCCCCGGGCCGGGTCGGTGAGCACATCCTTCGGCACATTGATTCACGCCGTGGCCCAGCAGGGCAGCGAGGAAGGACTGGACCTGCCCGGGTATATGGCGGACGCGGCCCCGCAGCAACGCGTGGATGCGATCACCGATCGGCTGATGGCGATCTACGGGGCGCTGCGACGCGACCCGTCGGCCGCCGCCGACCCGGAGCAACGCTTCGAGGCGACGCGCAGGGACCGCGCCGCCCGCGAGGTGCTGACCAACATCGCCACGTATTTCGCCAATGGACATCGCGACGGATACCATAGCGGCAACGCGAAGCTGTTCGCCGTCGGCACATTGGACCGAGTCGAATGCGAGCGGCAGTTCTCCGCCCGGTTCGGCCTCGACGACATCCTGCGGCGGTATAACGCGCTGCCCGGTGTCGACCCGATCGGGAGCGGCGAGCTGCTCGCCATGATGGGCTCATTGGTCGGCGGCTGGCCCGAAGGGATGTCCGAGGATCTCATAATACGGCTGTCCGGCACCATCGATCGGCTGGAGCACCGCCATCTCGGCGACGGCACCGCAACGGTCAGGCTGATCGACTACAAGACCGGCCGGGCCAGGAACGCGCGATACATGGTGAACAACCTGCAGCTGGTGTGCTATCAGCTGGGCCTGGCATTCTCCGATGCACAGCCGGATACGTCCACCGGCTCGCCACGCATCACGCAGAGCGACCTGTTCTACGTGGCGGAGAAAGACAGCCCCGCCAGCTTCTACGGCGCCGAAGGCGCCTTCCAGCCGCCCCTGTTCGCCGGCGAGAGCCTGAATGCGGATTCGTTCACCCCGCGTTCCCGTCTGAAGGCCGAGGCGGCGCTGGATGTTCCGGAACTGCCGGACATGGCCCCCGAGGGCGTGAGCCGGCACGCATGGGACCAATTGCTGTCGTTGCGCGGTACCCAGGCGGTCTGGGCCCTGACCATGATCGCCAGGGTGTTCTACGCCGGCGCCGCGAGCCGGTCCATGACCCTGACGGCCCATCCCACCCCCGACCATATCAAGTCCTGCCGGCTGAAGCCGGTATGCCCGGCCTGCGCCGGACAGATCAGCACCGTGTTCGAAATGAGGCAGTCATGAGCGGAAGCATCGACGGCAACAAGCAACAGGACCGTGTCGTCAACGCGCCGGCGGACGATGACGTGCTGGTCGTCGCCGGCGCGGGGTCGGGCAAGACCTACACGATGACGCGACGCATCATCGCGCTGATCCGGCGCGGCGTCGCCCCCGAGCGCATCCTCGGCCTGACGTTCACACGCAAGGCGGCCGGCGAGCTGCTGGAGCGCGTATCGGCCGCGGTGGCCGAGGACGCCTCCCGGGACGGCGGCGACCGGCTCTTCCTCAAACCGGCGATCTACACCTATGACGCGTTCTTCCAGACCATCGTCAGGCAGTACGGCCTGCTGGTGGGCTTCGACCAGAACACGCAGCCGCTCAGCGTGGCCGGCTCCCTGCAGCTCATCAGCAACGTCGTCGAACGGCATATCGGCGACATCGTGGATTCCACGGTGGACACCGGATCGTTCGCGGGGCTGACGCAGCACGTGCTGCAGCTGTCGAACGCCATCGGCGGCACGATGATCGGCTCGGGCTGCGACAACATCGACGACGCCATAGCCCGCATCCGCGCCTGGGACGGCGCGTTCGCCGCCAGAATCGGCCGGGCCATCGGCGACGAGCAGGTCCCCGAGTCCCAGCCCAGCATCGGCAGGCGCCCCCGACGCTACAAGAACGTCACCGACGCCGCATGGCAGAACAAGCTGGACGAGTTCCGGACCAGACTGCACGACAACTGCCTCTGGCAGTGCGCCCGGATGTTGCGCACGACGGAGAAGCGGGAACTGCTGCTGGGGCTGGTCGCCGAGTACGCCGCCGAGAAGCGACGGCTGAACATGGCGGAGTTCAGCGACTTCACCATCGCCGCGTACCAGCTGATCACGCGGTTCCCCTCGATCGGCCGGCGCTACCGCACTCGCTTCAGCCATGTGCTGCTGGACGAATACCAGGACACCTCGACCACGCAGGCGACGTTGATCGCCGCGCTGTTCCACGCCGGCGACGGGCATGGGGACGAGCGATGCGCGGTGAACGCGGTGGGTGATCCGTTCCAATCCATCTACGCGTGGCGCGGCGCCAGCCCGGGCGCCTTCCGCATGTTCCAACGGGACTTCGGCATGTCCGCCGGCGAGCAGCCCTATGCGCTGACCGTCACGCGGCGCAACTCGCGCGTCGTGCTCGAGGCGGCCAACAACCTGACGATGCCGCTGCGGGACGATTCGCCCCGCCGGCCGAGCAGTTCGCCGATGCACGAGGTCGACGTGGCGCCGTTGGGCAACCTGCCGGATGCGCCGCTCGGCACCATCGGCGTGCTCGGGTACGACACCCTCGGCCAGCAGATCGACGGCGTGGTGCGCTTCTGCCGTGAGGCGATCCGAGCGAACAGCCACGCATCGGGCGACGGCCACCGCGGCACCGTGGCCGTGCTGTTCCGCACCAAGCAGCAGATGGCGCGATACCAGCAGGCGCTGGAACAGGCCGGGCTGACCGCATTCGTCGTCGGGTACTCGGCGCTGTTCGAACGCCCGGAGATACGCGACCTGATGGCGCTGCTCCATGTGGTCGCCGACCACACGGACTCCGCATCGCTGATGAGGCTGCTGGCCACCCCGCGATTCCACCTCGCCGCCGAGGAGCTGCGGGAGCTGTCCCGCCTGGCTGAGCAGGCGAACTGCGCGGAACAGTTCCGCGCGCTGGTCGAGGCCGGCGTCGCCGACGCGGATGCGCCTCGGGAGACCTGGGACCGCATCGTCCACGACCACCGCGACATGGTCGGCAACACCGTGTTCCTCGCCGACCTGCTGCAGCGCGACGACTTCGACGACATCGTCGCACGGAGCGCGGCGTTCTCCCGGGAGTCTCTGGACGGCGTGCGCCGTATGGGCGCCATGCTGCGCGACGTCCGTTCCGCGGTGGGGCGGCCGCTGGCGGACGTGGTACGGACGGCCGTGCAGGCGCTCGACCTGGACATCGACACCGTGGTCGCCCAGGCGCTGCGCGGCGATGACGCCCCGGTGAACCCGACCGTGGCGCACATGCCGATGGACGGCATCATCGATCTGGTCGATACGTATGCGAGCGAGATCGCCGCCGACAGCACGCCGACGTTGCGCGGGTTCGTGTCATGGACCGATGCGCTCGACAGCGTCGAGGACGAGGCGATGAACATGCGCGACGACCGTGCGGACGTCGAGCTGATGACCATCCACCAGTCCAAGGGGCTCGAATGGGACGCCGTCGCCGTGGTGGACATGGCCGACGGCGTGTTCCCCAGCAAGCAGGGGGACAACCTCCACATCGCATGCGACGAGGATCGCGCCGGCGGATTGGACGAGCACGGCGTCTGGCACGCCCCGGAATACCGGGAGACCGCGAAGAGCTGGCTGGAGGTCCCGACCGCGGTGCCCGTCCCGGTGCGCGTCGACGCCGCGATACTGCCGCAGTTCCCGCACGACGCGCCGGTCGGCGGCGATCCGGTGGCGGCATTGTCCGCCCTGGACGATGTCGAGCAGATCGACGACGAGGTGTTCGGATCCATGCGGCAGTTCGGCGACGGCGTGGACGACGTGGATCCCGACGGCTGGTACCTGACGCAGCAGGAGGAATACGGCCGGCGACTGCACGCCGACGAGCGGCGCATCGCCTACGTGGCGTTGACCCGCGCCCGGCACGACGCGCTGCTCACCTTCTGCCGGACCGGCGAGGAGAGCCGCGACCCGGCCCTGGCGCATGGCGCCGCGCGACGGGCGTCGAACTTCTGGCAGGAGGTGCATGACTCGATGCACGCCCGGCGGGACGCGACGCACGAACCCACCAACATCGATGCGGACGTCAGGGGCCGCATCGCGCAGGACATCGACGCCTACAGGGCCGCCGTCGCGCGGGCCTCGCAGGACGCCGAGGACGGTGACGGCGTCGTGGTCGATACGCTGCCGCCGCTGCCCGAGGGGTTCTGCGCCGGGGAGCGCGCGCAGGACTATATGAACGCGATCGTCGGCGATGCCTGGATGACGCCGATTCCGGATCGTGCCGGCGATACCGGCCTGGCTTGGCCGGCGACCTTGAGCGAACCGGTCATGCGGCGCCTGCAGGACGGCGCACGGGCGGTGCTGGCTCTGCTGGATGGCGATGGACGGGAATCCGACGAGCGGACGGCGGGCACGGATTCCGGAGCCGACGGCATCGAACGGGAACACGGGTTGCTGGCCCTCACCCGCATGGTGGTGGACGACGCCGATCTGATGCACGGGGTTCTGGAAGGCGAGGCACTGGACCGCGTGGTCAGGGAACGGGCACGGCGCATCATCGGCGGGCGTCGCCAAAGCGTGACCAGCCTGCAGGCGATCGCCGGCGGGCTGAGCGACAGGGAGGAACGCTCATACTGGCGCGGCATCGTGCGGCCCGTGCCCAGCGTCGCCTCGCCGGCGGCCGAGTCGGGCACGATCTTCCACGCATGGGCGCAACGGTTCATCATGGCGGCGCGCGGCGATGCGGATGCGGAACACGGCGGCATCCTCAGCCGTCGTGCGATGCTGGAGGACCTGCGGCGGGCCGAAGCATCCGCCTCGGATAATCCGGGCGTGCCTCGGAACGATCTTCTCGTCTGGCAGCGCCGGCTCGCCGACTCGCGGTGGGCATCGCGGGATCCGGCGTGGGCCGAACGCCAGATCGTCGCGTCCATACCGCAGCTGAACGGCGCCATCGTGAACGGCAAGCTCGATGCGGTGTTCTTCGGCGGCCTGGATGACGGCGAGGACGTCACACGCTATACGATCGTCGACTGGAAGACCGGCCGTCGTCCCGGCAGGCAGGCGGACGCGGAGCGCAAGCTCGTCCAGCTCGACCTGTACCGGCTGCTGCTGTCGTCGATCGAAGGCATCCCGCTGGACAGCATCGACGCGACGCTCTACTATCTGAGTGAACCCGACGAGAGCAGGCGAGAGCTTCGCGCGCGGGAGAAAACGGAACAGGAGATCCTTGACGAGCTGCATCGCGGCATCCCCGAGCAATCCGACGATGACTGACGGCGTTCGACGATCGTCGGCGTCGGGCGGCGTTCGACGACCGATGACGGTCGGTGGGCAGGTACGGCGGGTGGCCGCGACGGCGTGGCTGAAATGCGCCATGTCGGCCTGACGGGGATGCGCGGGTCTCGGACTGCACGTGTGGGCGGGCGCACGTGAACGGACATCGCACCTGCGAGGAAAGGAACCGGATACGATGACGACCACGACGATGACGACCGGAGCGGCGACACGCGGCGACGACCGCCACGGAGTCGTCTACCGACCGATGGCATGGGAGGACGTCGATGCGATCGTCGAGGAGTACGAGCGGACATGGGGTTTCGGCACGCCCGAGTCGGCGCTGTTGTCCCGACATTTCGTCATGCACTACCTGGCGCCGGCGTCGCGCGGCGACATCGCCGAACGCGACGGCCGGTTCATGGGCGTGACGCTGACACGCGTGGCCGGGCTGCCGGCGGCGTTCCCCGAAGCGCAGGCGGAACTGGGCCGGATCGACGACCGGATTCGCGCGAGCGTTCCCGACACCCGTCACCTGGATGGTGCGCTGCACTGGCACGCGGTCGAGGAGGAGATGGAACGCGACAGCGGCGTCGAGGCGACCGCGCAGGGCGAGATCGAGCTGTTCCTGGTGTCCGCGGACGCGCGCGGCCACGGCGTCGGCGGTACGCTGTGGCGCCGTGCGCTGGCGTACCTCGGCGCGTGCGGCGTCGAACGGTACTATCTGCACACCGATTCGTCGTGCGACGTGGGCTTCTACGACCATCAGGGATTGGAATGCGTCGCCGAGCGGTACGCCGCCGACCATCCCGAGGACCACGACATGATGGGCGACATCTTCATCTACGAGGGCGCCGTGCCGCGTCCGGCGCCGACCGGGGCGCGCTGAGCGAATAATGCGCCGCGTCGTCCGGCCATCCGTGATTGCGTCGCGGGTGGCCGGAATCCGTCCCGTCCGGCGGCCTGCTCCGACGCATCCTCCCGGTCGTGCGTTGACCGCGTCCGCCCGGTACCCGTGGCTGCGCCGTCTATCCATGATCACGTCGTCTATCCGTGACTTCGTCGTCCACCCGTTCGCGCCGGGCGACGCATGTATACCGACTACCGCGAGGACCGCTCCGAAGAGTCCACCCGTTCGCGCCGGGCGATGCATCCGCCGGGCTGTTCGCGCCGCGCGATAGTCTCGGAACCGGTAGCAGTGGACACGCCGCCTGGTACATATCTACCCGGTCGCGTGTCCCGCATCGATAATGGCATCGGAACACACACCGGTTCCGGTTCCGCGGATTCGCGGCGACGGCCGCGGCGCAGGACCGGGGCAATGGCAAGGAGGTATGGCATGATTCGGGTTTCAGTGGTCGGCGCGAAGGGGCGCATGGGGTCGCATGTGGTCGAGGCGGTGAACGGCGCCGAGGACATGCAGCTGGCGTTCGCCCTCGACGCGGGGGACGACCTGTCGGTCATCACCCCGGGGAACACCGACGTGGCCGTCGAGTTCACCGTGCCGTCCGCCACGCTGGACAACGTGCTGGCGCTGATCGCCCAGGGCGTCGACGTGGTCGTCGGCACGACGGGGTGGACCGACGAGCGCCTGGACCAGATCGGGGTGGCGCTGGCCGGCGCGCCGCGTGCGAACCAGGCGGTGTTCATCGCGCCGAACTTCGCGATCTCCGCCGTGCTCGCCGACCATTTCGCCAAGCTGGCGGCGCCGTACTTCGAATCCGCCGAGGTCGTCGAGCTGCACCACCCCAACAAGGTCGACGCCCCCTCCGGCACCGCCCTGCACACGGCGCAGGCCATCGCGCAGGCGCGTCGCGACGCCGGCCTGGCGCCGGTGCCGGACAACACCCAGACCGACGGCGGCTCGCGCGGCCAGGTCGTCGACGGCATCCACGTGCACGCCGTGCGTCTGCGCGGCCTGAACGCCCACGAGGAGGTGCTGATGGGCAACGCGGGCGAACAGCTGACGATCCGCGCCGACAGCTTCGACCGCATCTCCTTCATGCCTGGCGTGTTGCTGGCCGTGCGCAAGCTCGCCGAGGGCGGGCATGCCGGCCTCACCGTCGGACTGGACCGGTTCCTCGATCTGTGACCCGGCCGGCGGGGCGCATCCGGCGGCCCGGCCCCTTGTCGCGGGCCGGATTCCGCGTCCCGCCCGCGAAGTACCTTTGAGACTATGAGTGACGGTTCCATGCATCTCCTTGATCCGGCGCCGTTCGGGCGCATCATCCCGGCCATGATCACGCCGATGACATCCGATGGATCCATCGACTACGACACCGCGCAGCGCTTGGCGAAGCAGCTGGTTCTCGACGGCGCCGACGGCATTCTCGTGAACGGCACGACCGGCGAATCCCCGGTCACCCACATGGACGAGAAGGTCGACCTGGTCCGCGCCGTCAAGGAGGCCGTGGACGTGCCGGTCATCTCCGGCGCGGGCTCGAACGACACCGTGCATTCCGTGCGCATGGCCGAGCAGACGCAGGAGGCCGGCGCCGACGCGGTGCTCGTCGTCGCCCCGTACTACTCGCGCCCCTCGCAGGAGGGCATCTTCCGGCATTACCGCGCGGTGAACGCCTCCGCGGACAAGCCGATCATCGTCTACGACGTGCCCGGCCGCACCGGCGTGCGCATCCAGCTGGAGACCTACTGCCGCCTCGCCGAACTCGACCACGTCAGCGCCGTCAAGGACGCGACCGGCGACATCGCCGGCGCGGTGCGCAAGCGCATGGAGACCGGCCTGGACTGGTACTCCGGCGACGACGGCCTGTTCCTGCCGTTCCTGTCCGTGGGCGCGGTGGGCGTGATCTCGGTGATCGCCCATGCCGCCGCGGGCTCGATGCGCGACCTGGCCACGGCGTTCGACCGGGGCGACATCCACACGGCCCAGCGCATCGCCGTGAGCCTGGCACCGCTGGTGGAGGCGCTGAACGGCAACGGATTCCAGGCGGTCATGGCCAAGGCCTCGCTCAAGGTGCGCGGCCTGCTCGACGACACCTCGATGCGCCTGCCGAACGTCGGCCCCGGACCGGATGAGATCGCCCGGGCCGAACGCGGCATGCGCGAGGCCGGGCTGCTCTAGGCGCCCGGATATGGCCGACCCGGTCGGGGCCGAAGTCCGCGGCGACGCATGGAGGCCGCGACGGACCGACCGGCCCGACCGGACCGGACAAGACAAGACGATAACGAAAGAATGGATCTGCCGGCAACGACGGGACCGGGAGCACCGGTCCGACACACCGCTGGCGCGCACCGCATCGGCGCCGAGCCGATGCGACGGCCGACGACGAGCGGCGCGCACGCAGCCCGATGCGCATAGGCGTGTCCGGACGGGTGCGGAACCGGAGCGTCGTCCGAGGCAGGCGCCGAGCGCGGGGTGTCCCGTCATGGACCGTATGGAACGTCACCCGGGCACGCGCGGCGTCGCCCCGACATGGCCTGCCGGCCCGGGCGGGCGGCCGACCCGGACCCGTCCCATGACGGACCGCCGGCGGTCCGACCGCACCGCGCGCGCCGAAGAGCGCGCGCACCGAAGACCTCGCCCCCGCACAGGCGGAGGCACCGAACACAAATAGGACAACCAGAACAGTATGACCACTGAAGAACAGCACACCACGAAGCAATCACGCAAGCGCGGCGCGTCGGCGGTGACCGACCCCGCCATCGAAGCGGTGATGAACGAGATCATCGCCGAGGCGACGGGCCGCACCGTCGAGACGGCGGACCGCGGCGCCTCCCGGTCCGACGCCGAACCGGCCGGCGAGCGACCCGCCCGCGCCAAGTCCGCCAGGTCCGCCAAGTCGGCGAAGTCCGACGCGGCCGCGAAGTCCGGCAAGTCGGCCGCCAAGGCCGCCGGCGCCGGCAAGTCGGACGGCAAGGCCTCCCGCGCGGGCAAGCGCGGCGCCAGGTCCCGGCAGGACGCCGAACCGCAGAACCCCAACGGCCTGATCCCCCCGCCCAAGTACCGCAAGGGCTCGATGCGCATCGTGCCGCTCGGCGGCCTCGGCGAGATCGGCCGCAACATGAACGTGGTCGAATACAACGGCCACATCCTGCTCATCGACTGCGGCGTGCTCTTCCCCGAGGAGGAGCAGCCGGGCGTCGACCTGATCCTGCCCGACTTCCACTACATCAAGGACCGCCTCGACAAGGTCGAGGCGCTGGTGCTGACCCACGGCCACGAGGACCACATCGGCGGCGTGCCCTACCTGCTCAAGCTGCGCCCGGACATCCCGCTGATCGGCTCCAAGCTCACCCTGGCCTTCGTGGAGGCCAAGTGCAAGGAGCACCGCATCACCCCGACCATGACCGTGGTGCAGGGCCGCGACAAGCTCAAGGTCGGCCCGTTCAACCTCGAGTTCATCAACGTCACCCACTCGATCCCGGACGCGCTCGCCGTGTTCGTCAAGACCCCGGCCGGCAGCCTCATCGACACCGGCGACATCAAGCTCGACCAGCTGCCGCTGGACCACCGCATCACCGACCTGGTGGAGTTCGGCAAGCTCGGCGAGCAGGGCGTCGACCTGCTGATGGCCGACTCGACCAACGCCGAGGTCCCCGGCTTCGTCAAGCCCGAGACCTCGATCGGCCCGGCCCTCGACCGCGCGTTCGCCGAGGCGACGCGCAAGATCATCGTCGCCAGCTTCTCCAGCCACGTCCACCGTGTGCAGCAGGTCGTCGACGCCGCCCACAAGTACGGCCGCAAGGTCGTGTTCGTCGGCCGCTCGATGGTGCGCAACATGTCGATCGCCGCCGATCTGGGCTACCTGCACATCCCCGAGGGCACCGTCATCGACCTCAAGCAGGCCAACGACGTGCAGGACGACAAGCTCGTCTACATGTGCACCGGCTCCCAGGGCGAGCCGATGTCGGCCCTGGGCCGCATCGCCGACGGCAGCCACCGCGACATCACGATCAACGAGTTCGACACGGTGATCCTGGCGAGCTCGCTGATCCCCGGCAACGAGCACGAGGTGTACAAGGTCATCAACAAGCTCGTCCAGCTCGGCGCCCGCGTCATCAACAAGGAGAACGCGGCCGTGCACGTCTCCGGCCACTGCAACGAGGGCGAGCTGCTCTACCTGTACAACATCGTCAAGCCGAAGTGCGCGATGCCGATCCACGGCGAGAACCGCCACATCATCGCCAACGGCCTGATCGCCGTCAAGACCGGCGTCGACCCGGACAACGTCGTGCTCGCGCAGGACGGCGACGTCGTCGACCTGTACCACGGCAAGGCCGCCATCGTCGGCTCGGTGCCGTGCGGCTACGTCTACGTCGACGGCGACTCGGTCGGCGAGCTGACCGACGAGGAGCTCGAGAAGCGCCGCATCCTCGGCACCGAGGGCTTCGTGTCCAGCTTCGTCGTCGTGGACACCGAGCACGCCGAGGTCGTCACCGGCCCCAAGATCTTCCTCAACGCCGTGGCGGAGGACGAAAGCGAGTTCGACAAGGTGCGCCACCAGATCGTCGAGCAGCTCGAGGACGCGATGATGCAGGGCACGCGCGACACCTACAAGCTGCAGCAGATCATGCGCCGCACGCTCGGCGGCTGGATCGCCCGCCGCCTGCGCCGCAAGCCGATGATCGTGCCCGTGGTGGCCGACATCGCGCAGGCCGGGGAGCGCGAGTAGCCCCGGGACGCGAACGCCCGGCGGCGCCCAGCGGCGGCTGGCGGCGGCTGGCGGCGGCCGGAAGAGGCCGGCGTCGGAGCCAGCGGCGACAGCACACGGCACAGGCAACCGACAACCGAAAACCGACACCCATGCGCCGGACCGGTCCATGAGACCGGCCCGGCGATGTCATCGCCGCGTCCGCACCGGACGCGGGAAACCGCAACAGCAGAAAGGTACACAATGCCAGGAGCAAACCTGACCCGGGTCGAAGCCGGGGAGCGCAAGGCCGTAGTTTCGGCTCCCGTTCACTATTGGGTCTCGCTCGACGTCACGGTCGGCGCGCGGAACTTCGGTTCCGCGACCAGGGTCACCTTCGACGCCACGCCGGGCGCCACGACCTTCCTCGACCTGATCGCCGACGAGGTCAGCGAGATCGTCCTCAACGGCGAGCCGCTCGACCCGGCCGCCGCGTACGCGGACGACCGCATCGAGCTCACGGGCCTGCGCGAGCACAACGAGGTCGTCGTCAAGGCGCTGTGCCGCTACTCCAACACCGGCGAGGGCCTGCACCGCAGCGTCGACCCCTCCGACGGCAACGTGTACCTGTACTCCCAGTTCGAGGTGCCGGACGCCCGCCGAGTCTACGCCGTGTTCGACCAGCCCGACATCAAGGCCGTGTTCGACTTCTCGGTGCTGGCCGCGGAAAGCTGGACCGTGCTGTCGAACCAGCCGGTGCACGCCGTCTCGTCGGTCGACGGCATGACCGCCGAGGGCACGCTGGGCGACCACCCGGCCGAGCGCGTGCGGCTGTGGACGTTCGAGCCGACCGTGACGATGAGCTCGTACCTGACCGCGATCTGCGCCGGCCCGTACGCCGAGTGGCACACCGAGTACGCGAACGAGGACGGCCGCACCGTGCCGATGGGCATGTACTGCCGCCAGGCGCTCAAGGACGCGATGGCCAAGGACGTCGACTACCTGTTCGACGTCACCAAGGCCGGCTTCGCGTTCTACGCCAAGACCTGGGGCATCCCCTACCCGTACGCCAAGTACGACCAGATCTACGTGCCCGAGTACAACGCGGGCGCCATGGAGAACATCGGCCTGGTCACGATCCGCGACCAGTACGTCTTCGAGTCCAAGGTGACCGACGCGATGGCCGAGCGCCGCGTGGTGACCGTGCTGCACGAGCTCGCGCACATGTGGTTCGGCGACTACGTGACGATGAAGTGGTGGAACGACCTGTGGCTCAACGAGTCCTTCGCCGAGTTCACCTCCACGCTCGCCACCGCCGAGGCGACCGAGTGGCGCGACGCCTGGGCGACGTTCAACTCCGGCGAGAAGAGCTGGGGCCTGAACCAGGACCAGCTGCCGACCACGCACCCGATCGTCGCGCCGATCAACGACCTGAACGACACGTACGTGAACTTCGACGGCATCACCTACGCCAAGGGCGCCTCCGTGCTCAAGCAGCTGGTCGCCTACGTGGGCCGCGACCGCTTCTTCGAGGGCATCAACCACTACCTGAACAACCACGCGTACTCCAACGCGACGCTCGCCGACCTGCTCGCCGAGCTGGAGGAGACCTCCGGCCGCGACCTGAAGGCGTGGAGCGCCAAGTGGCTCGAGCAGGCCGGCGCCAACACGATCGCCGCCACGGTCGAGGAGGGCGCCGACGGCACCATCGCCTCGCTGACCCTGACCCAGACCGCGCCCGCCGAGCATCCGGTCCTGCGTCCGCACCGCCTGGCCATCGGCTTCTACGACGAGGACGGGCACGGCCGCATCGTGCGCACCGACCGCATCGAGCTGGACGTCGACGGCGAGACCACCGTGGTCGAGCAGGCCGCCGGCCGCCCGCGCCCGGCGTTCATCCTCGTGAACGACGACGACCTGACCTACGCCAAGCTGCGCTTCGACGACGCGTCGCTCGAGTTCGCGGCCGAGAACCTGTACCGCTTCGACGACGCGCTGGCCCGCTCCGTGGTCTGGCTGTCGCTGTGGGACATGACGCGCGACGCCGAGTTCCCGGCCGAGCGGTTCATCGACCTGAGCCTCAAGGCGCTCGCCACCGAGCACGAGTCGACGACGTTCCGCTACGCGCTCGGCCAGGTCTCCACGACGGCCCACCACTACGTGGCCCCCGCCCGCCGCGCCGACGTCGCCCGGCACGTCGCCGCCGAGCTGTGGAAGCTCGCGAACGCCGCCGAGGCCGGCTCCGACGAGCAGTTCCAGCTGGTCGGCGCCTACCTGACCTACGGCGAGGAGGGCGACGCCGAGTTCGCCGCCAACGTGCGCGGCCTGCTCGACGGCACCGTGAGCATGCCGGGCCTGCAGATCGACAACAACATGCGCTGGTCGCTGATCAAGGCCCTCGCCACGGTGAACCTCGTCGACGAGGCCGGCATCGACGAGGAGCTCGCCCGCCGCGACACCACCGAGAACCGCGAGTTCGCGCTCGGCGCCCGCGCCTCCCGCGCCACCGCCGAGGCCAAGGACTGGGCGTGGAACGAGGCGATCCGCAACGAGTCGCTGACCAACATGCAGCTCGAGGCCGTCGCCCGCGGCTGCACCGCCGCGAAGGCCGAGCTGGCCGAGCCGTACGCCGACCGCTACTTCGAGGAGATCGACTGGATCTGGACGAACCGCACGTTCCACATGGCCGAGGCGCTGCTCAACGGCCTGTACCCGGTGAACGCCGATCCGGCGCGTCTGGTCGAGCTCGGCGACGCCTGGCTGGCCGGCCACGAGGACGCGGACAACGCGCTGCGCCGCATCATCCTCGAGAACGTCGACGCCTCGCACCGCATGCTCAAGGTGCGCGACTACAACGCCGCCCTGTGACGGCGCCCGAGGGAGGGCAACCGTCGGGAACCGTGCGATCCGCGGACGCGGGACGCACGGTTCCCGCCATATTGGGCCTGCACATGCGGCCCATGCGGCAAATGCGTCGAAACGGGGCAGCATCGCGGCATCGGCGCGGCCGATCCGGCCCGGGGTGAGTACCATGGTGACGGTACATGGATAAGCGGCCCATGCCGCCTTGCGGAAGGAAGAAGTGACGATGCCCAGAATGTTCGGAACCGATGGCGTACGAGGACTTGCGAACCGCGACCTCACCGCGAGGCTGGCGCTCGATCTGGGCGACGCCGCGGTGCGCGTGCTGGGCGACCCCGCCAGCCAGGACGGCCGCCCCGAGGGCCGCCGCCGCGCGCTGATCGGCCGCGACACGCGCGTCTCCGGCGACTTCCTGGCCTCGGCGCTGTCCGCGGGCATGAGCGCCGGCGGCTTCGACGTCATCGACGCGGGCATCATCCCCACGCCGGGCGTCGCCTACCTGACCAGCGTGCTCAACGTCGAGATGGGCGCGGTGATCTCCGCCTCGCACAACCCGATGCCGGACAACGGCATCAAGTTCTTCGCGCGCGGCGGCTACAAGCTCGCCGACGCCAAGGAGGACGAGATCGAGGCCGTGCTCGGCCAGGACTGGGAGCGCCCGACCGGCGCCGGCGTCGGCCGCGTCAGCCACGACACGGTGACCGCCACCAACCTGTACATCGACCACCTGGTCTCCACGATCGCCCCGATCGGCCCGGACAAGGTGCAGCCCAAGCCGCTCGAGGGCCTGAAGATCGTCGCCGACTGCGCGAACGGCGCGACCTCGGTGGTCGCCCCGGAGGCGCTGCGCCGCGCCGGCGCCGAGGTCGTGGTCATCAACGCCTCGCCGGACGGTTACAACATCAACAAGAACGCCGGCTCCACGCACCCCGAGCAGCTGCAGGCGATGGTCCGCGCCTCGGACGCGGCGATGGGCGTGGCCTTCGACGGCGACGCCGACCGCTGCCTGGCGGTCGACGAGGACGGCACGATGGTCAACGGCGACCAGATCATGGGCATCCTCGCCCGCGCCAAGAAGGCCGAGGGCAAGCTCGCCCACGACACGCTGGTCGTCACCGTGATGAGCAACCTCGGCCTCAAGCTCGCCCTGAAGGACATGGGCATCGCCACGGTCCAGACCAACGTCGGCGACCGCTACGTGCTCGAGGAGATGCTGCGCGGCGGCTACACGCTGGGCGGCGAGCAGTCCGGCCACGTCATCAACCGCGAGTTCGCCACCACCGGCGACGGCACGCTCACCGCGCTGACGCTGTGCAACGAGGTCGTCCGCTCCGGCCGCAGCCTCAAGGAGCTGGCCGCCGACTTCCCGCAGCTGCCCCAGCAGCTGGTCAACGTGCCGAACGTCGACAAGATGGCCGCCTCCACGAACGCCAAGGTGCAGGCCGCCGTGGAACGCGAGGAGCGGCTGCTCGGCGACACCGGCCGCGTGCTGCTGCGCCCCTCCGGCACCGAGCCGCTGGTGCGCGTGATGGCCGAGGCCGCCACGCAGGAGCAGGCCGACGCGGTGTGCGGGCGCCTGGCCGCCGTCGTGGCCGAGGAGCTCGCGCTGTAGCCCTGCGGCAGCGGCGGGCCGGTGAACCGGCGCGATCGGGCGCGACCGGCGTCCCGGACCCATGCGGCCCGCCTGCGGCCATGCGGGCTGCGTCGGCCATATGGGCCATACGGGCCGGTGCGGCCCGCGGCCGCGAACCACACGAACCACACGAACCATGAGAACCATGCGAACCACGGAAAGGAACCGCGATGTTCGGGCAACACGCCAAAGTCGATACCGAGCTCAACCGTGAGGTCGAGCGCCTGATCAAGACCGGCGGCAAGGAGCGGATCCTGCCGATCGTGCAGATGGGCGAGCCGGTGCTGCGCCAGCGGACCGAGCCGTACGCCGGCCAGCTCTCCAAGCGCACGCTGGACAAGCTGATCGACGCGATGCGCGCCACGATGCTGGAGGCGCCGGGCGTCGGCCTGGCCGGCCCGCAGATCGGCCTGGGGCTGGCCATCGCGGTGCTGGAGGACCACGTGCGCGAGGGCGACGAGGACGACCCGCGCGAGATCAGCGAGCTGCCGTTCCACGTCATCATCAACCCCAGCTACGAGCCGGTCGGCGAGCGGACCGCCAGCTTCTACGAGGGCTGCCTGAGCTTCTCGGGCTACCAGGCGGTGCGCCGCCGCTGGCTCGACATCGTCGCCCGCTGGCAGGACGAGGACGGCAACCGCCACGAGGAGCGCCTGCACGGCTGGCCGGCGCGCATCTTCCAGCACGAGACCGACCACCTGTCCGGCGAGGTGTACATCGACCGGGCCGAGATCCGCTCGCTGTGCAGCGACGAGAACCTGTCCGACCTGTGGTGCGAGGACCCGGTGCCGACCGAGGCCGCGCAGGAGCTGGGCTTCGACCTGTGAGCGCCGGCCGGCGCGGCGCGCCGGTGCCGGAGAGGGACGAGGGGATGGCGATGACGATGGCTTCCGCCGGCGACGGCGCCGCCTGGCTGGCGCGCGCCCATGACGACGTCGACCAGTGGGCGGCGGTGATGGACGCCGACGCCGACGGGCGGCCGGTGGACTGGGCGTGGCTGCGCACGCTCGACTTCGCGCACGGCGTCGGCGCGGCCCGCGACGAGGACCTCGAACCCGGGGCGGGTTCGGATGTGCACGGGCTGCTCAAGCGCGACTACGCGGTGCGCGACCGGCTGGAGGCGGTGCTTGCGCAGTGCGGCACCGCGTTCATGCGGGACTTCGACCGTCTGATCGCCTCGTACCGCCTGCCGCGCGCGATCGCCTACGCGAACCGCCGGCTGTGCGACGAGATCGCGCTGCTGATGGACCGCGGCGTGGCCGAGGGGCTGTGGACGGTCGCGTACGAGCGGCGCGGCCGCGTCACCGTGCCGGTGCTCCATGCGGCTCAGGGCGCGCCGCCGGTCGACGACATCCAGGACGCCACCGCCGAGATCGCCGACGCCCGGGCGGTGCGCCGTCGGTCCCGCGGACGAGGCGGGGCGCCGCAGGCGAGGGCGGACGTCGCGCGCGCCGGCGCGGCATCGTCGGACGTGCCTGCGGACGGGACGTCGGGCGGCGCCGCGGGCGCGGGCGGAACGGACGGGTCGGCGCACGGCGCCCCGGCCGCGGACGGCGCATCCGCCGAAACCCGGGGCCGGGGCGGCTCTGACTGGCGCGACGCCTACCTGCCGGGCCGCGGCGTGGACGCCGTGATGGGCATCGACATCGAGACGACCGGCGTCGAGCCGACGCGCGACTACATCATCGACGTCGGCTTCGAATACATGAACATGGCCTCGCCCCGTCCGCCGGAGGCCGATGCGCAGGCGTCGGCGGCGTATGTGCGGGACGGCTACCGGGCCGGCGACGCGTACGGCCAGTCGCGGCTGCCGTTCGGCGTGCCGGCGGGGAACGCCCGCCACGGCAACCCGACGATCCTCGAACTGACCGGCATCGACGTGCGGGGGCGAGCCGGGGCGCCCTACCGGCTGTTCGACGAGTGGCCCGAGGCGCAGCGCGGGCTGCTGGTCCGTCTGGAGCGCCAGCCGTACGTGGCGCACAACGCGAACTTCGAGCACCGCTTCTTCATGCTCAATGTGGCCGGGTATGCGGAAAGCTACCGCGCCGGGCGCATCACGATCATCGACACGATGCCGATGAGCCGGCGCTGGGACCCGGGCTCGGCGCCCGGCCCGGAGCATCCTTACGGCGACAACTCGCTGCAGTCCTACGCCCGCCGTCAGGGCGCGCTGCCCGAGGACGAACGGGAGCGCCATCTGGGGCTGGAGGACGCGCACATCATGCTGCTGGCGATGAAGCGCCACCTCGCCGCGCTGCGCGAGGAGCGCCGCGGGCCGTGGGGGCCGGACGGGCGCTCCGGCGTCGGCGGCAAGCGCTGCGGCGGCCGCCGCCGGTAGGCGCGCTACAGTGGAGGCATGACACAGGCCGCACATGACGACTACCAGCTGCCCGAAGGATTCGAACGCTGCCCGAAGCTCAGGCCCGTCGCCGAGGCGACGAGCGCGCTCGAACGCGTGCGCGCGGTGGTGACGATCCTGGCGAACCCGGGCGGCTGCCCGTGGGACGGCAAGCAGACGAACCGCACCCTGCTCAGGAACCTGATCGAAGAGACCTACGAATACGTCGACACCGTCGAGGCCGGCGACCGCGAGGGCATGCGCGAGGAGCTCGGCGACCTGCTGCTGCAGTCGGTGTTCCAGGGCGTGGTGTGCGAGAAGGACGACGCCGATCCGTTCACGCTGGACGAGGTGTGCGACCGGCTCGTCGACAAGCTCGTCACCCGGCATCCGGCGGTGTTCGCGCCCGATGCCGGGGACGGCGCCGACGGTTCGGACGGCGCGGAGGGCGCCGGGGGATCCGGGCGGTCGCCGGAGGAGGTGCTGGCGCTGTGGAACGCGATGAAGCGCAAGGAGAAGCACCGCACGTCGGTGCTCGAGGGCATCTCGCATTCGCAGGGCGCGTTCCTGCGCGCGGCCAAGGTCGTGCACCGCATCGCGGGCTCGGAGCACGCCGACCGGCTGTTCCAGGCGTTCGACCACGCCATCCGCGACGACGCCGACGCCGAGGCCGGCGAACGGTACGCCGACGAGATCCTCGCCGTGATCCGGCGGGCGGACGCCGACGGCGTCGACGTCGAGACCGCGCTGCGCAACCGCCTGCGCGACGTCGAGGCCGCCGTCGCGCAGGCCGAACGCGGCTAGCGTTGTCGCCGTATTTCTGGATTATCTGTAGTGGATTTCGGGGTCTGCGGACATCTAACTCCACTATGTGAGGCACTCGGGACGCCATGCCTTAAGTATCGGGCGCGGAATACCGCCAACAATACCTCCGGTCTTCCGAGGAAGCTGCCTCACGTAGCGGATTCGGGTGTCTGCAAGGTCTCATATCGACTACAGATAAGGGTCATAAGGTCATAACGGGGTTCGAGATTCACGATGCCGGCGTACGGTCATGAACCTAAGTCCGCGCACCTCGCCGGTTCGGCCCGCCGGGGAATCGCGCGGCCGCGGCGGCGGCCGATGCGATAATGGGAGGTCGGGTTGCGCGCGGCGGAAGGGGCGACATGGACTGGCATGCGGAGGTGTACGGCTCCCGTGGCGGCTCGCCGCGTGGCCGGAGTGGCCTCGGCGGCGGATCGATGGCCTACGGCCGCGGCGACGGCCTGCGGGGCTTCGGCGACGAATACGGCGACCCCGGCGACGGCGTGACCTACGGCGCGCTCGCCGACGAGCTGGTGCCGGAGGACCGGCTGCGCCGGCTGGGCGGCAAGGCGTTCTACCGCGCGCACGAGGTGATCGACTCCGGCCGCATCGCCGACGCCGTGTACGTCTACACCGACGACGGCATCACGCTGGGCGCCTCCGTCGCCGCGGCCGACCGCTACGCCGACGACTACGAGGTGTCCGTCCACGTCGACGAGGACGCCGCAGACATCACCGCGTCGTCGTGCACCTGCCCGGCCTACGGGCGGTTCGGCGCCGTCTGCAAGCACGTGATCGCGCTGGTCATGTACTACGACGAGTCGCCGAACGACTTCTCTCCGTCCGCCGATATGGACGCGGACCCGGGCGCGCTCCGCGATCGCGCGTCGCGCGCGCGGCGCCGGCAGCGCACATCCCGCGCCCTCGAGTCGTTCATGCGCGCGCAGGACGACGCCCGCCGCGCCGAGACGCAGCGCCGCCAGCTGTCGCTGCTAAAGGAGATCGGCTCGGTGTCCGGCGCGGGCGGCGCCGCCGGAACCGAGCCGTCGGCCGCCGGCGGATCCCCGGCCGGCGCGGCCATGCGGCACATGCCGATCGGCGGCGTCGCCCTGCGCCCGGAGATCCGCGGCGGCGGCCGCTCGTGGGCGCTGCGGCTGCGCATCGGGGTGCCGGCCCGGAACATCTGGTATGTGGTCAAGGACGTCGGCGATCTGGTGGATGCGGTGCGGCGCCGCGAGTTCCGCTCCCACGGCAGGCGGCTTGCGTTCGTCCACACCCGCGACGCGCTGGACGAGCGCTCGCAGGCGGTGTTCGACCTGATCGAGCGCGCCCTGCGCATCCGCCGGTCGGTGCTGGACGGCATGCGCTACTACCAGCGCGGCTCGGACCCGGACGTCGTCACGCTCAGCGGCGACGAGGTCGCGGAGCTGCTGGCGCTGTACGCCGGCGGGGACGCCACCCTGGACTACGAGCGGCCGTACCGTCTGCAGGCCGAGCCGGTCCGCGTGCTGGACGGCGACCCCGACCTGGGGCTGGCCGTCGAACGGGACGGCGATGCCGGCTACGTGGTCCGGCATCGCCTGGACGTGCTCGACGTCGTGGAGGGCGGCGCCTTGATGTTCGTCGCGGTCGCGCCCACGGTGGCGGCCACGCTGTCCGGCGCCGCGCGCGGCGGCGTCGGCGGGGACGGGGCCGGGAGCGGCGATTGGTCGCCGGACGAGGTGCGGCTGTACCGCTGCTCGCCGCGGTTCCGCCGGGCGCGGGCGGCGATCGAGGCGCTGTGCGGGACCGAGGGCGGCGAGGACCGGTACCTGTCCGCGGCCGATGCGGAGGCGTTCATGCGGACGGTGGTCCCGCTGTTCCGCGCCGTCGGGTCCGACGATGCGTCCGCCGGCCGTGCGGCGTCGGGGGACGCGGCGTCGTGGGAGGCGGCGTCGGGGGAGACGGAGCCGGATCGCGGGGTGGCGGACGGCCCGGCCGGCGCATCGGCCGGCGGTACGCCGCGTGCGTCGGGCGTGGACGCGTCGGGCGTGGGCGCGGGCGCAGGCGCGCCGGGCGAGGGCGTCGTGATCCGGCTGCCCGCGGAGCTGCTGGCGCTGCGCCGCGAACCGTGCGCGATCGAGATCTTCCTGGATCGCGACCGCGACGGCGTGACCTGCGACGTGCAGGCCCGCTACGGTGACCGCCGCTACCACGTGTTCGCCGGCCCCGACGAGGACGCGGCGATGCGCGACCGCGACGCCGAACGGCTGGCCGCGGACGCGGCGCTGCACTACTTCCCGCGGCCGGACGGGGCGGTGGCATGCATTCCGGAGTCCGACGACGAGGCGACCTACCGGCTGCTGTCCGAGGGGCTGACCGTGCTGCGCGGCGTCGGCGAGGTGTTCTCCACGCCCGCGTTCGACGGGCTGACCGCGGCGCCGCGCCCGGTGATCCGCGTGGGGCTGTCGATGCGCTCCGGTCTGGTGGAGATATCCCCGATCGCCGACGAGATCGACATGGCGGACGTGCCGGGGCTGCTGGCCGGCTACCGCCGTCGCCGCCGGTTCCACCGCCTGCGCGGCGGCGCGTTCGTCGACATGGCGCAGGTGGACGTCTCGCAGGTGGACGATGTCGCGCGCGATCTGGGCATCGACATCGACCGGTTCGAGCTCGGCCCGGTCGACGTGCCGGCCTACAGCGCCTACTACCTCGACGGCCAGGCCGACGACGACGCCAAGGACGAGACGTTCCGTGCGTACCTCGACGACCTGCGCGTGCTCGATCCGCAGGCCTACCGGGTGCCGGAGCCTCTGGCGGGGGTGCTGCGCCCGTACCAGGCCGAGGGGTTCCGCTGGCTCAACGCGGTGTACGACAAGGGCTTCGGCGGCATCCTCGCCGACGAGATGGGCCTGGGCAAAACCGTGCAGATGATCGCGCTGCTGCTCGCCCGGCGCGACGAGGGACGGGCGGTGGGGCCGGACCTGATCGTCTGCCCCGCGTCGCTGGTGTACAACTGGCAGGCCGAGTTCCGACGGTTCGCCCCGGACCTGGACGTCGCCGTCGTGGCGGGCGCCAAGGCCGAGCGGCGGGCGATGCTGGAGTCCGTGCGCGCGGCGCAGGACCGTCCCGGCGGGCCGGACGGATCGGAGGCGTCGTCCGATGCGATGTCGCCCGCCGACCCGGCGTCGCCCGGCCCCGTGCGCGCGGCGTCCGTCGTCGCCGCCCGGGCCCCGGGCGCCGACGACGGCTGGCAGGGCGCGGACACCCCGCTGCCGGAGGACACGGCCGCGCCGGCCCGGCCGGACGTGCTCGTCACCTCCTACGACCTGCTGCGCCGCGACGTCGAGGAGTACCGAGGGCTGCGATGCCACTGCATGGTGCTGGACGAGGCGCAGTACGTCAAGAACCACGCGACCAAGTCCTCGAAGGCGGTGCGCTCGATCGACGCGCGCCACCGGTTCGCGCTGACCGGCACGCCGATCGAGAACCGTCTGGCCGAGCTGTGGAGCGTGTTCGACTTCCTGATGCCGGGCATGCTCGGCCCCTACCGGCGGTTCCGCGACCGCTTCGAACAGCCGATCCTCAGCGGCGACGAGCGCGCGCAGGCCCGGCTGCAGTCGTTCGTCGGCCCGTTCATCCTGCGCCGGCGTAAGGCCGACGTGCTCGACGACCTGCCCGACAAGATCGAGAACGTCATCAGCGTGCCGCTGGCCGGCGAGCAGCGCCGGCTGTACGCGGCGCTCGAGCAGCGGCTGCGCGCCTCAATCGTCCGGGAACGCGACGTCGACTTCGGCGGCGACCGCATCCGGGTGCTCGCCCAGCTGACGCGGCTGCGGCAGGTGTGCTGCGATCCGCGGCTGGCGTACGAGGACGTGGGGGAGCGGGCCGGCTCCGCCAAGCTCGACGCGATCGAGGAGCTGATCGACGGCTGCCGGGACGCCGGCCGCAAGGTGCTGGTGTTCTCGCAGTTCACCTCGTTCCTCGACCTGATCGCCGAACGTCTGCGCGCACGGGGCGTCGGCTACGACACGATCACCGGGGCGACCCCGAAGCGCCGCCGCGTGGAGCTGGTCGACGCGTTCAACCACGACGACACCCCGGTGTTCCTCATCTCGCTGAAGGCCGGCAACACGGGGCTGAACCTGACCGGCGCCTGCGTGGTCATCCACGCCGACCCGTGGTGGAACGCGGCCGCCCAGGAGCAGGCCACCGACCGCGCCCACCGCATCGGGCAGACCCAGGACGTCAACGTGTACCAGATCGTCGCCAAGGACACGATCGAGGAGCGCATCCTGGAGCTGCAGCGCTCCAAGACCGACCTGGCGGCGCGCTTCGTGGACGAGGCCTCGTCGGCCACCGGCTCGGCGGTCGCCGCGCTGACCCGGGACGACCTGCTCGCCCTGCTCGGCGGCTGATCGTCCGGCGGCCCCGCGTGGGCGGCGCGTCGCCGCCGGCGGTCGTGCGGTCGTGAGGCTGCGCGGCCGCACTCCGTCCGGCGCACCGTCGCCGCATGCCGTGGGTCGCATGCCCCACGCGCGCCACGCTTCGCGGCAATCGCCGGTGCTTCGCCGCTCCGCGCCCGCATGCCTCCCGTGCGCGTCGCGTGCGCCGCATGCCCGGCGCCGTGCGTTGCCCGCCGTATGTCTCGCCGTGCGTTGCCCGTCGTGTGTCCGCGCGGTGGCATGCCTACGCCGTGCGTGGCCGGTCGCGTGCGCGTGGTCGCGGCCACGCCTCGCCCGCGCCCGCGCGTCGTCCGCATCGTGGACGACGCGGAAAAACCGCACATCCGTGCTGTGATGGTTCTACATCGAAATAAACGTTGATATATCAAGCCTCTCGCTGCGACACTCCGAAAGGCAATCGTTTGCCGGAAATCGATTGCCGTATTACACTCGCAACTACCCGGTCGGCGACGAAGCCATATAGCACATCCCCCACGGCACGACGCGCAGCCGTCGCTGCATGCCGCGGGGGGGGGGGCTTCCGTGCCGGGTCCGTACACACCACGTGTCGAAGGAGAGAACATGGGACGCAGAAGTCTCCACACCGCAAAACTTGCCGTGGCGGCGTTCGCCGCGGCCGCGATGATGGTCCCGCTCGCCGCGTGCGGCGGCGACGACCACCCCGAAACCGCCGACGACGGCAAGCCGATCGTCTACATCACCGTCCGCCGCAACGTGACGGACGTGCATGTCAAGGACATGCCCTTCACCCAGGAGCTTGAGGCGGCCTGCGACTGCCACATCGAATGGGAGGAGATCACCGACAACGCCTGGGGCCAGCAGAAGTCCGCGAAGATGGTCGCCGGCGACTTCCCGGACGTCGGCCTGTCGCTGTTCGACCTGAACGACGTCTCCCAGTATCCGGACAGCTTCCTCGACTTCTCCGAGTACATGGACCAGCTGCCGAACGTCAAGAAGTTCTTCGACGAGCGTCCGACCGCCGAGAAGATGGTCAACGACGACGGCCACTACTACATGCTGCCGTCCGACCGAGGCAAGGGCTACCGCGTCTCGGCGACCCACATGTTCATCAACAAGACCTGGCTGGACAACCTCGGCCTGCAGATGCCGACGACCTGGGACGAGCTCGAGCAGGTGCTGATCGCCTTCCGCGACCAGGACCCGAACGGCAACGGCCAGGCCGACGAGATCCCGATGAACATCCGCGACCTGAGCTTCGGCCTGTGGAGCCCGCTGGTGCTGCTGAACTCCACCGGCATCACCACCAACTTCATGGGCAACTCCGCCTCCACGCAGGGCTACTACGTGCAGGACGGCCAGGTCAAGAGCTACTACGCGGCCGACGAGATGAAGGACGTCGTCACCTACCTCAACAAGCTGATGAGCGAGGGCCTGATCCCGAAGGACACCTTCACCCGCGACGACTCGCAGTACGCCTCGCAGACCCAGAACGACGGCAAGACCGCGCTGACCGGCGTCTCGATCGGCTGGTCCTCCGCCGGCGAGTACGGCAACCTCGTGGACCAGTACGTCACGCTGCCGCCGCTCAAGGAGACCGCCGACATGCCCGACGAGGACGTCAAGTGGGACTACTCGATGGACGGCACCGAGTTCGCCTACGTGCTCAGCGTCAACCCCGACGCGGTGAACATGGACGCGGTGATGAAGGTCATCAACGCGATGTACGGCGAGAAGCTTTCGGTCGAGGGCTACTTCGGCTCCATCCCGGACTACGTCTCCGACGACGGCAACGGCCAGTACACCATCGACATCGACAAGGCGTACGTCAACGGCCGCAAGGACACCGCCGTCATCGCCCTGCAGGACCGCTTCGCCGGCTACATCCCCGACAACGTGACGATGATCAACGACACCAACGCCGATGAGGTCACCGCCAGCGACGAGGCCTGCCGCGAGGCCCTGAGCCACGTCGATCCGGACACCGAGGTCATCCCGATCTGGATCCATCCGAGCAAGGAGGACAACGAGACGCTGGCCAACAACAAGACCGCGATCGACAACTTCGCGATGAACCAGCTGGCGACCTTCGTCCAGGACGGTGGCGTCGAGGAAGGCTGGGACAGCTACATCCAGCAGCTGACCGCCGAGTCGCTGGGTCTGCAGCAGAACATCGACATCTGGCAGAAGTACTACGACGAGGCCATGGCCCAGCAGTGACCATCGCATGATGACCGTCCGTCGCCTCGGCGATCCGCCGCGACGACGGACGGTCCCACCGCGGGCGGCATCCAATGCCGGATTCCGCCCGCGGTTCCCTAATCGCATAACGAGCAAGGGTTCATTTTATGGTTAAGAAATCTCAAGCAGCCGCGGTATCGGTGCCTGCAGGTCCGAAGAGGAGTTTGTTGTCGCGGTTGGCGTATCATTTTGAGCGGTATTGGCAGTTGTGGATTCTGGTGGCGCCTGGTTTGGTGTTCATGTTCCTGTTCGCGTATGTGCCGATGTGGGGTATCCAGTTGGCGTTTCGCGAGTTCGAGCCGAGCAAGGGGTTGACCGGTGGTGATTGGGTGGGGTTCAGGTACTTCGTCCAGTTCTTCCAGTCGCCGGTGTTCGGTGAGATCATGTGGAACACGGTGCGGATCAGCTTGTGGACGTTGGTGATGGGGTTCATCTTCCCGATCATCCTGGCCCTGCTGATCAACCAGATCGGTTCGAAGAAGGTCAAGGGGTTCGTGCAGACGGTCACGTACATGCCGCATTTCATTTCGGTGGTGGTGATCGTGTCGATGCTGAACATCTTCCTGTCGCCGGGTTCGGGGATCATCGGCCGGTTCTTCGGTGACACGAGCCTGATGGGCGATCCGAACGCGATCACGGCGGTGTATTGGATCAGCGAGGTGTGGCAGCATTGCGGGTGGAACTGCATCATCTACCTGGCGGCCCTGTCGGGCGTGGACACGAGCCTGTATGAGGCGGCGAAGATGGACGGCGCGTCGCGTCTGCAGCTGATCCGGTACGTGGATCTGCCGGCGATCATGCCGACGTGCACGATCCTGCTGATCATGCAGATGGGTTCGGTGCTGAACGTGGGGTTCGACAAGATCTACCTGATGCAGAACACGCTGAACCAGACCGCGACGGAGGTGATCTCGACGTACACGTACAAGATCGGCATCCTGGGCAGCCAGTTCGAGTATTCGACGGCGATCGGTCTGTTCAACACGGTGATCAACTTCCTCTTCCTGATGCTGGCGAACGGCATCTCGAAGAAGGTCAACGACGCGAGCATCTTCTAAGGCAGGGAGGCAAGGATTATGAGTACGGCAAGCGTTGCGCCCGCCGCGAAGGCGTCGGGCGCGGACATCCCGTTCAACCCGAAGGTGCATTACAGGAAAAAGGCCAGCGACTGGGTGATCGACATCGTGATCTGGGTGCTGCTGGCCCTGGTCGTGGTCGCGGTTCTGTACCCGTTGTGGTTCGTGGTGATCAGCTCGGTGTCGAGCCCGAACGCGGTCGCCTCGGGCCAGGTCACGTTCCTGCCGAAGGACATCACGATGGCGGGCTACCAGGCGGTGTTCGAGAACGACCAGATCTGGAACGGCTATCTGAACACGATCGTGTACACCGTGCTGGGCACTATCGTGAACCTGGTGGTCACGATCCCGTGCGCGTTCGCCCTGTCGCGCGCGGAGTTCAGGGCCCGCAGGGTGATCATGTTCCTGTTCACGGTGACGATGTTCTTCTCGGGCGGCCTGATCCCGACGTACCTGCTGTACCAGCAGCTGGGCATGCTGAACTCGGCCCTGGTGTTCATCCTGCCGGGCGCGATCAGCGCGTACAACGTGATCGTGGCGCGCACGTTCTTCGAGACGTCGATCCCGGAGGAGCTGCACGACGCGGCGCAGATCGACGGGATGAGCTATTTCGGGTACTTCTTCCGGATCGTGATCCCCCTGTCGAGCGCGATCATCGCGGTGATCGGCTTGTACTGCTTCGTGGCGCATTGGAACGACTACATGACGGGTCTTATCTATGTGACGGACACGGACAAGTGGCCGTTGCAGAACGTGCTGCAGCAGATCCTGCTGGTCAACGCGAGCAGCAGCCAGTCCGCCGCGGCCGCGTCGGATCTGCAGCAGATCGCGGACCAGATGAAGTTCGCGATCATCATCATCTCGACCCTGCCCCTGCTGGTGCTCTACCCGTTCCTGCAGAAGTACTTCAACAAGGGCGTCATGCTCGGCGCAGTCAAAGGCTAAACCGTTCCCTTTCCTCCATCCTCCGGGGCCCGCGCCCGCCGGTCCGGCCATGGTCGGCCGGGCCGGGCCCCGGTCCTTCATCCAAGCTGTTACGGCCCGCAGCGTAGACTGCGGGACAGGCCGGTCGCCGTCGACCGTGCCGAGGACGGCGCCATGGGCGGCGTCGCCAACGAAAGGTGGTCACGATGGCTCGTTTCGCAGTCGGCTATGAGCTGGTCTGCCGTGTGATTCTGACGGCGTTCGTCATCAACGTCGCCTTCATCGTGCACACGGTGATGGGCCTCGTCGTCGCCGGCCTCTTCCCCTCGATCGCCGCCGCGTACAGCACGTGGCGCACCTGGATCAACTCCGCGGACCACTGGTGGACCTGCAAGGAGACCTGGACCGTGTTCCACCGCGCGTGGAAGTCCGAGCTCAAGCAGGCCAACCTGGCCGGCTGGCCGATGCTGCTGCTGTGGCTGCTGGTCATCTACGACTACTCGGTCGTCAACTTCCACGACGCCGGCCCGCTCGGCTACCTCAGCGCGGGCGTGCTGCTGCTCGTCATCGTCGTCTACGGCGCCTTCTCGATGGAATTCTGGGTGGTGCACGCCAACTTCGACGAGAACATCCGCTGGTGCGTGAAGATGACGCTGCAGATGCTGCTGTGCCGTCCGCTGTGCACGCTGCTCATGCTGGTCTGCTTCGTCTTCACCGTCCTCATCTGGCTCACCTGGCCCGGCGTGCTGATGGCCTTCGGCCTGTCGCTGCCGGTGTTCTTCGCGGCCGGATGCGTCTACTACTTCGGCAGGATTCCCGGGCTGAACGTGCGTGACACGGAGGCCTGGAAGGCCCGCCATCCCGCGGCCTGAGGCCGCATGGGCGCCGCGTCCCCGCCGTGGAAGGGGCGCGTCCCGCGGGGCCGCCGCGACGCCGGACACGGCGCGGCCCATGAGTCATCCGGCCTTCACACACCGGTCCGGTGGGTCCTATCCCTCCCGCCGGGCCGGTTCTTCCATACCCGAAACCACAGGTCATCCGTATCGGATACCGACCTCATATACGATATACGTATACCCGATCCCCACCCACGCAACGGAGCGCCATCATGAGCCTGTTCTACACCCCCGACCATGCGAAGGTCGGCGACGTCATCCCCTTCTTCGACCGCCGCACCGGCAGGTTCCGCAACTTCTACCTGAAGAACTGGAACCCCGACGCGCCCCGCGACCAGGTGCGGTACGGCTGGCACCTGATGTCCGACATCCATGCCGACGCCATTGAGGACACCCCCGTCGGCATCTACGGCGGCACCGGATCGGTCATCGACGTCGACGGCACCTACCATCTCTTCTACTGCGTGTTCGACGACAAGCTGCACCGCCAATGGATACGGCACGCCGTCGGCGACGACCTGGTTCACTGGAAGGATGTCGGCGAACCCTTTGCCCCGGACGAATCGATGTATGAGCCGACCGACTGGCGCGATCCCTTCGTGTTCCTCAACGAGGACGAGGGATGCTGGTGGATGCTCGTCGCCGCGCGCCGCGCCGGCGGCGGCGACCGCAACGGATGCGTGGGGCTGTGCGTCTCCGACGACCTGACGCACTGGCGCTGCGAGGCGCCGCTGTACGCGCCCGACCTGCACCAGTCCGCTTACGAATGCCCGGACATGTTCCGCATCGGCGACTGGTGGTACCTCGTGTTCTCCAACTACACCGACGGCTTCGCCACCTACTACCGGATGGCCCGGTCGCCGCGCGGCCCGTGGCTGCGCCCGCCCCTCGACACCTTCGACTCCCGCGCGTTCTACGCGGCGAAGACGGGCTCCGACGGCACGGACCGCTATATCTTCGGCTGGAACCCGACCCGCGGCGAGAACTCGTGGGACTTCGACCCGGCGCCGGAATACTGCGCCGACTACCGGACTTGGAACTGGGGCGGGTCGATGGTGGTCCATAGACTGGTCCAGCACGCGGACGGCACCCTGGGCGTCGCCCCCGCGGGAGACCTGCCGGGCGTGCTCGGACGGGCGGACGGGGCGACGGCCGTCGAGCCCGTGCCCGTGCAGGGCGATTGGCGCCATGACGGCGACGAATGGACCGGCTCCGGCGACGGCTTCGCCGCGGCGCTCGGATGTGCGATGCCGGCCACCGGATATCTCGCCGCCACGCTGGAGTACGAAGGCGAACCCGCGCGGTTCGGCCTGATGCTGCATGCCGACGAACGGCTGTCGGACGGCTACTATCTGTCGTTCGACCCCTGGCACCGCCGCATCGAATGGCGGTCCGGGCTGCGGATGCACGAACGCGGCGGCCAGCTGTTCCCCTATGCGGTGGAGATGGAGCGGCCGTTCGCGATGGAGGCGGGACGACGCTACCGCGTGGAGCTGTTCGTCGACGGATCGGCCGCCGTGATGTACGTGGACCGCGACCTGGCTTTCGGCATGCGTCTGTACGACAGGCGTCCCGGCAGGATCGGCTGGTTCGTCGAGCACGGCACGGTGCGGGTGTCCGACGTCTCGGTCCTGGGACTGTAGACCGGGATGCGGCCGCCCGCGTCCTGTGGGACATAATGGAAGGAGGTGAACAATGACCGACACGATGGTTCCGCCATCGGTCCGATCCCGTCGAGGAGGACGCATGGTAACGATGAAGGACGTCGCCGACAGGGCAGGGGTGTCGACCTCCACCGTCTCCAGGGTGCTGAACGGCAAGGAGCGCGGGCGCATCAAGCCCGACATCGCCAAGGAGGTGCGACGCCAGGCCAAACTGCTCGGCTACAAGCCGAATCCGGTCGCGCGCAGCCTGCGCACGCACAGCAGCCGCATCCTCGGATTCGTCAGCGATGAGATCTCCACGACCCCGTTCTCGGGCAGGATCATGCTGGGCGCCCAGGACGCCGCGCGAGAACTCGGCTACATCCTGCTGGCGGTGAACACCGGCAACGACCCCGAACTCGAGGAGCAGGAGATCGACGCGATCAAACGGTACGGGGCCGACGGCTTCCTGTACGCGATGATGTACAACCGCCCCGTCACGGTGCCGCGGTCGCTCGACGGCGTGCCCGCCGTGCTGATCGATGCGCGGGACGAGGACGGCGTGCGACCCTCGATCAGCCCGGACGAACGGCGCATCGGCCGTGACGCCACCGAGCGGCTGCTGCGCGCCGGATGCCGCCGCATCATGTACGTGGGCGCCGACGTGCCCCTGGTCGCCCAACGCGGACGTCTGGCCGGATACCGCGAGGCGCTCGAATCCGCCGGCGTCGGGGCCGACGGGCGTCTGGTGGTCGCGGTGGACGAGCAGGACACCACGGGAGAATTCCTCCGGGCGTTCGAGGCCATGCGGCCGGACGGCGTGTTTTGCTTCAACGACATACGCGCGAACCTGGTCTATCGCGCTGCCGCGGAGCATGGCCTGACCGTCGGACGCGACCTCTCCGTGATCGGTGTGGACAACCAGCCGTTCATCGCGGGCATCCTGTCTCCCGCGTTGAGCTCCATCGAACTACCCCATTACGAGATGGGCTACTGGGGCGTGCGCAAGCTCGTCTCCCTGATCGAGGACCGCGACATCGACGAGGGCAGCCTCGAGCATGCGCCGGGTACGCATACCGGCGACAGCGCCGGATCCGTGGCCGTCGGCGCCAACGACACCCAGCATGTCGGCGTCCACGCGCAGCTGCCGTCGCTGAAGGACGAGCAGGCGCTGATCGGCTGCGTCCTCGTGGACAAAAAATCCATCGTCGCGTAGCGTGTCAGACACCAAACGACGCTAATCTGGTACAGCATTGACAGCAAACGATTGCCGGAGATCTTGCCGAATCTCCGGCAATCGGGCCGCCGAATCCCATCAGACCCACAACCACACCACATTCCAGTGGAAAGGAACCATCATCATGACGGCAACACAGCACACCGGCTCCGTAAGCTTCGGGTTCGACGCCGATGGCTACACCGCGCTCGATCTGTTCGTCGAGCGCGTCGACGGGCAGGGCGCCCCGACCCTGCGCCTGACCGATTCCCGGGGAGGCGTCCAGGAACGCGTCATGGACGCCGACCTCTTCCGTCAGCGGATCACGTTCGACATCGCGCCGGCGGAACGCTACACGCTGGAAGGTTCCGCGGCCATGCTGCCGTACGTGTATCTGATGGGCGGCGATGACATCCTCGACCGCGGCATCCGCGTGCTCGACGGCGAGACCGGCGCCGTCACCGCCGGCGACGGCGCGGACGCGACGCCCGCCCCCTGCCGCGCGGCCGTGCACTACGAGCCGCCGGAGCACTGGATGAACGACCCCAACGGCCTGTGCCGCTTCCAGGGCCGCTACCACATGTACTACCAGTTCAACCCCTACGGCTGGGGCTGGGACAACATGCACTGGGGGCACGCCGTCAGCCGCGACCTGGTCCACTGGACGCACCTGCCGGTGTTCCTGGAGCCGCAGCGCGAGCTGCACGCCGACCGCAACACGGCCGGCGGCGCGTTCTCCGGCTCGGCCGTCACCGTGGACGCCGAGGGCCGGCCGTGCCCGGGCGACGACGCCGCGGCGATCCGCTTCTACCTGACCCGGCACAGCGCACGCAGGGACAACGAGGTGGCCCTGGAGTACCAGAGCACGCTGACCAGCGCCGACGGCCTGGTCCCGGGGCCCGAGACCCGCATCGTCGACCGCCCCGACGAGCATGTCGGCTTCGACTTCCGCGACCCCAAGGTCGAGACCGGCTTCGACGGCGGCGCGGTGATGGCCGTCGCCACGTTCCTGGAGTCCTCGGCCGTGCCCGAGGCGCCTGCCCCGGGCGTCTCCGCCGACCACGAGGGCGGCTGGTTCACCACGCGCGCCGACGGCGCCGCCGGCGAGGAGCGGGCCGACATGGCGCACATCCCGGCGGTCGTCGTCTACCGCAACGCCACGCCGGAGCTGCGCGACGACGCCTGGGAGTACGCCGGGCCGCTGCTGGTCGAGCGCGGCTACCAGATCGGGCGCACCTTCGAATGCCCCGACGCCTTCCCGCTCGACGGCGCCGACGTGGTCGTCGGCGCGATCATGCATGTGCGCACCGAGGGCGGCGCCTTCCAGCCGATCCGCTGGTACGTCGGCGCCGTTGACGGCGACCGCATGACCGTCGCGCGCTCCGGCTGGGTCGACTTCGGCGACTGCTTCTATGCGGTCCAGTCCTTCCGCGACGACGACGGCCGGCGCATCTGCATCGGCTGGCTGGCCGACTGGTGCGGCGTGCGCCGCGAGGCCAAGGGGCGCGCCAACGGCGCGATGTCGCTGCCGCGCGAGCTGCATGTGCGCGACGGCCGGCTGGTCGCCCGGCCCGTCGCCGAGGTGTACGACCGGCTGGTCGGCGAGCGCATCGAGGCCGGCGACGGCGGCATCTGGCGGGTTCCCGGCAACGCCTACTACGCGGACATCCGCCCCGACGGCGACTTCGAAGCGACGCTGTGCGACACCGGCGAGGCGTCCTGGCGCATGACCTGCCGCAACGGGATCGTGCGGTGCGTCAGCCGGGGCGCGTCCAGCGACGGCGTCGTGTGCGAGGCGCGCGTGGACAGGGTCGAGCGCGTCGAGGTCTTCTACGACCGCGGCGTCATCGAGGTGTTCGTCAACGACGGCGAGCAGGCCGGCGCCATGCTCGCCTACGATCCGCGCGACCACGGCGTGTTCGAACTGGACGGCGAGGCGGCCTGCGAGGTCAGGGCGCTCCGGCGCTGAGCGTCGGTCGGGGCCGTGGCTCCGTCGGACGGCGAGGTATGGCGAAGGGCCGGTTCACGGGATCGGGCGAGATGATCCTGTGAACCGGCCCTTTGTTCGTTTTCCGTACCGAACGGCGGAATGCCGCCGTTGGCTGATGTTCGTTCATGTGCGATGCCGTGCCGTCCGGTTCACAGGATGCGCGGCGCGGATCCCGTGAACCGGGCCTTGGCGGCCGCCGCTCACTCGAACGGGTACGACAGACCCCACTGGCCGCGGATCGAGTCCATCAGCTCCATGATGCGCAGCGTGTCCGCGTGCGGCATGGCCGCGCATTCGGTCAGGCCGTCGAGGATCGCGTTCGCGGCGTCGGCCACCTGGTACTCGTAGCCGGTGAGCTGCGCGGGCACGTCGTGGTGGGCCGCCAGCTTGTGGTCCGCGTCGAACACGTCGATGCCCTCCACGTTGTTGATGTTCCGGCACACGATGTAGCCCTCCGTGCCCCAGACGTAGCCGCCGCGGTCGGACGACACCAGCATCGAGGCCTGCGCGGCGGCCATCGTGCCGTCCTCGTAGCGGATCGTGATCGAATCATGCGCGTCCACGCCGGTCTCGTACGGCACCATCGTGGCATCGATCCCGGCGATCGGCCGCGGGCCGAGCACCATGTCGATGAAGTTCAGCGGGTATACGCCGACGTCGAGCAGCGCGCCGCCGGCCAGCGCCGGGTCGGTCATGCGCGCCTTGCCCGACACCGGGTAGCACAGGTTGGCGTTCACCGCCTTGACCTCGCCGATGACGCCCGAGGCCACGATGTCGTCGATCATCGCGCGCGAGGGCATGTAGCGCGTCCAGATGGCCTCGGTGCACAGCAGCCCGGTCCGCCGCGCCGCGTCCAGCAGCTCGCGGGCCTGCGCCGCGTTCGCGGTGAAGGACTTCTCGACCAGCACGTTCTTGCCGGCCTCCAGGCACATGACGCCCTGCTCGGCGTGCAGGCTGTGCGGCGTGGCGATGTACACCAGGTCGACCAGCGGGTCGGCGAGCAGCTCCTCGTACGACCCGTACGAGACCGGGAATCCGTACCTCGCGGCGAACTCCGCGGCGCGTCCGCCGTCGCGCGCGGCGACCGCGTACGGCGCGACGAGGTCGCGGTAGCGCGGGTCGCCCGCCATCGCGACCAGCGTGGACGCCATCGAGTGGGCGATGCGCCCGGCTCCGAGAATCGCCACGTTCACCTTGAGATGTTCGGCCTCGGCCTGGGCGCGCCGACCGTTGAGTCTGCTCATCGTTCCTCCTTGGAACCCTGTCGTCGCCGGCCGCATCCGTCGCGGCCGGCCGTGGCTCCCAGTCTACGCGCAGGCCGGGCGGATCCGCCGGCGGGGCCGCGGCCGCACGGGGGTGCCGGGGCGCCGGCGGCGGCGATGCGATAATGGTGGCGTGACCATGCAGCGCGACGATTCCGACGGTACGACCGACGCCACCCCCACGCCCGGAGTCGGCTCGGCCCCGGCCGGGGCGACGCGCGCGTCCTCCGGCAAGTCGGCGCGCCGGCCGGCGGCGGGCCGGAGCGGCACCCGTCGCGCCGCCCGCGAGGAGAAGTACGAGCGGGGCACGCGCAGCTACACGATGTCGCACATCCGCGGCAAGGACACCTCGATCGAGGTGATGGTGCGGCGCTACCTGTTCTCCCGAGGCCTGCGGTTCCGCAAGAACGACCGTCGCTACCCGGGGCACCCCGACGTCGTGCTGCCCAAATGGCACGCGGTGGTGTTCGTCAACGGCTGCTTCTGGCATATGCACGAGGACTGCGCCAAGCACGCGATGCCCAAGTCGAACGTCGAGTTCTGGTCGGCGAAGCTGCTGCGCAACCGGGAGCGCGACCGGCGGCAGCACGCCGAACTGGAGGCCATGGGGTGGCGCGTCATCGTCGTGTGGGAGTGCGAGCTCGCCAAGGCGACCCGCCGGGAGCGGCTGGAGCGGCTGTATGGCGAGATCACCGGCGCCGGGGCGCAGGCCGATGGGGAGCCGCGGGACCCGCGCGGCGCGGAGGGGCCGGAGCGGCCGGAGCGGCCGGAGGATCCCCGCCGATAGCGAAAAACCCTTGGAACGCGGTGATTCCAAGGGTTCGTGGTGCCCGAGACGCGATTCGAACGCGCGACACCCGCTTTAGGAGAGCGGTGCTCTATCCACTGAGCTACCCGGGCGCAAAGAGTCATTATACAGCCTGACCCGGCGGAATGGAACACCGGCGGGCGGCGCGTCATGTGCATCGCGCCGCCGGGCGGCATGGGGCCGGGGCGAGTGGCTGCGAAGAGGATGCCCATGGAACCGGAGGCGCCGGGCGGCGCGGGCCGGCAGGTGAGGGGCGGCAGGTGAGGGGCGCCGGATACGGCGATCGCCGCGCGGGAACCGCAGGGTTCCTACGCGGCGATCGCGGTGGCGCGCCGGGAGCGGTGCCGGCCGGTATCCGTGCGGAGGTGGGCCGGCCGGCGCGCCACGGGCGGATGGGGCGTCGGGCCGATGGCGGCCGCGCTCAGCCGCGGCCCGGCAGTCCGATGCCGCACATCTCGTCGTCCTGCTCGACGGCGCGGGCCAGGTGCAGCTGCGGCACGCCCGATGCGGCCGGCACCGGCGCGGCGGGCGCCGCATCGCCTTGGACCGGGGCCTCGGCGGTGTCCGTGCCGTCCTGGTCGGAATCGGCGGGGGAACGGTCGTCGGCGTTCCCGCCGACCGCCCCGGCGACGCCGCGGTAGGCGTCGAGGTCGAGCTGGCGCTCGCTCGCCGCGACGATCACGGCGGTGTTGGCGGCGCCGGCCACGTTCAGCGCGGTGCGGCCCATGTCGACGATCTGCGAGATCGGCTGGGCGATGGCGATGAAGGGGATGGGCAGCCCGGCGGCCGCGAACAGCGAGGTGGCGGTGATGGTCGCCGTGCCCGGCACGCCGACGGTGCCGATCGACACCAGCAGCGTCAGGACGACGATCATGAGGTACTGCCACGGCGTGTAGTCGAGCCCCTGCGCGTTGATGGCGAACACCGCGAGCAGCGTCGGCCACATGCCCGCGCAGCCCGGCATGCCCAGGTTGGCGCCGAGTCCGGCCACGAACGCGGCGGTGTCCTCCGGCACGCCGGCGGAGCGCAGCTGGCGCACCGTGACCGGGATCGTGCCGATGCTGCTCTCCGAGGTGAAGGCCACCATGCCGGCCGGCCAGAACATGCGGAAGAATCGCAGCGGGCTGAGGCGGGTCGCGGCGGTCAGGATCAGCGGCTGGACGACGAACATCTGGATCGCCATCGACAGGTAGGCGACGCCGAGCACGGCGAGCAGCGGCAGCAGCGTCAGGATGTCGTTGTAGCCGACCGCGGAGGCGATCAGGGAGAGCACGGCGTACGGGGTGAAGCCGACGATGATCTGCGTGGCCTTGGAAAGCACGGCGTCGCCGGCGTCGATGACGGCCTTGAACGGCCTGACCGTCTCGCGGCCGGAGTCGGTGGCGGCCACGGCCGTGTAGGCGATGGCGGCGAGCAGCGAGAACAGCACCACCGGCACGACCTGGTTGGCCGACCAGTTCGCCATCAGGTTGGAGGGGAACAGGTTGATGATCGTGTCGATGACGCCGGGCACCTCGCGCTGCTGGTAGTCGGTGGGCATCGTGAACTGGAATCCGACGCCGATGCGGAAGGCGCTGGCCAGGCCCAGGGTGAGCAGCGATGCGGTGAGCGTGTTGAGCAGCAGGAACACGACGGTCTTGGCCGCCATGCCGCGCAGCCGCAGCGAATCGCCGAGGTTGGTGACGCTGGAGAACACGCTGAACAGCAGCAGCGGCACGACGAGCGCGGCGATGACCTGCGACCAGATCGCGCCGAAGACCGCGACGTACTGCGTGTGGCCCTGGGCGACCAGGCCGAGCGCGATGCCGAGCACGGTGGCGATGATGACGCGCAGGCCGAATCCGGCGGTGCGGGTGCGTTTGAGGTACCACAGCGCGGCGAAGGCGATGACGGCGGCCGCCAGGGCGGCCCAGTCGATGAATTGCGATGGCATGATCTTCCTTACATGAGGTCGATGGATGGATTGGGACGATGAATCGATGACATTGGCTGTGTGCGGGAACGAATCCGCGCCGGGTGACCGGTGCGTTCGGCGGGGCGCATCATGCGCCTGCGGCACAACGGGCGGGGAAGATCCATATCGGCGATTCGCCGTGACGTCGCCGCGATGACGCGGCGGCCTGAGGCTCTGCATGCTATGAATCGACTGAACGCGGGCCGTGCACGTCCGTGACACACCACGGTCGGGCACCCGGCGCGGGTGCGGCGTTCAGCGACAACAACAGAGCACGAAATTCATGGGTGCCACGGTAGCACATGGTTCGGCGCATCGGCATTCCTCTCACAGAGGAATCGGCGCGGGGCTCGCGGGCGCGGACGGCCCCCGATCCGTGTGGCGTGGACGCGGCGTATGCGTGGCGTTCACGCGGCCTGCGGCAACGGCGATCCGGGCTCGCCGCCGTCCCCGTCGCCGGGCCCCGCGGGCGGATCGGGATGCGCGCGGCCGGCGTCGCCATGCGCGGCATATGTGAGGTATGTCACAGCGGGGCCGGCCGTGTCGCGCCATGGACCGTACGCGCCGGCCCCTGCGCCGTACCGGCCCGGCGCAGGGGCCGGGAAACCGGCATGGCCCCGCGCGGGCGTCGCCGGGTGCGCGCCCCTTGCGCCGCGTTCCGGCGCGCGGCGGCACGGTGATGCAGCTCACAGTATTCCTGCGGTGAACATCAAGGCGCCGCCGAGTCCGGCGACGGTAACGTGGTGCGCAAGACGGCGGGCGACCCCGGGGCCGCGCGGCGGCCCGAGACGGGGCGCCGCCATCGATCGCCGTCGCAGCCCATGGTTAGGAGGCCATCATGTCCGATTTCGTCAACGCGCTGGAGTCCCGGCGCTCGCGGTACGCGCTCGCCGGCACGTCGAAGCTCGCCGACCGGGAGATCGTGGATCTGGTCGAGCGCGTCGCCGTGCAGGTGCCCAGCGCGTTCAACTCCCAGTCCCAGCGCGCGGTGGTGCTGTTCGGCCAGGCCCACCACCACCTGTGGAGCATCGTGCTCGCGTCGCTGCGCAAGGTCGTGTCCGACGACGAGGCGTTCCGCAGGACCGTGGAGAAGATCGCCGGATTCGACGCCGCGCACGGCACGGTGCTGTACTTCGACGACACCGCCGTCACCGACGACCTGGCCGCCCGGTTCCCGACGTACGCGGACAACTTCCCGGTCTGGGCGGAGCAGGCCAACGGCATGCTGCAGCTGGCCGTGTGGACCGCGCTGTCCGAGGCGGGCCTGGGGGCCAACGTGCAGCACTACAACCCGCTGATCGACGAGGCCGTGCGCGAGGAGTTCGCGCTGCCCCGGCAGTGGCGCCTGATCGCCCAGATGCCCTTCGGCGACGTCGTCGAGCCCGCCGGCGAGAAGACGGTCGTGCCCGTCGGGGAGCGCGTCAGGGTGGTCGGCCTGTAGTCCGGCCCGCGCCGGGCGTGGCTCCGGCCCCAACGACGGCGGCCCGCGGCCCGTCCCAGGACGGTCGCGGGCCGCCGCCATGCCTGCGTCCGGCCGCGTAAGGGAAACGGAATGATTCGCGGGGATGATGGCCGCGCCGCCCGCCGGTACGGTATGGTCTGAGGGATCGGATGGGAGGACGTGATGGCATCAGCTCAGGCGAACGGCGCGCGCCGTTCCTCGACTCGACGTACTAATCGCACGGGTGCGTGGCGCACCCTGCTGCGGGTGCTGGCGGGGGTGTTCGCGCTGGTGGCGCTGGTCGGCGTGGCGGCGCGGGCGCTGCCGGCCGGGCTTCAGGCGCTGCCGTACGTGCCGGTCGTGGTGTCCGCCACGCCGTGGTTCGTGATCCCGGCCGTGCTGTCGCTGGCGTGCGCGCTGGCATCGCGCCGCTGGATCGTGGCGCTGCTGGCCGTGGCGTGCATCGGGCTGCAGGTCTGGTGGCAGTACCCCTTCTTCGTCGCGCGCCGGCAGCTACCCGACGCGGCCCTCGCCGCGATGGCCGAGCCGGCCGCGGACATCACCGACCGCTACGCCCGGGTGATGACGCTCAACGTGTACCGCGGCGACGCGGACCCCGCGCGGATCGTCGAGACGGTGCGCGGCGAGCGCGTCGAGGTGCTGGCGCTGCAGGAGACGACGGACGCGTTCGTGCAGGCGCTCAATGAGGCCGGGATCGGCGACTATCTGCCCTACGCGCAGGTGTCGTCCTCCGACGGCGTGTTCGGCAACGGCATCTGGTCGGCCTCGCCGCTGATCGATCCGTCCGCCGACGACGTGAACGCCGTCTCGTCGTTCATGCCGGGCGGCACCGTGATGCTCGGCGACGCGGCGGTGCGCTTCGTGTCCGTGCACACCACGGCCCCGGTGCCCGGCTACTGGGACATGTGGAAGCGGTCGCTGGACGACCTGGCGCTGATGAGGGCCGACACCGACACGCGCTACGTGTTCATGGGCGACTTCAACGCGACCGTCGACCACGCGCCGTTCCGCGACTTCCTCGGCGACCGGTTCGCGGACGCGGTGATGCAGTCCGGGCAGGGCCTCGCGTTCACCTGGCCGGCCGACCGCCCGTGGGTGCCGCGCTTCGCCGGCATCGACCACGTCGTGGTGGACCGGGGCATCGCGACCGGCCGGTGCGAGGTCGTCGACATCGACGGCTCCGACCATGCCGCGCTGCTGACCACGATCGCCGTGTCCTGACGTCTCGCGGCCGGGCCGATTCGGTTCGGACGCGAAGGGTACTCAGTCCAGGTTGGAGTGGGCTGAGCCGTTGGCGGGCGGTCCGGTGGACTGCCCGTAGGCGAGGTGAGCGGCCGCCGAGGCCGCGAAGGGTACTCGGTCCGGGTTGGAGTGGGCTGAGCCGTTGGCGGGCGGTCCGGTGGACTGCCCGTAGGCGAGGTGAGCGGCCGCCGAGGCCGCGAAGGGTACTCGGTCCGGGTTGGACTGGGCCGAGCCGTTGGCGGGCGGTCCGGTGGACTGCCCGTAGGCGAGGTGAGCGGCCGCCGAGGCCGCGAAGGGTACTCGGTCCGGGTTGGACTGGGCCGAGCCGTTGGCGGGCGGTCCGGTGGACTGCCCGT